>JAJVID010000213.1:0-12158 GCA_022072205.1 Acidobacteriota bacterium
CGTGCTGGTTGACCCTCGCCTGGACAACATTCGATCAGACCCGCGTTTTGATCGGCTGGTGAGAAAAGCAGGATTTCAAGACTGAACAACTGAAATATGTAATATGCAATAGCACATATTGCATATTACATATTTCTGGTGGCGGGACATTAGCGAAGCGTCAACCCCTCAATCGCGACCGTGTATTCCCTGGCCTCAGGATAGTATTTGACGCTGTACTGCGTTGGGTAATAGCCGGGCTTCTGGTATTTCGCCGGCAATTTGACGGGAACCGTGATGTCTGGCTTTGTTTCAAGAAACGCTTTGCTGATCATCGGCTCGGCGAAGATCATCCGCCCGTCGTAACTTCCATAGATGAACGTGTGCGTGAAAGCCTTGCCGTGAAATTCATGCGAGTTTGGTTCGACCCAGTGCGATCCCATGCCCGGCTCTTCCGAAGCTGGAGCCAGAATGTATCCTTCAGGCACGAATTCCGGCGGCAGCGGTTTGCGGCATCTTTCCAGGTCTTCGCCGCGCGTCGTGATTCGCTCGCGCGCGGCGGGGCTGATCAAGTAGAAGTGAAAGTCGAAATGCGGCACTTTGTAAACGCCTTCCGGATCGTGCCCCTTCGGATTCCAGTTCAAGCCGATGTGGTCGAAGCCCGTCGCCGCCGCTTCCGGCGGCAAAGGCAATATGAACTCGGTCCAGATCAAGCCGGGAGTGAGCGATTGCGGCAATCCGCTGAGCGCCGCTTCGCTGAAAGTCACGCCGATGGCCGTCGGTTTCCCATCCTTATCTGTCGCGACCCACGGGCGGGCGGTTCCATTGCCGACAGGCTGGGCTTCGCCTGCAAAGATTATTGGTTTAGCAGTCTTCGGCGCGTTGGCGTTCGCTGACGACCTGGCTGCCATTTCATGCTGATGGTGGGCTTGCGCCAAAGCCAGCCCGGCCAGCAAACAGGTTGTCGCCAGAATCGCCGCTGATCTTCTTGCCAAAAAATTTCCGGCAGCCTTTGCCGGATAAGTCGGGTTTTTCGACCCACGCATTGCCGATAATTTGTCGAACATGTTTACCTCTCCTTCTCGATTAGGGTTTCCAAGTACCGTTCAGTAATTTCCTTCTCCTCGTTACGCGCAACCGGAGTTCAAAAAGGATCAGGGTGTGAAAAAATATTTGCGGGAGAGGTTTTCGCCAATGACGGATAGGCGGCGCGCTTGTGTGATAAAGTGACCGCGTTTTTCGTAACACTCCAATCATTAACCTGGAGAATCTGAGCGATGAGCGAGCCGAAAATTCTCATTGTTGACGACGAAGAAGCGTCGCGTTACGGGATGGCGCGCGCTCTCAAAAATTACGACATCACCGAAGCCGCCAGCGTCGAAGCCGCGCGCCAGATCGCCGCAAAATCGCGTCCCGATCTGATCCTGCTCGACAACAATTTGCCGGGCGCGAGCGGAATGGATTACCTGCAGGAACTGTCGGCGAACGAAGACGCGCCGCCCGTCGTGATGATCACCGCGCACGGCTCCGAACGCACAGCCATCGCCGCGATCAAAGCCGGAGCTTACGATTACCTGGCGAAACCGTTTGAAGTTGACGAACTGCGGCTGGTGGTCAAAAACGCGCTCGAAGCTTCAGGGCTGCGTCGCGAAAACGAACGGTTGCGCGCTGAATTGAAAGCCGCGCGCGGCGTGGGCGACCTGCTCGGAGCGAGCGATGCGATGCGCCGCATCTACGACCTGATCAACAAAGTCGCAGCGACCGACGTCACTGTTTTGATTCGCGGCGAATCGGGCACAGGCAAAGAGCTTGTCGCCCGCGCGATTCATGAACGCAGCGCGCATCGCAGGGATGGCGCTTTCATCGCAATGAACTGCGCCGCATTGCCGAGCGAGTTGATCGAATCGGAACTCTTCGGCCACGAAAGAGGCGCGTTCACCGGCGCGGCGGGCCAGCGCAAAGGCAAGTTTGAATCGGCCAGTGGCGGCACGATCTTTCTGGACGAAATCGGCGATATGAGTTTGAACACTCAGGCCAAGCTGTTGCGTGTTCTGGAAGAGCGTAAAGTCGAGCGGCTGGGCGGCTCGCACTCGATTCCGATTGACGTGCGCGTCATCAGCGCCACCAACCGCGATCTGGCCGCAGCCGTCGCCGAAGAGAAATTCCGCGCCGATCTTTATTACCGCCTGCGCGTCGTGCAAATTGACCTGCCCGCGTTACGCGACCGCCGCGAAGACATCTCGATGCTGGCCGAAAACTTCCTGCAAACTTACGCCAAACGCTATCAGTTGAAATGCTCGGAGATCGGCGCCGAAGCGATGAAGCGACTTGTCGCTTACGACTGGCCGGGCAACGTCCGCGAACTGCGCAACGCCATCGAACGCAGCGCCGTGTTGGCCGACGGAAAAACGCTTCGCCCGGACGATCTGCCTGAAGAGATCGGATCGGCGCAGGCTTCGCTAAAAAGCGCTTCGACATTTCAACGATCATCGCAGACGGGGGCTGGCGAAGCTGCGGACGTTTTGTCCATTCCCTACCTGGCCGATTTCCGCGAAGCGCGCCGCGAATTCGAGCGCGCCTACATTGAACGCGTTCTGGCCGAAACTGGCGGCAACGTCACCCGCGCCGCCGAACGAGTCGGAATGCATCGCCAGAGCCTTCAACAAAAATTGAAAGACCTCGGTCTCACCCGCCGCTATGTTTTGAATGACGAGGCGCAGGATTCCGATGACGAGTGACGGATCGTCCCGACAATCACCCATTCCGAAAAGCACAGAGAGAACGCGGAACATACGGAAATAACGTAAAAGACGGAAAAAAAGAGCAGCGGTTAAGCCCTTCCGTTTGTTCCGTTATTTCCGTGTGTTCCGCGTTCGCTCCGCCGTTTTCATCAGACGCGCCGCCGAGGGCAGGCGCTGGCGCCGCTCTTGCCATTAACCCTCGCGCAACCGTTGAGACTTTGAAAACTTGCGCCGGTATCGTCATCGTTTCAGTCAAAGTATGGCTGCTGCGGCGATGGCGGCTGGCGCAAGACTTTTTACTTTCGAGGAGACAATGATTGAGAGTCTGAAAACGATTTTTCAAGCCGCGTTGTTGAGCCTCTTCGCAGGCGGAGGGCTTGGATTTACGGCTGGCTTTGCGCTTTACTACTGGGCCAAATTACAAGCGGAGAGCATGAACCCCGATGAGGCCGCGTCTTACTTGTGCGGCGCAGGCCAGGCTCCATTTGTTTTGGCTCTGCTTGGCGCAATCGCAGGTCTGGCGCTCGGAGTCATGGCCGGCGTTACAATTGCAATCGTCCGGAAAGCAGATGAGACTCAATCTGCGCAATTCACACTTGAGAAATGAAAGCTAAAAAGTGGCGGCAGGCTCTGTTGCCTGTCTACCTGCTCATCTGTTGCTCATATCTTCCGATCCAGTCGTGGCTCGATAAGGCCGCATACGGCAGTTCATCTACGTCTCGTCGCCTGGTCATCGTTCTCGACGGCGTCCCATTCAAAACCATCGCCGACCTGCGCGCTGAAGGCCGCTTCCACCATTTCAACCAACCCGCGCGGATGATCTCGACGTTTCCTTCGCTGACCAATGCGGCGATGATCGAGATTCTGCACGCCGAAGATTCGCCAGGTTACGAAGATCATTATTTCGACCGCGAGCACAACCGGTTGCTCGGCACGATTCAGGATCGGTTGAACGGCGGCAAATTCATTCGGGGCACTTTCCGCGAAACATTCGATTATCACGCGTCGGCTTTCAAAGGCTCGCTGGCTTACGTCGCCGCGCCTGTCGGGGCGATTGTCGTCGCGCATCTCGATCTGGCCGCTTTCCGCAAGGCTTTTCGCAATTCGAACGCGCCGTTGTTCGTCGCCTACATCGGCGAGACCGATTCGCTGGCGCATCTGGGCGGCGAGCGTCCGTTGAAATCCTTCCTGCGCACGCTCGACCGCGCGGTTGAAGAGTTGATCGCCGAATCGAATGAGCAGCTTGAAGTCGAAATGTTGTCGGATCACGGAAACAATTATGGCGATTACACGCAAGTCAAACTCAACGACGCGATCAACGCCGCCGGCTTCAAGGCCGAAAAGAGTTTGAAGGATGCAAACAGCGTAGTGCTGCCGAAGCACGGGCTGGTCGGAGCTTCGGAGCTTTTCACCGCGCCGGAAAACCGCGCGCGGCTGGCCGAAGTCTGCGCGAGGGCGAAAGGCGTTGATTTCGCCGTTTACGAATCCGGCGCCGGCGTCGTCGAATTGATCAGCAAACGAGGGCGCGCACGTGTGTCGCGCGACGGCGAACGTTACAAATACGAAGACGCGGGAGGCGATCCGCTCGGCCTGCTTCCGATCATCGAAGAGATGAAAGCGCGCGGAGCAGTTGACGCGAACGGTTTCGCCTCGCGCGAAGATTGGCTTCGGGCGACGATCGATCATCGCTACGTTGATCCACTGCGCCGCCTTTTCGATGGGTTCAACAAGCACGTCAAAAACCGCGCCGACGTAATTGTCAGTTATGAAGACGGCTATCTGCTGGGAAGCCCGTTTTTAAGCGTCTTCGCGCGGATGCGCGCCACGCACGGCAATTTGCTGCGCGGCGAAACCGAAGGCTTCGCGATGTCCACAAGGCAGGAACTGAGCGCCGCCGTCTGCGGTTACGAATTGAACCGTCTCTTCGCGCTCGATCAGCGTGTGAAAGCCGGAAGCTATTTCAGCGGCGGCGGGCATTGTCAGTCAGGCCCCGCGCTGGCGAAGATGATTGCCGGAAGGCAATCCGCAATTGACTGATAAAGATCGGAGATTTGATTCGTGGGCCTTAGTCCTCAGCCTTTTCAACTCGCTCCGGGCGGCGCCGTTGAGCGCGTTGAACGATAGCGCCTGTTGAAGGGCGTTTCAGGTGAGACGAGCGATTCGGCGATTGACGCGAATCTAAAAAGGCGGATTGAAGACTTGGTCAAGTAATACGCGTATTCCGTAGGGAGCTACCCGCTCCGAGTTGATTGGCGAGGCTGAGCCACTGTCCACAGAAGCGCTTTGGTAGTCCGGATGTGATCGGTCATTCAGGCGGCCATTGCTGGAGGTCGTCGTTGAAACTTGCGTTCTTTCCCTTCGACCTGAATACCTGGTCTGAAAAGTCCTTTGCTGCTACTTCACCTTCAGCACGATCAGCGTGATGTCATCGCCTTGAGGCAAGCCCGCCGTAAAGCTCAGCACATCATCCAGAATCCGCAGCTTGATCTCTTCCGCGCTCAGGCTGACGCTCTGCTTGACCAATTCTTCCAATCGCTCGTCGCCGAACATTTGATTGTCGGCGTTGACGGCTTCGGTTACGCCGTCGGTGTACATCACCACAACGTCGCCGGGCGCGAGCCGGGTTTGCCTGGGTTTGTATTCGACGAAATCGAAGGCGCCGAGCAGGACTGATTTTGTAGTCAGCGTTTCGGTCTCGCCGGTTGTGCGGGCGAGGATCGGCAGGTTGTGGCCGGCGTTGATGTAGGTGAAGTGACCTTCGGGATCGAGCGTCGCGCAGAAGAGCGTGATGAAGCGGTTTGACGCCGAGCGTTGGACGAGGACTTTGTTGAGGCTGGCGACGACTTCGGCGAGCGGCAGGTTGCTGGTGAATTGAGCTTGCAACGCGCCCTGGGCCATTGCGGCGAGCAGCGCTGCGGCCATCCCCTTGCCCGACACGTCGCCAAGCACGAAGGCGGAGCGGTCGTCTTTGAGCGGGATGAAGTCATAAAAATCGCCGCCGACATAACGCGACGGAATGTTGTGCGCGGCGATTTCGAAATGGTCGGGGACTTTGAACGCGGTGGGCGAGAGCGCGACCTGAACCTGACGCGCCATGCCCAGTTCCTGCTCAATCTGTTTCTTCTCCTGCTCTTCGTGCATCAGGCGAACGCTTTCGAGCGATTTGGTCGCCTCGAACGCCAGCGATTCGAGCAGTCGGATCGAGGTCTGAGAGATCGTCCCGCCGATGACGTGGCTGTCAACGTAAAGCACTCCGATCACGTCGCGTTTCAAGATCGTCGTCGCGTCCATGTTTTCGGTCATCTGAAAACGGCGGAGCGGGATGCAGGCGATGGAGCGGAGGTCGAGGTTGCGAATGCTTTCGCGGGCGAAATGCGCCGCGGCTTCGCTGCTGTCGTTGATGATCACACTGCGGTTTTGTTTGAAGGCTTCTTCGACGACTGAACGGCTCATGGCGAAATCGGCGCCTTCCAGCCAACTCCGGTTGTGGTCGCGCGCGACTTTGAACTCCAGGTCGCCCGCCGCGTTGCGCAGCATCAGGAAGCCGCGTTCGGCCTGCGTGATCTCGATGGCGGCGTCTACGATCAGGCAGAGCACGTCGTCGGGTGTCATTGAAAATTTGAACGCCTGATTGACTTCGACGAAGCGGGCCAGCTTTTGCAATTCTTCATTGGCCGAAGTCACTCGCTCGCGGCCCGGCAGCGGCGGAGTCAGTGTCAGGCGCGGCGCGCTGTCGAAGATCGCCGAGGCGCGTTCGACCGAGTCGTCAAGGAAGGTGATCTGCTGGTCTTCGTCGCCTCCGATGCGGATGTGATCGAGGTGCTGCAGCGCGTAGCGTTCGACGCGCTGGTCGTTGACGAACGTGCCGCGCTTGCTGCCGATGTCAACCAGATACCAGGCGTCCTCTTCGTAAATGATTTCGGCATGTTGGCGCGAGACGCTGTCCGAAAGCAGTTGTAGATCGTTCTCGGCTTTGCGCCCGATGGTGAAGACGGGTTTGCCGAGCGGCAGCAACCGCGTGACGCCGAAACGATTGACGATTTTTAGCTGCGCCGGTTTTTGCATACGGAATAGCGTTGGATGAAGGGCAACGAGAGAATACGGAAAAGACGGAAATAACGGAAGAAACGGAAGAAGGCAAAAACAGGATTTCCGTGCGGTTCTGTTATTTCCGTCTTTTCCGCCCCCCGATCTCCTGCCTTTAGAACGATGAGACGGCGGACGTTTCGTCCTCGTATGTTTCGAGGACTGAAAGCAGGCCGGTGATCGAGAGCAGTTGTCTGGCCATCCGCGACGGTTTCATCACTTTCAATTTGCCGTTGGCCTCTTTGACGCTCGTGAACGATTTGATCATCGCGCCGATGCCGGAACTATCAATCGTCGGCACGTCGGAGAGGTTGATTAGCAGGAATCTGCGTTCTTCATCAATCAGTTTTTTGACGGCTTCGCGCAAGCTCTCTTCGCTTCTGCCGATGATCAAATTGCCGTTTAAATCCAGAATGGTAACGCTGCCGGACGTTCTGATTTGAATTTCCATTGCTACTTCTTTACAAATGAGTTTGGGGGTGGATTTGCGCGGGGCATTATAACCCGCTTGAACGGGGAGTAGGGAGTAGGGAATGGGGAAGCTAAAATAAAAACATTTCCTACTCCCTGTTCAAGCGATGATGATGAAGGTGTTCTTTCCGCCGACCACGTCTGAAAAATCTTTGTTGTATGTGACGCCAATGCGGCGGAACTGTTTGATGACGTCGCCGATTTCAGCGGCGGAGACGAAACCGTCTTCGGTGTGCGAGATCGCCCATTGGGGGATGTGTTTGGCGCGGGAGAGAAAATTGGCGATCAGTTGCAGATAATGTTCTTTCGACAACACGTCGTCGCCCAGCCGTCCGCGCTGCCCGGCGATGATCGCGTCCCAGTCGGCGTCGGTTCCGCGCACCCAGGTTTCGCGCCAGCCGACGACGCCTCGCCTGAGCGCGGCCAGACCTTCGGGGCGAGGGAAGCGGGCGAACATCAGGTCGGCGCGCGCGCTGCGGATGAACTCGTGCGCGTCGTGATTGACGCTGAAGTTCGGTTTCCCGTTGTTGGCGATGTGACGGCTGCTGCGCCACAGCGCGATAAAGACTTCCGAAAGAGGCCGCCGCAGCGCCATCGTGTCGGGCGTGAACGAGAAGACATAGTCGCCGACGCCGAGCGCTGTCGAGTAAGCGAGCGCGCGGCGGTGTTCGTTCTCGATTTGCTGAATGTTCAGCCAGACGTTGTCGAACCAGACGGTGTCTATTTCGGCCAGGGGTTCAGTCAGAGGTTCGTTCGTCATCTGGCTCAGCGCCGGATTGTGAAGGCGACGGCGCGGCACGTAAGCTTCGCTCAGGGTCATCGAGACGTCCTCTTCGCCAAGCTCTTCGCTCTGGTTTTCGACCAGCGCGCGCGACATCCACCACGCCCACTGGCATACGTCGTTATCCAGAATTTGTTTGCCCCAGAATTTCAGATACCAGCCGAGGTCCGGCTGGCCCGCGAACGGAATTGCGATTGATGAAAATTTCAACCGTCGCAACACGCTCAGCTCAAAACCCAGCCACCGGCGATTTGTGTTTGAATTGGTAGACATAATCGTTTGATCAAATGTGAAATTCAGCTCTCGATCTTTTCCCGCTCTTCATCAGTCACATCAGCGGGTTTTTCTAAATTGTCTTTGATTCCGGCCTCATCGTGTTGTTCTGAAGATTCGGCGCCTGGCGCGGTCTCGTGATCTTCGTTCAGAGCTTCATCCGAAATCTCCGCCTGCGGCTCGGCAAAAGCTGGCGCAGGAGCGATTTCATCGGGGGCTTGAGGCTCGGCGCTTTCGTCGTAGCGACTTGACTGTTCGATTTCGGTTATTTCGATTTCCGGGTGAGGCTCGCCGAATGGAGCTTCGATTGAATGGATCGGGGCTACGCTGTCAATTTCTGATTCTGATTCAAAAAAGTTGATGGCGGGTTCAGTCTCGGAATACGTGAATGCGGCTTCGTTCGCCCGCTCCCCGGCCAGAATGTGCAGCAGCAGTTTAACCACCAGCGGGTCGAATTCGATTCCGGCCAGGTCGGCGACAATCTGCTCGGCTTCGAGTCGTTCAAATCGCTGGCGGTGAGGGCGGTTCGAGACGAGCGCGAAGTAACTGTCAACCGCGCGCAGAATCCTCGCGCCCACGGGAATCGCTTCGCCCGCAAGCCCGTCGGGGTATCCGCCGCCATTCCACCATTCGTGATGCCAGCGGATCAGCAACTGGGTTTGGCGCGAAAGCTTGAGTTCGCCCGCCGCCTGCTCGCCCAGAATCGGGTGACGCCACAAATCCAGTGTCTCTTCCCAACTCAGAACGCTCGGCCTGAGCAGGTAATTGCGTTTCATCGCGCGTTCGCCCAGGTCGTGCGCCAGCGCAGCGAACTTGAGAGCGGTCAGGTCTACGCCGTGCAATCCCATCCGGGCGCCGATCTTTTCGGCCATTCGCGCAATCGCGATCGCGTGAGCTTCGCTGTAGCCTTCGACACGGTCAATCTCGATGGCGATCTTGAGCAGACGGTCGCCGAGCGGCCTTTCCGCTTCGCTGAACGTCAATATCGCCTGTTGTGCTTGCATCTGTGGAATTCCTCCCGGAAAAAAATCACTGCGAGCGTGGTCGCCTTTGATCCGCCATCTCTGAAAGAGGGCAATTGGAGAGGGCTTGGCGCGCTCGATGCGCTCAATGCATTTGAGGATGCGTGCGCTCTCAGGGGGCGAAAACAGTTTCTCTTTGTAGGCGATGACGGCTTAAAAAATCAAGCCGGGCGGAATTTTGTCGGCTGCGTTGGCGGCCTCTTGCCGATGATTTTGACCCGAACCTTTTTCCCTGAGGCCGCGAATGAGGTTATCATCTCCCGCGCCAGGAAGATTTCTGTAACCGACCCGGGTTTTTTTACGCCTTTGTAGTTGGCGACGATCTGATCTTCCTGAAGATAAATGCAGGATACCTGGACGCAGGTCACTGGATGCAGGATGAAAGAACGAATTGCCGAACACTCTCAAACTAATTTGGGCGGGCTTCCACGGAAGCGATCGTCCGAGACGATAGAAGCTGAGCCGCCCGGCGATATAAAGTCTGAAACGCCAGTTGAGGCGCTTGCTGAAATGCCCACTGAAATGCCTGTTGGAATGCTGGCTGAAATGCCTGTTGGAATACTGGCTGAAATGCCGGCTGAAATGCCGGCTGAAATGACGGATGACGAACTGGTCGCGGCCGCGCGAGCCGGAGACGAGTCCGCATTCACGAGATTGTTCGAGCGTCATCGCCGCCTGGTTTCGAGACTTGGCTACCGCTTCTTCCCGCGCCGCGAGCAAGTCGAAGAGATCATCCAGGAGAGTTTTATCAAGGCTTATTTCGCTC
The DNA here is from genome assembly GCA_022072205.1 of Acidobacteriota bacterium. Taxonomy (GTDB): domain Bacteria; phylum Acidobacteriota; class Blastocatellia; order RBC074; family RBC074; genus JAJVID01. The sequence goes on from JAJVID010000213.1 coordinate 10,120, forward strand.
TGGGTGATTATCAGGGCGGGAATGAAAAGTCGTTCGTTTCGTGGCTCGCCCGGATCACGGTGCGGACTTGTTACGACGAATTGCGGCGCGTGCAGCGTCGAGGCGAGAGCAGTCTCGGCGATTTGACGGAAGAAGAAGCGGCCTACCTGAATGAGCGTTTGCGCGACCTGAGCGCAAGCGGCAATGTCGAAGGCGCGGCCATCTCGCGCGACCTCGCAAATAAACTGCTGGCGCGGCTCCGTCCCGACGACCGTTTGATACTCGCGCTGCTCAAACTCGAAGAGCTTTCTGTCGCCGAGATATCGAACCTGACCGGCTGGACGGTCGCCAAGGTTAAAATGCGTTCGCATCGCGCCCAGCACGGGCTGCGGCAAATGTTGAGAAAGTTTTTGTGACTATGAGGTGAAATATGTGGATGAAAGATAAACGCCACAAAGATGAAGTCGAATCGGCGTCAATAAATGACGAAACGCTGAATCGTTTCGGCGACGAGCTTTTGCGCGCGATTGAAGCCAGCGACGTCGAGATCAATACGGCGGCGGCTTCTCCCTTCCTTTACCGCCGCATTCGCGTGCGCATTGAAGCCGAAGAGCGGCGACTGGCCGAACAACGTAGCGTCTGGCTGGTGTTGCTGACCGGAGCGAAACGCGCGATCCCGGTGATGGCGATGCTGGCTGTTGTCGCGTTCGTGTCGCTGATGTTAATGCCAGCGCTGTCGCAGCAACGGCAGGCGGCGAATGGTGAGGAACCGCCGACGCTGATGTCGGATGTTTTCTCCTTCTCGCAGGATGACCTGATCGCTTCGGCTGCGGGCGTGGAGCCGGGGCAGACAAAACATGGCGGAGGAACAAGATGACTTCGCAAGGCAAAGTTAAATTACAGGTTTGGTCTTTGATCGTGGTGGTGTTCGTGCTCGGCGCAGTGACGGGCGGTTCGCTCGATCGGTTGTATCTTGCGAAAAGCGATTCTCTCAAGTCCGGAGGGCCGGGACATCGTGGGCCGGGCAGGATGATCGAAAAGTTGAAGACCGATCTGAATCTGAGCGATGAGCAGGTCGGCAGGATTCGGACAATCTTTGAAGATTCCCGCAAGGATTTTCCTCCCAGCCGGTTTGCCGAATGCCCCGGCTTTAAGGAGTCGCGCGCGCGTACGCGGTCACGCGTCCGTGAGACGTTGACGCCCGAACAACAGAAAAAGTACGACGAAATCAACGCCCAGCGTGACGCAGAAATGAGCAAAGAGCGCTAGTGGCGCGCCCGGCGCAATCGAATTCAAAAAACCAATATCCGGCAAGCTGTCCAGCCTGCCGGATATTTTTCTTAAAGGAGAACCCCCATGCGGTTGATTGTTTCCACCCTCATTCTGACTCTGCTTTTATCCGCTTTCGTTTCGGCCCAGGATTCAAACAACGCCGAAGCCGCGAAGAAACACGCGCAGGATGTTTTGAAACAGGCTCGTGAAGCATTGGGCGGCGAAGCGAATCTCTCGGCTCTGAAAAGCCTTCAGGCGCAAGGCAATTTCAAGGCGGCGATGATGGGCCGCGAAGTCAAGGGCGACTTCAAGATCGAGTTGCTGATGCCCGACAAATTCATGCAAACCACCACGATGTTGATGGGGCCGATGGACCTGACTCGCATCGAGGCGGTCAATGGCGATCAGGCCTGGGCTGAGACGAAAAGAAATATGAATGCGACAGGCGGCATGGGCGGCAGTGACGGGGCAATGGGCGCTGGCGGAGGCGGAATGGGCGGCGGAGGCGGAATGGGTGGTGGAGGCGGAATGGGCGGCGGAGGCGGAATGGGCGGCGGAGGCGGAATGGGCGGCGGAGGCGGAATGGGCGGGCGAGGTGGAGGTGGCCGTGGTGGAATGGGAGGCGGAATGGGCGGTGGAATGCCGGGCGGAATGGGTGGCCCAATCGCGATGTCGCCTGAACAGGAGAATGCGATGAAGAAACAGGCCCGCGCTGATTACGCGCGCTTTCTGATCGCCCTGTTGCTTGCGACGCCGGGGTCATCGCAGTTTGAATTCAGCTACGACCG
>JAJVID010000213.1:12258-16884 GCA_022072205.1 Acidobacteriota bacterium
CAATCGCGATGTCGCCTGAACAGGAGAATGCGATGAAGAAACAGGCCCGCGCTGATTACGCGCGCTTTCTGATCGCCCTGTTGCTTGCGACGCCGGGGTCATCGCAGTTTGAATTCAGCTACGACCGGGAAATGGAAGCTAAAGAAGGCAAGGTTGACGTATTGCGTGTCTTAGGCCCGGACGATTTTGCAATGTATTTGGTGTTCGATCAGAAGACCCATCGTCCCTGGATGATCAACTATCGTCAGCCTGCGCCGCGCAACCAGCGCAATCAGGCGACCATCGCCAGCGAAGCCGAAGAGCCGAAGACGCCAGCCATGATGGACGTGCAGCTTTTCTTCGGCGATCACAAACAGGTCAACAACATCTGGTTGCCGCACCACATCGTCAAAGCGGCGAACGGGCAGATGACCGAAGACTGGAAGATCGGCAAGTACAAACTCAATCCGAACATCAAACCCAACAGGTTCGAGAAGAAGAAGTGATATGAGCGTGGGACACAGCCAAATTGTCCCACCACTTTCGCAATCAGCAATCAGTACGCCACGCCCAGCAGCACGGCGTTGATGAACAGAAACTGCGTCATTTCGGCGTACGCTCGATAATTCGGGTCTTCGGCGAAAGCGATGACGTGCCCCTGGCCCATCGGCTGATGAATCAGGAAAGCCTTCTGCGGCAGTTGTTCCTTTGCCGCATCCCAGATCAGACCGCTCGCCAGAATGCGGTCTCCTGTCGCGTAGATTCCAACGTTGCGCCCCCTGTCCAATTTGATCGGCGTGAAGACTCGCGTGCCTTCGACCAGCGCCTGAATCTCGACATCGGCGCCAGACGACAGCCAGTGATCTTCGTCCAGCCGCACGCGCAGAATCGCGCCGGGAGTCAGTTCAGGCTGCTCTCGCGCCGGTTGAATCGCCTGATTGAACGTCGCCGGTGTGCGTCCTGATTCGCCCTTTGCGCTCGCCCCGGAAGATTCGGTTTCAGGAGCGCCGTCGCGCAACTCGGTGCGCGTGTCGAGCAAGCCGACGTTTTCCCGCGCGGCCCATCGTGAAGCTTCGGCGATGGTGATCAGCGTTCCGCCTGCAGCGACCCAATCTTTGATCCGCCGCAGCGAGTCTGCGCTGAACGCGTAAACGCCGGATGGCAGGATCAGCACGTCGTAACGCCGCAGGTCAACGCGATTGAGCGAGTTGACGCGAACGGCTGTGACCGGTTGGCCGTAACGCCGCTCAAGCACGTAACGCGCCCAACCCGCCGACAGACTGTTTGTCGGCGCATCCCACGCCAGCAGAACTTTCGGCGATTTCAACGCGACAACCTGATTGCTGCCGAGCGAAGTTCCTTCGGAAACAAACGCGCTGTCGAGTTTGACCACCTCCGCGCCGTGTCGCGCGGCGATGGCGGCAAGCGACGATTTCAAATCGCCGCCGTTGTCCGACACGCGGAATACGGCGGCGCCTTTTGCGAACCTGCGTCCGGCGATGGTGAACGGCTGGCTCAGGAAACGCGCGCGCAGGCCGTTCTGCAACGCCTCGATCACAGCCGCCGCGCTCGTCGCGTTCCACGGCAGCGCATAGCCGACTATCGCATCCGCCAGCGCCGTTTCGCTGTTGACCGAAGGCGTGACCGCCGCCGCGTCAACCGCTGACGCTTTCACGTTCAACTCGCGTTCGACGCCGACGCATTCGACATCGTAAAGCATCGGCATGTTCCAGGCGGTGGTGTCGTAAATCTGATCGGGCAATCGTTTCTGTCGGCGGATTTCCTGACGTTTGAGAAACTCGTCGCTCATCGGCGCCTGCGGGTCGAGCAGATTGCGAACCAGCATCCCGGCGGGTTGCGGCAAGGGCACGATGAACGTCCCGGCGGGCAACGTCCGCGCGTCAAGCTTGATCGGTTCGTCCGCGCGCCGCACGATCACGCCGTTGTTGATCAGCGTGCGAACCAATCGCAGCGTTTGCCCGGCGTCATTTCCAATCGGCAGCAAATAAGCCTTCGTCGTTCCCGCTCCCGCGTTTCGCCTGAACTCCGCGAAATCGCGCAGCATCTTTTCGCGGTTGCGCGCGGCGGTCGCCGCCGTCGTCATCGCCGAAGTGAAGTGACGAACCGCGCCGTCAAGATAAGTCAGCGTGGCGCCGTCCTGCCGTCTGTACGCAAGCCCGCGCGCCGAAGCCATTTCAAACGTCATCCCGACCGCGCCCTGCGCCATCGGCCACGACACGCCGTAGCCGGGATAAAACGCGTCGAAGACTTCGCGGTTGAAATAGGCGAAGCCGCGTTCGTCGAACCGCGCGGCGTTGGCCTGTCCGAAAGCTTCGAGCCACGCGCCCTGAGTTTTGGTCATATGCGGATTCGGCGGCTCAGCCGAAGGCGGAAAGTAATAAGTCGAATCGCCGCCCATCTCGTGCAAATCAACCACCACCTGCGGCGCCCATTCGAGCAGCAGCTTCACGCGCCCCTGACTTTCGGGCTGCGTCTGCGCGAACCAGTCGCGGTTCAGATCGAACAGGTAATGGTTCGAGCGTCCACCCGGCCAGGGTTCGTCGTGTTCCGCCGACGCAGGTTCGGAATCAGGCGTCGCGGCCTGCCCCAGCAGATTTTGAAAGATGAAGCGCGCGCGGCCATCCGGATTTTGCATCGGATCAATAATGACAATCGCTTCGCGCCGGATCAGATCAACCGTCGCGTCGTTTTGCGCAGCCAACAGGTGATAGGCTTCGGCCAGCGCCGCTTCGCCCGATGAAATCTCGTTGCCGTGAACGCCGTGAACGAGAGCGACCACGACCGGCAAGTCTTTGATCAACCGCTCGGCGTCCGAAGGCGCGAGCGATCCCGGATTGGCCAGCCGCCGCAATCCCGATTTGATTTCATCGAGCCGCGCGATGCGGCCGGCGTTGGCGATGACGATCGCGTAAAGCTCGCGGCCCTCCCAGGTCTCGGCGTATTTGATCAGCCGGGTTCGGTCGGGCGCGGCTTCATTCAACGCTTTCAGATAACGGATGATTTCTTCGGGCGTCGTGACGCGCTGGCCGAAATCGTGACCGGCGATCTGTTTGAGCGAAGGAATGCGCGCGTCGTATTGCGCTCCGGGCGCGAATTCGAGTTTTTGAGCAGGCGCGGATAGATGCAGAAACGCCGCCAGCGACAGAGCCAACAACAAGCGAGAGGTCATTGCGATAGTCTCCTGCCCCGGAAGCGCACGCATCCTTGCGTGCTGCACGCGAGCCGCGTGCGCTCTCAGGGCTTTGATGATTGATTGCGCGGAATTGCGGGCGGGATGTTACCGCAGCGTTTGACGTGGCGCCAACCATAGCGGCGATTGACTTGCGAATTCATGCGCGCCTATATTCCCGTCTGCCGCGTTCGTTCACCCTGATTGAAAACACCGCAAATCACGAGGTGTTTCGATGAAGCGTCTCATCATCACATTCGCTTTCGCCTTCACATTTTTCGTTTCGACCTCGATGCGCGAAGCCGTCCGGCCCGGCTTGGCCTCGCCGTCGCAGGATGTCTGGATGAAAGCGCAATCGAAACATTTCACGCTTATCGGCAACGCTTCCGAAAAAGATATTCGCGGCGTGGCGATGCGCCTCGAACAGTTCCGCGAAGCCTTCCTGCAACTCTTCCCGCCGCTCGCCGTCAATTCTTCAATTCCGGTCACGGTCGTCGTGTTTAAAAACGATTCGGCGTACAGGCCTTTCAAACCGCTTTACCAGGGCAAGCCCGCCGACCTGTCGGGTTATTTTCAATCGAGCGGCGACGCGGCCTACATCACGATGGCTGCGGGGCACGGCGACGCCAATCCTTATGCGGTCATCTTTCACGAATACGTCCACGCGTTGATCAGCGGCGGCGCGCATCCGGCGCGGGTTGCGCTGCCTGTTTGGTTGAGCGAAGGCGTAGCCGAATACTTCAGCGCGTTTGAACTGACCGGCGATGGGAGGAAGGTCTGGCTGGGCAAAAAGGTCGCAAGCCGCGTCGGACTTCTGCGCGAGCAGACGCCTTTGCCGTTGCAAACTCTCTTCGCCGTTGATTACGACTCGCCGTATTACAACCAGACCGACAAGAAGAATCTTTTTTACGCCGAGTCGTGGGCGTTGACTCATTACCTGCTGCACGGCGGCAAACGTCGCTCCCAATTTCACCAGTTCATCAACGATCTGGCGCAGGGCAAACCCGCTGACGAAAGCTTCACCCAAGCGTTTCAAACCGATTTCGCGACGGTCGAGAAGGAACTGAAGAACTACATCAGCCGCGGCGCATACCCGTCCGAAATGGCGGCGCTCGATCAACAGATCGCGTTCAGCGCAGAGGTGCGGATCGCGCCGCTCGGCGCAGCCGAAGTCGAGGCTTACCTCGGCGACTTGCTCTGGCGCATCTACCGCTCGGCGGATGGCGAGGCGTTTCTCAACCGCGCGCTCTCGATTGATCCGAAACTGGCGATGGCTCATTTCTCGCTTGGGACATTGCGGATGCGGCAGAACCGTTATGGCGAGGCGCGCAAGCATTTTCAGCAAGCCGCCGAAGCCGATCCGCAAAATTATCTGGCGCATTACAACTACGCCTACGCGATCCACCGCGAACAGGTTGACGAGAGCGAGTATGTTTCCGAATTCCGCGAAGGCTCGG
>JAJVID010000151.1 GCA_022072205.1 Acidobacteriota bacterium
TTTGAAAGGGGATTTCCAGCGTCACCAGCAATCCGCCGTCAGCGGCATTGCTCAGTTCAAAGCGGTGCGCCGGGCCGTAGAGCCGTTGCAAGCGCGCCCGCGTGTTGGCCAGGCCAAGCCCTGCGCGCCCCTCGCTAACTGCTCCGCTCGGCTCGGCATGAGAGGGAAGCCCCGCGCCGTTGTCGCGTACTTCGATGCGTAGCCAGTCATCGCGGCGCGCGGCGTGAACTTCGATGCGTCCCGCGCTGGTTCGCTGGGCGAGGCCGTGTTTGATGGCGTTCTCGATTATCGGTTGCAGGATCAGGTTTGGCGCCTGCGCCTCAAGCGTTTGCGGCTCGATGTCGAAATGCGTCGTCAGACGATCCTGAAAGCGTACTCGCTCGATCTCAAGGTAGCGTTCGAGAAAATTCAACTCTTCCCGCAAGGTCACTGTCTGAGACCCGGAATTATCCAGCGTCAGCCGCAGAAAATCGCCCAGCCGCGCAATCATCCGGTCGGCGGCTGCGGCATCTTCGGCGAGCAGCGCCGAGATGTTTTGCAGCGTGTTGAAAAGGAAGTGCGGGTGAATCTGCATCTTCAAAGCCTGCAACTGCGCTTCGGTCGCTTGCAGACGCGCCTGCGCCAGTTGCGCTTCGAGCTGCGCGGCCTTCAGCGTTCTTTCGCGCAGCGAGCGATAGAAATAAACGGCATGGCTTGCGCCAACGATGGCCCAATAAGTAACCACGCCCCAGTGATAGTAGAAGAAAAAGTTGAACTGGAACCGTTCCGGCCAGGTCCGCGCAGGAACGCGATGCCGCATCGTCAGGAAATGAAGCGTGGTGACGGCCAGCGTCAACTGAAGCAGCGGAACAAGCAGGCTCGCGGCGATGTGCGCCGGCAGGCTGCGCAACCAGTGGTCGCGGTCGAGCGGAAAGCGATGCGACAGCCTGATGATGAGGATGCTGAGCAGCGCCCAGATGTACCAGTCGGGCAGCGTGGAAGTGATCGCCCGCCACCACGGGAACGGCTCGCCTTCCAGAACATTGAAGATGAGATAAATTTGCAGGCTGAAGAAGAGACCGACAAGCGTCCAGCCGGCGAAAGCAATCAGCCATTTGATTCGGTCCTCTGGCCGCATCATCGTTTTGCCGCGTAACTCCGAAATATTCCGAACAGTGTGAGCCAGCGCCGAAGCATACGGCGGACTCACGGTTGAGAAGATTCTTTTGTGACGAAGCAGAGAGAATTCGTGATGAGCGGCCCAAAAGAAGTGGCGGCCCGCTGTCGCAGCGACGGCGGCTTTTGTCGGCCTGCCTGTGTTCATTGCGGCCTGCGCCGGCGATTGTCCCGGCCAGGCGGCTTTTCATCACGCAGTCTCGCGCCTTCATCACATAGCTATTCTGCCCGTCGAAGTTGAAATGTATCCTGCCGGTATGCGAATCAATCAACGGATGAACATGGCGCCTGATGCCCGGCCCCGGCGAAGGGCGCCAGGCCTGTTTATTTTGGGACTGCTGTTGCTGGCGGCTCCCTGGCTTACGGCGCTGCCTGCGCCGCAGAAATCAAAAAGCGAAACGGCGCGCCTCTTTGCCTACGACCGGTCGAAGCCCTTCGATTTGAAAGAATCCTCCCGGCAGGCGCGAGACGGCGTCACGTATCGGGATGTCAATTACGCCGCGCACAACCCGCCGCACCTGCGGATCCAGGCTTACCTCATCACGCCGGATGGGAACGGCCCTTTTGCCGGCGTAGTCTTCTTTCACTGGCTGGGCAGACCTGACGGCGACCGGCGCGAATTTCTACGGGAAGCGACGGCGCTGGCGAAACAAGGCGTCGTGGCGCTCCTGATTCAGGGCTACTTTCCGGCGCTTGAACCGCCGACCGATGCTTTGATTGACCGCAAGCGCGTAATCGAGCAGACGATTGAAGTTCGCCGCGCGCTGGATTTGTTGCTCGCGCAACCCAACGTGGACGCGCAACGCATCGCGTACGTCGGCCACGATTACGGCGCGATGTATGGCGCTGTGGTGGCGGGCGTGGAGAAACGCGTCAAAGCTTATGTGCTGATGGCCGGCACGGGCAGCTTCAGCGATTGGTCGCTCAAGTACTGGGCGGCGACCAGAGCGCGCGGCGAGCAGTTCTACCGGCTGACGATGAGCGCGGTTGATCCGCTTCGCCACGTTGCCAACGCCGCGCCCGCCGCGCTGTTGTTTCAGTTCGCCAACACGGATGAATTCATCACTAAAGAAACGGCCACCGCCTTTTTCAACCGGGCCAGCGATCCGAAGCAGATTGAATGGTACGACGCGGAACACGACTTGAACCTCGACGCCGCGCGCAACGACCGGCGCGCGTGGCTCGCGCGGCAACTCGGTTTAGCGAAGTCCGAAAAAGTTCAATGACAAAGGAGATGACGATGAAAACAAAAACTCGATCCTTACGCCTGTTAATTACCGCGCTGATGCTCGTCGCCATTTGGCGGCCCTGGCCCGCCAGATCGGAAACCGGCGCACGAAGCCTGGCTGATCTACAGACAGCCGCTGCAAAAGAGAAACCGTCACAGCGCCGAGCGGTGATGATCGCCGAGTGGACGCGCGCCCGCGACTGGACGCTGCAGTACATCGCCAAAATGCCGGAAGAGCATTTCGGCTTCAAACCGGTTCCTGAAGTCCGCAGCTTCGCCGAGCAGACGCTTCACCTGGCGTTCTGGAATTTCGGTTTCACGGCTAAAGCGTTCGGACTGACTTCGCCCTACAACGAAGAAGAATTGATGAAGGATGAATTCAAAACGAAAGCCAGGCTGAGCAAAGTGGTCAGTGAAAGCTATGATTTTGTCATCAACGGGTTGAAAGCGATAAGTGACGAGCAGCTTGACGCTCAAATGACTTTGCGCAACGGCGCAAAGATTTCCCGCCTGGAAAGGATCAATGACGCCTACGAGCACCAGACCCATCATCGCGGACAGACCGTCATATACCTGCGCCTCAAAGGGCTGGCGCCGCCGGTTGAGCCTTTCTAAGCACTCGCGCGCGGTCGAACAACGCCTGGTCACGCGTTTGTGTGTCGGGGCTGTTCCAGCCCGATGGTGTTCGTGAGCCTCTCGAAGAACCCGCCGCACAACTCTTCGACTGCGCTGTCTCCCCAAACAGGGAATCGCCGGTCTCAACCTGCTTTGTCTTTACCACTCTTTGCATACGCTATACACATCATCCTCGATTTTGATAATGATTCAGAACTCGACCGCCTCGATTTTGATATTGAGCGCGCAATCTTTACATCAATCAACCTCCTCATTACTATGCGCGAATGTGGATAAAGCTGATTACCCCCGCGATTCTGTCCATTTTGATTACGGTTGCCTTGACGCGTTCCGTTACGGGACAAACGATCCCGACGCCGGAATCGGTTCTCGGCCACAAACCGGGCGACGATTTTTATCTTGCCAACTACGACGAGTCCCGCGAATACTTCCGCAAACTGGCCGCGAGTTCCAAGCGGATCAAACTCTACCCGGTTGGCAAAACTACCAGAGGGCTGGACTGGGAGATAGCGTTGATCTCGTCTCCGCAGAATCTGGCGCGGCTCGATAAATACAAGGAAATCGCCCAACGCCTGGCTCTCGGCCGCGGGCTGAGCGACGCAGACGCGAGAGCGCTCGCCCGTGAAGGCAAGGCCATCGTTCATCTGGACGGCGGCCTCCACTCGACTGAGGTAGCCGGCGCGCAACACACCATTCAACTGGCGTACAAGCTTGTCGCGACCGAAGGCGATCCGGAGATAGATTCCATTCTGAACAACGTCATTCTGATGTTGTGGCCGACACTGAACCCCGATGGTCAAAATCAGGTTGTCGCGTGGTATCGGAAAAATCTCGGCACGCCTTACGAGGTCAGCCCGTTGCCCGACCTTTATCAGGAATACGTCGGGCACGACAACAACCGCGACGGGTACATGAACAACATGCTCGAATCGCAGGAGGTGACGCGCGCCGAACTGGAATGGAATCCGGTCGTCTTTTATTGCCATCATCAGACAGCGCCGTTTCCCACGCGCATCTTCATCCCGCCTTTTACTGAGCCGATCTCGTCAAACATTCATCCGCTGATGGCGCGATGGCTGAACGTGTACGGCATCAGCATGGCGGCTTATCTGGATGAGCGGCAGATGCCCGGCGCCGTCCATCGCACGGGGTTCGACAATTGGTATCCGGGGTTTCTCGACTTCACTCACATCTTTCGCAACAGCATCGCGTTCTTCACGGAGACTGCGCTCTACCGCTACGCGACGCCGCGCTTTTACACGGTTGATGAGTTTCCGAGAGACCGGCAGGCGTTGAGGTCGGAGGTTTTTTACAGCAGCCCGTGGAAAGGCGGCTGGTGGCGTCTGGGTGACGCTGTGCGTTACATGATGGGCGCTTCGATGGCAGTGCTCGACACGACGGCGAAGTATCGTGAGGCGCTGCTTTACAATCGCTATCAGGCGGCGCGCGACAACATCGCGCGATTCAGGAAGGAGCCGCCATTCGCCTACGTGATCCCGCAGGATCAGCACGACCTGCCGACAGCCGCGACGCTCGTGGAAAAGCTTCTGATCAACGGCATCGAGGTGCATCAGGCTGTCAAACCTTTTGCCGCAAATGGCCGCGAGTACCGGACAGGCTCGTGGGTTGTCCTGATGGATCAGCCTTTCGCTCCGCTGGTCAAGGAACTTTTCGAGCCGCAGCGTTATCCGAACTTGCGCGAGTCGCCGAACGGGCCTCCGATTCTTCCCTACGATGTGGCGGGCTGGACTCTGCCGATGCAAATGGGCGTTGAAACCGCTGTCGTCTCGCAGCCTGTCAGCGCCGAACAGCGCGCCGGATTGCGGATGCTCGAACGATTCGCTCCGCCGCCGGGAGGCGTACAGGGCGCCGGTTCCGTTTTCGTAATCAGTCATCGGACGAACGCTTCATTCAAAGCGATCAACGAGGCGCTTGCGGCGGGCGGCAAGGTGGGCTTCGTCGCGGAAACTTCAGCGCCGGCCTCCGAGTTTGCCTCTGAGTATGAAAGACGACAAGCGGGCGATATGGTCGTGAGCGGCGTTGATCGCGACCGCATGAATGAGATCGCCCGCAGGAACTCCGTCGTCGCGCAGGCGCTGGCGAAGGCGCCCGATGGCGTCATCTCGACCTCAAAGCCGAGGGTCGGGCTGTATCGAGCGTGGGTTCCGAGCATTGACGAAGGATGGACGCGATGGATTCTGGAAAACTACGGTTTCGCTCCGGTGACGCTTCGCAACGGCGACATTCAAGCCGGGCATTTGAGAGAGCGGCTTGACGCGATCATCATCCCCGACTCGGCGCCGCGCACAATCCTGGAAGGCTTCGCTCCGGGAACGATTCCGGGCGAGTACGTCGGCGGCCTGGGCGAGGCGGGAGCGGAAGCGTTGCGCGAGTTCACGCGTCGCGGTGGAACTCTGATCACGTTCAACAACGCTTCGCTGATGGCCATCGAATCGTTCGGCCTGCCGGTGACCAATCTCCTGGACGGTCTCAAGAACGATCAGTTCTTTTGTTCGGGATCGCTGCTCAAAGTCGAGCTTCGTGATTTGGGCCATCCGGCGCTTTGGGGCATGCCGCGCGACCCGATCGTGATGTTCGAGCGCGGGCCTGCTTTCGAGCCGAAGAGCGGGTTTCAGGGAGTGGTTCTCGCAACGTATCCCAGTGATCGCAATCCGCTGGCGAGCGGGTTCCTGCTTCACCCCGAACGCATTCAAGGCAAGGCCGCCGCGATGGAAGTTTTCTATGGCGCAGGGCGCGTTTATCTGTTCGGCTTCAGACCGCAGTGGCGCGGACAATCTCACGGCGCGTACAAGCTGATTTTCAACGCCATCTACGATTCGCCGAGTCTGGCCAGGCCAACGTCTCTCCAGAAGCTGTCTGATTTACGATGAAGGGCTGTTCACTTCTCCGCAATCCCTGAGTTCACCTTGACCTCTTCACGTTGTTTTTCAGCGTTTCGAGGGCGCGCAGCGCGCGCAGCGGATGGTCTGTCTGAATCACATCAATGCCCCAGCGGATGGCGTTTTGAAAATCCTCGATCTTCTCGTGGTTGCGCATCGAGTCCGAGAAAACCAGGATGCCTTTGGCGTGACAGCGGGCAATGAATTTCGGCGAGAGAATTTCCCACCGCGCATCAACGGCATAAGGCTTCAGTTCGGCGGCGAGCGTTTCCAATTCCGCCGGATCATCGAGTGGCGGCAGGGCGCGGATGCGCGGATTCAGCGCGCGCAGCATTTGCAAATACTTGACGCCCGCATAAACCACCGTGCGCTCAGCCACGCCATACTTCTCGACCGCCGCCGCCAGGTTTTCAGGCGAAATATCTTTGGCGTCGAAATACAAATCTGTTTTTCCCGCCACCGCTGAGAGAAATTCATCCAGCGTCGGCAGCCGCTCGCCAGCGAAGGGCTTGCCGAACCACGAGCCTGCGTCCAGGCCGCGCACAACCGTCGCGGAAAAATCTTTGAAGGGACCGGAGCCGTTCGTCGTGCGTCGCAGGTCGTTGTCGTGCAGGAGAAAGAGCTGGCCGTCACTGGTCGCGCGCACATCGAACTCGACGAAATCGGCGCCGAGGCGAATTGATTTTTCAAACGCCGGCAGCGTGTTTTCGGGCGCGTACCGATTGGCGCCGCGATGATGCGAGATGCGGACGGAGCGTTTGGGAATCCGCCGCAGGATCGAACGCGCAATGATTTCTTCGGCATAGTCGGTCTGAAGCCAATCCGCGCCCGCCGCGATGACCATGTCCCACACTTCGGGGCGATCCCAATCCTTACCCAACACCTTCACTTGTACCTTGATTCCTTTGCGATGAAAGACGCGGCAGATTTCGGGCGTCACTTCGTTCGCGTTGATTTCCACGGCGGCGGGTTGCAATCGCGTGAGCCATTCGCCCACGCCATTCGCCGGGCGCCATTTCGGCATCACCGCGACGCGGCCGCTGGAAGCCGCCCGAATACGCTGCAAGATTTCGGAGTTGCTGAAGACGATGACTTGCCGCTCCATCCCGGCGCCGAGAATTTCCTGCGCCAATTGTTCGGGATTGATGGCTTTGCAATCGAGATAGAAATTGAGTTTGCCGCGCGCGATGGCGAACGCTTCCTGCAACGTGAGCAATCGCTCGCCTGCATAGCGCGGCGCAAACCATGAACCGGCGTCCAGTTGTTTGAGTTCGGCCAGTGAATAATCCGCGACGCGTCCCGCGCCGTTGGTTTTGTTGTCGAGGCGGCTGTCGTGAAACAGGACGTGTTTGCCGTCGCGCGTCAGTTGCAGATCAATCTCGGCCCACTCGAAGCCGTCTTCAATCGCGCGTTCGAGCGCGGGGCGAGTGTTTTCGGGCGCCTGCCCTGACGCGCCGCGATGCGCCATCACTTGAATCGGGCGAGGCGGTTGGACGGGTTCAAAGAATTGGAATGCTCGACCGCCAGCGCCGGGCGTGGCGAGGCAAAGCAAGAGGAGCAGCAGGAGGAAATAGCGATTCATTTTTTTGCCGGCAATGTTTCTATCGTGATGTCTTTGTACCAGGCTTCGCTCGGCGGCCCGACGTGAATTTGCAGGCAGATGCAGCCGGTCTGTTCGATGGTTTCGTCCGGCTCGGTGTAATCCACCGTCTGGCGTCCGTTCAGTTCCAGGCGAATGCGGCGGCCTTCGGCGCGGATGACATACTCATTCCAGTCGTTCGGTTTGAACAACTTCGGAATGTCTTCCGGCGCTGGGCCGGCCAATACTTTTTTGCGGCGCGATTCATCGTACAGCGCGCCCCAGTAATTTTGTCCGACGTCGGCCTGATAGCCGATGACTTCGTGATGATTCGGGATGCGCCGAGTGCGAAACTGAATGCCCGCGTTGGCGCCTTGCGGATCGCCAAGCAGCTTGAATTTCAGCCGCAGCGCGAAGTTCGCATAGTCCTTCGTGGTGCAAAGGAATTCGTTTCGCTGCACCCGCTGCTGTAGCGAGCCGCCGACTATCGCGCCCTGCTCGATCCTGAAGATCTGGCGATTGCCTTCCCAACCCGTGAATGTTTTGCCGTCAAAGAGTCGCGCGGATTTGACGCGCGCAAGGCCGAGCGACGAGACGGCGCAGAGAACCAGCAGCAACGACCAAAGATTTTTTTTCATACGCTTTTCTTACCACAGGCTGCCTAAAAACTTTAGCCCGTCCGGGGCCCCGCCCGCGTCTGAGGCTGAGGCGCCTAGGCGGGGAACACCCGCCCCTACGCTGTTGTTGCGGTTAATTTTCAAACGTCATACACCTCTAAACAAAAGGGCAACCGCAGATTCGTTCTGCGGTTGCCCCACACTGCCAGGCGTCGTGAGGCTCAGAAATAAAACTTGAGCGCGGCCTGGCCGATGCGCGGATCGCCCGCGCTGCGGATGCCGCCGAAGCCCGCCTGGGAAAAATTGAAATCGCCTTGTCCGGCCAGCGGCGCGAAATTGGCGTGGTTGAAGATGTTGAAAAACTCCACTCGCAATTGCACGCGCATCCGCTCGGTCAACTGGATGTTCTTCAGGAAGCCCATATCCCAGGTCCAGAAGGTTGGGCCGCGCAGCATTCCTTTGCCCGCATTGCCCGCCGATCCGAGCGCGGGCAATCCGAACGCCGCCGGGTTGAGGTAGTTCACACAGGGCGCTTCGCCCGGACGGCAGCCGCCCGTCCCGTAAGGATTGCCGCCCAAATACTGAGCGCGATCCTGGTTGATGCCTGTTTGCGACTGATCTCGCCCGGCCAGCACCGTGATGGGCAGCCCGGTCTGGTATTGATAAATGCCTGTGGCTTGCCATCCGCCGGCTACGCTTCGCAGCAAAACGTGTTGCTCCTGTAGCCGGGGCAAATCCCAGATGTAGGAAGCGACGAAACGATGCTTGCGATCGAAGCGCGAAGGTCCGTATTCGAGAGCGCGCCGGTTGGGGTCGTAAAAGGGCAGCGTGGCGACATCGCTGCCGCCGGTGTTGCCCGTCGGGTCGGCGCCGTGCGGGAAGTCGTCCATGCTGCGCGCGAAGGTGTAGCTTGCCAGCAGCGTGGTTCGATCCAGGAAGCTATTGCCGCTCGAAAAGCGTTTTTCAAGCGCGGCCTGGAAGCCGTGATAAATCGAGTTGGCTTCCTGGCTGGTTTGGCGCACGCCGCCGATGGTGGGAAGGACGCGCCGATCCTGCAGAGGCAGCTTGCTGCCGGGAATGTATTTGCCCGGATTCAACTCGATGGGCACGCCGATGTGATTGGCGCGGCTGCCGACGTAGCTGACGCGCCCGATCGTGCCCGCCACGAACTGGCGCTCGATGGTCAGGTTCCAGTTATAGGTGATCGGGCTGGTGGATTTTTCATAAGGCGCCAGCGAGTTGCCACCGCTGAGCGAGTTGGGGAAAGGCGCCGTGCTGGTGGGCGGAATCTGAAACACTGGCAACGTCGCGCCGCGCAACGGATCGCTCAATGGCCCCGGCGGCGGCGTCAGCGTGTAGGTGAACGACCAGGGGAAGATGCCCTGGAAGGCGTTGAACGTGATGGCTGGAGGACGCTGGTCATAATAAATTCCCGCGCCGCCGCGCAGACTGGTTCTGCCGTCGCCGGTCAGCGCGTAAGCGAACCCCAGGCGGGGAGCCAGATTGTTGTGATCGCCTGTCGCGCCGTTCTTCGGGAAATCGGGATCGCCGGGGAAAGACAATCCCGCAGGCGCGTTGACAAACACACGCGAGCGTTTGCCCGCTAGCGCATCCTGTATGCTGAAGAGCCGCACCTGATTGGTCGGACTGCCCCAGGTGAAGTACGGGTCGTAACGCAAACCCAGGCTCAATGAGAGGCGGGAGTTGACGCGAAAATCATCCTGAACATAGAGGCTGAAGAACCATCCCTTGTTTCGGCGCTCCTGTTCCAGGCCTTGCGTGTAGAAGCCGCTCACGCGCCCGATCAGGAAATCGGCAATCGCATAGCTGGTGCCGACATTGTTGCTCTCGAAGCGCATGAAAGGAATCGTCCGGGGCAGGGCGAGATCAACTTTGCTAAGTTGATACATCCCGCCAAAGGCCAGATTGTGCCGTCCCTTCACCCACTTCACGTCGTCGTTGGCCATGTACGAGTTGCGGATGATGAAGAGCCGCGTGGTGTTGGAGATCGAAAAGAAATTGCGTACGTCCACGCCGAAGGTCTCGCCGGTCTCCGGGAGAAAAGGATGTTGGATGCCCACGTCGGTCGAAGTCGCGCCTTCGATCTTCGGGCGCCGCCGGTCGCTGTGGACGCGGGCGTAGCTGACTCGAAATTCGTTGATCAGGTTTGGGCTGAAAGTGTGCGTTTCCTGCACGAGCGCGTTCTGCGAGCGTGTGACCGCCTCCGGGTTGAGCGTTACGAGGCTGACGCCGTTGTAGGTGGAAGCTTCGTCGTAGTCCTCGAAGTTGTAGCGGCCCGTGAGCCGGTCTTTCGACGTAAAACTGTCGTCGAGGCGAACAATGATGGACTTGTTGTCGTTGCGGATGGGCCGGGGAAACTGCACGCGGCCCGCGCCTGTGGTTTTGCCGACTTCAGGCACGAACTTCAACATCCTCAGCGCGACCGGATCGAAGCGATTGGTCGGGATGATGTTGCCGGGGAAGCAGGCGGTCTGATTGCTGGCGCTGCACGTTCCCGTCTTGAGCGGGTCTTTGAGGTAGGTCGCGCGGCCCAGCGGGTTGTCGGGGCTATTGGCGTCCAACAGCGCCGAGAAATCGCCCGCCATATTCGCATTGGTCGGAATGACCGACGATCCAGCCGTGCGGATGTTGCGCAACTCCGTGCCCTGAAAGCCCACGAAGAAAAACGTGCGATTCCTGATGATCGGGCCGCCGAAGGTGCCGCCGTATTGCGTCCGTTTCAGCTTGTCGCGGACGGGCGAAAAGAAATTGCGCGCGTTGAGCACTTCGTTGCGATGATAGACAAAGCTGTTCCCGTGAAATTGATTGGTGCCCGATTTGGTGATGACGTTGACCGCCCCGCCCGATTGCGAGCCGAGTTCCGCGCTGTAGTTGCTGGTCTGAACGCTGAATTCCTGCAGCGCGTCGGGGAAGGGAAACGGCTGATTGACGTTGGTGTAGCCGTCCATGTTGTCAGCGCCGTCCAGTTTGAAGTTGATCTGGTTCTGGCGCGAGCCGTTGGTCGTGTAGGCCACCGCGCCCGGCACGGTCTTGTCACAGCATTGCGTGGCGCCGTCCGCCGGCGATTCGCTGACTCCGGCGACCAGTAACGCCAGCGTCGCGGCGTTGCGCCCGTCCAGCGGCAGTTCGTTGATGCGCCGCTCTTCGACTACCTGTTTCAAGGTCGGAGTTTGGAGGTCAACCTGATTGGCGTCCGCATTCACGACGACGGCGTCTGTGGTCACGCCCACTTCCAACGCTACGTTGACGGTGGCCGTTTGGTCTACTTGCAGAATCAGGCCGGTTCGTTCGTAGCGCCGAAAGCCGACGGCTTCAATCGTCAGTTTGTATTCCGCCGGACGCAGTGAAGGCAGCGTGTAATAGCCGTCTTCGTTTGATGTCGCTGTGCGCGAGAAGTCGGTTTTCGGATCGGTGATCGTTACTTTCGCTCCCGCTACCACAGCGCCGCTGGGGTCGGTCACGCGACCCGCGATGCTGGTGATCCCCTGAGCATAGCTTACTGCCGGCAGGGCAGTCGCCAACATAAGAGCCGCCAATCCTGCTGTGATGAGCGCGTGGAGTTTTTTCGAGCTTGTTCTAGCCATAGGTTATCTCCTTTCAGACCGGTTTTGGATCTTCTTCGTGACTCTGCACCGCTTCTTCGGCGACTCGCCGGGCGAGCCTGAAAGCCGTGCGTTTCGATTGGAGAACTATCCCAGCAAATCTTTTAGGGTTTCGTTGGCTGTGGAATAAAAACAGGGAACCCTTCCGTCAGTCTTTTTGCTTGTTTGCAAAATAATCGTTGATCGTTAATCGCTCACAGTTTACGGTAGAATCGTTTTCTGTCAAGTCGTTAATTTTCGGTGAGCCGGCAATTGGCCCAGATCAGGCCTCGGCAGCGGCCGCTTTGCCTGGTTTTTCGATGTGTTTACCCGGAATGATGAGGGTGATGCGGATTGATGGTTGCGGCTGACGCAGTCTCAGCGTATGCGCCGGACGATTTCGCTGAGAATGGCTGTTAGATCGTTGCTCGTCACACTGAATGCGTGCGAATCAATGGCCAGAGGCGCGCCGATGACGACCAGGGAGGCGCCGTATTGTGGAGTGCTGATGGCTTCTTCGATGCTCAGCCCGCCGACGGCCTGCACCGGGATGTTGACGGCTTCGACGACGGCTTTCAGATCGTCCAGCGGACTCAGGCGCCGGCCTGTGGCGGCGAAAATGCCGACGCGTTCGTCAAAGCCGGTGTGATGCACGATGTAATCCACGCCCAGGTCTTCCAGGTGGCGGCTCGCGGCGACTTTATCATCGCAGGCCATCGTGTCACCCATGACTTTGACTCCGAAATCGCGGCCTGCTTTGACGACGCATTTGATCGTCTCTTCGTGCGCGCGCGCCATCACGACGACGTGCGTGGCTCCGGCTTTCGCCATCATTTCGGCTTCGAGATAACCGCCGTCCATCGTTTTCAAATCGGCGACGATGGGCGCGCCGGGGAACTCCCGGCGCAGGGCGCGCACGCCGTGCAAGCCTTCGGCCAGAATCAATGGCGTGCCGGCTTCGAGCCAGTCCACGCCTGCGGCCAGCGCCAGGCGGGCAGTGTCGAGCGCTTCGTTGAGGTCAATGAGATCGAGTGAAATTTGAAGGATTGTTTTCATAACTGAGGAGAGAACCATTATGCGTTTGTTTTTCGTTGCCTTGCTGTTCGCGTTGCCGCCTGCCATTGCGGCGACTACGCAGGAACCTGCTCTGCCTGCCGTGGAGATTTTCCCAGACGTGGTTTACGGCCATAAAGACGGCCTCGCCCTGACGTTCGACGTTGTGAAGCCGCGAGCGAATGCCAACGGCGCGGCCATTGTTTATCTGGTCAGCGCGGGTTGGGTTTCGACGTATTCGCCGCCGCAGGAAGCCGCCGCGCGCAGCCGGGATTTGCTGGAACACGGCTTCACGATCATCTATGTGCGGCACGGCGGCAGCCCCAAATACGTCATGCCGGACATCGTCGCTGACGTGCGGCGCGCCGCGCGTTTCGCGCGCTACCACGCCAGACAGTGGGGCATTGATCCGAATCGCCTGGGCGCTTACGGCGCGAGCGCGGGCGGTCATCTGGCCTTGCTGCTCGGCACGACTGCGGACGATGGCGACCCGCAAGCGCCGGAGGCGTTTATGAAAGAGAGTGACCGTGTCGCGGCGGTCGTCGCCTATTACCCGCCCGTGGATTTGCGCCTGAGCGCCAGCCACCTGCTCGCCGGTTCCGCGCCCGATCGCGACAACAAAAGCGCACGCTATCCGGCTCTCAATTTCGACCGTGCGCAAGCGGCTGCCTATTCGCCGCTGGTTCACGTTTCACCGGATGATCCGCCCACGCTGCTGCTTCACGGAGATCAGGACGACTCGGTCTCGGTCAGGAACAGCCAGCTCATTTACGAGGCATTCCAAAAGAACAACGTCAAAACGCGACTCATCATTCTCGCGGGCGCCGGTCATGGCTTTCGCGGCGAAGATGCCCGGCGCGCCAATGCGGCCAGAGTGGCCTGGTTCGAGCAAACGCTGTCGCCGAACAAGTCCGGGAAGCAGCCTTGAACGAAGTCCGTCATTGGCCCTTTTCAGCGCCCACCAAAATCGCGCGCGTCCCGGATTTCTCCAGCGTCGCTTCGTACAGAATGTCGAGAGCGCGATTCTGAAAGCGCACCTTCAATTGTTTGCCGTCGGCTTCAAGCACACAGAAACCGTGTTCCGCTCTGGCAAAGAGCGAATGCGGTTTTCCCTGCGCGGGTTCGCGCACGCTGGCGCCGCCGCCACCCGCCACAAAGAAGTGCACGCCGTCGCGCGCCTGCAGATGCTGCAAATCGTGATCGTGGCCGGCCAGATAAACATCGGCCCGGTCTTTCAACACTGGCAACAGGCGTTTGATCATTCCTTCGTTGTCGGAGTAACGGCCCGCCGAAAAAATCGGGTGGTGCCCGTAGACGATTTTCCAGACGGCGCGGCTCTTCCCCAATTCAGCGTTGAGCCACAGCAATTGCGCTTCGGAGATTTCGCTGGTGTCGAGCGCGAAGAACTGCGCCGGCCCCGCCGTGAATGTGTAATAAGGCGCCGGCATGCGCCAGCTCGGACTTTGCTTCGAGTAGAGGATTTCCGCCGCCGGGCTGTCGGCAAAGCCCCAATCGTGATTGCCGAGCGAGGCGTAAAACTGAATTTGCAATGGGTCGTACAGATCAGCCCACCACGTCCGCCAGCGCGGATCGGTGAGACTTTCCATGCCCTTGGGGTAAAAGTTGTCGCCGAGCGTGATGGCCAAATCGAACGGCGTCTGTCGGCTCTGTTTCAACATCGCGGCGGCCACCTGTTTTTGATCCGTCGAGCCGGAGCCGAAATCGCCGAAGGCCAGCACGCGCAGCGAAGGAGCCGCCTCCTTCACCGCAAACAGCGGCGGCGGCGTGCGCAAAAAAGCCGGCAGCATGCTTCCCCGCGCCAGCGCAAACCAGCGCTCCTGTTCCAGGCCGAGCCTCCGCAATTCGTTCTCATCGCCGGTTGCGCGCGCTCTCTCGATCCGTTGCCGCAGCAACTGCGCCAGCGCGCGCGTTTGCTGTTCGCGCAGTTGATCGAGCGCGAGCAGCGCGACCGCCGAGTCGGCGTCCGTCAGGACGCTGCGTTCGAGCGACTGACGGACAGCGGGATTGGCGGCAAAGCGCGACAGCCGGTCTACGACTTCAAGCCGCACCTTCGAAGATGTCTCCGTCGTCAGCAGCGCCATCAGGAATTCGACGATTCGCTCGCCCTGTTCGCGCGCCAGGTTGCGCAGCAATAGCGCTCGTCGCGCTTCGTCTTTTTCGAGCAGCACAGCGCGACCGCGTTCGCGCAACTCCGCCGGTAATTTGCCGAGTTGATCTTCAAGCGCCGCTTGATTTTGGGCCGCCAGTGGCGGCGTTTGGCCGTAGACGGCATTCAGGCAGCCGCACAGCGTTACGATCAGCAGGAAACGGATGAGCAAGTTAAGACGCATCGTTGTCACCAAATTGTTTTGTTATTTTTTCTGACTGCCGCGTCCGGCTTCGCCGAGCGCGCGTCGCGCACGCAAGGCCAGCAATTCGCGGACGAGGCCATTCGTGTTGGCGGGGGTGATCCCGGCCGGCTCGCAATAGCGTTCAGGCGCGAACGATTTATTCGCCGCCCGCAAATGATGATTGTCGGTCGAGATTGTGAATTGAACTCCGGCCTGCGCGAGCGGCGCGAGGTCTGCAATCAACGCCGCGCGGCAGGCCGGTTCGTCGAAATACTGTTCAGTGTCGCGGCTCATTTCGATGTAGATGGATGTTCCTTTGAGCAGCTTGATCAACTCCTCCTGCTCGCCCGCGCGAAAGAAGCGATACTCTTCAACCGGAATGCTGTGAATTTCGCGCCCGCTTTTTTGCGCTGCCCGCCACAGATTTTCATAACGCATCGGAAAAGGATGAAACACGATCATCGGAACAGGGAACTGCTTTTGCACTTCTTTGATCTGCCGAACGCGGCGCAGCAGCGATTGTCCGTTCGGCGGCTCGCCTCCGTGATTCGGCCCGATGTGCCAGCCGATTACTTCCGCCAGTCGCATCGGCGCGGTTTCCAGGCCTTCGTCCAATTCGCGTTCGCCAATCTCCCAGCCTTTGAAAACCAGAATGTCTTTGCGCTGCGACAACGAATCGAAATCCGCGAACAATGCCTGATGCCCGGCGGCGCCGAGCGGATAGCGCGCCTGAAAGCCGCCCTTCGCGCGCCAGTCTTCGTAATCCTGCGGCGTCTTGCGATAAAGCTCGATGTGGTCGAGCAGCAGAAAGACTTTGCGCCCGTCCGCTACGGCCAGATCAATCCACGAGGCAAGGTCAACCGGACGTTCCATGCCGGAGTGCAGATGGAAATCCATTTCGCGCAATCCGAACAACGCGCCGGGCAATTCCTGCCGCGTTGATTCAGTGCTCGCGGATTGACCGACACACGCGGCGACGACGGCGACAGCGAACAGAAGAATTGACAAACTCCGCAATGGAGCGTGATGAAAACGCATTTTGGTGAATGGATGAATTGGAATTACTGCTTCTTGCCCGGTTCCGGCTTGCTCAATATCTCGCCGTAAATTTCCGGGCGACGCCCGCGAACTATGCCGCGCCCAACGCGGTCATCGAGCGTAATGCGCGCAGTGACAACCTGATCGCCGGCCTTGGGGTCGTCTCGCGCGATGATCGCGCCTTTGGGATCAATGATCAGAGTGTTCTGCGGATGGACGAAGGCCACGTAGACGCCGTTTTCGTAAGCCCGCGTGCGCATCATCACTTCGTTCATCTCGCCGTATGAGCCGTAGGAAGGATTCAAAATCAACTGCGCGCCCTTGATCGCCAGGATGCGCGCGGTTTCGGGCAATTGGCGGTCTAAACAAATCAGCGTGCCCCAGCGACCGAGCGGCGT
>JAJVID010000148.1 GCA_022072205.1 Acidobacteriota bacterium
GATCGTGGGAGGAAAGGCGTCGAATTATCCGTCTGGCAACTTCTTCGTCAATTCATTCAACGATGTCGGATTCACGAACATGGCCGCCGGTGATTACAGGCTGTCATCATCCAGCCCATACCGAAACGCAGGCACTGATGGAAAGGACATTGGCTGTCAGTTGGGAGTCTCGACCACGCCTCCTCCCACTCAGCCGGCGCCGGTGATTTCGGGTGTGGCTGCAACCAACATCACCGACACCAGCGCGTCAATCCTCTGGGCTACGGACGCCTTGTCGGATAGTCAGGTTGAATACGGCCTGACGACCTCCTATGGCTCTCAGACCTCGTTGAACGCGACTTTGATCACGAGCCATTTGGCGACGTTGTCCGGGTTGAAAGCAAGTACGACGTATCATTACCGAGTCAAGTCGCGTAGCGCGGCAGGTAACCTGGGCATATCACCGGATTACGCCTTCGTTACGGCGGCGGCTCCGACGAACAGCGGGCCGGATAAAAAGGCTCCTGTCATCAGCGCGGCGGGAGCTACTGTTAATGGCTCTTCGAGCGCAACGATCAAGTGGACGACGGATGAAGCGTCGGATTCCCAGGTTGAATTCGGAGTGACGACGCTTTATGGCGGGCTGACCCAGATCAACTCCTCGCGAGTCACGCAACATTCCGTAGCATTGACAGGGCTGGTCGCAAATACGACCTACCATTACCGTGTAAAATCGCGCGATGCCGCAGGCAATCTGGCCGTTTCGGGCAACCTGACTTTCAAAACCAATGGAATCGTGGTCGGAGGCGGAGGCGGCTCGACCACAACACCAGGTGGAGAGCAGCCGGTCGTCTGGACCAAGCTGTTCAATCTGGCGTTCAGCGGCGTCACGTTGAGGAAGGTCGCCGGATGCACGGGGTGTGAATCCACAGCGGTTTCGCAGCAGACGCTGACCAGTGGAAGTGGCTATTTTCAGTTCGTGGCCGCCGAAGCGAACAAAGAACGCTGGATCGGGTGGATGCAAAGCTCCAAGGCTCCATCAACCAGGCATATCAACTACGCCTTTCTGCTGGGGTCGGCGAACATCACCTCGATCCGCGAAAACGGCGTCTATCGGACGGAGACGACTTACAAAGTCGGCGATGTTTTCCGCATCGCGGTCGAAAACGGAGTTGTCAGATATTACAAGAACAACACGCTGATTTATCAGAGCCGAGTCGCCGCGACCTATCCGCTGGTGGCCGCCACCTCGATTCTCGATCCGGGTGGAACGGTCAGTAATGGAGTGATCTCGACCTCATCTTCGGGACCGTCGAGTGCGGTTGCTCAATTACCATCCGGAAGACCTGGCCGTTCATCGTCCAGGAAGGATCAGCGCCATCCCGCGCGCAAGTAGAAAATAACAGAGCGCTGAAGTAGCGATGGAGCAGGGCCGCGACAGGAATTTTCCTCGCGGCCCTGCTTTTTACTTTGCCGGCGCCGGGCGCCGTTTCGCCAGCGCCTCTCTGAATTTCAAGTAGTACTCGCCTCCGAAGGCTTTGGTTATTTTCTTGGCTTGCCACAACAGAGCCTGGCGAGCGCGCGGAACGATCTTCCCGGACGCGATGGCGGCGGCGGTTTGCGCGCTGGTCCATCGCTGAATCGCGTACCGGCCCAGAGTCAGACAATCGGCGACCTTATCGCATTTAATCGTCGGTTCGGAAGTGAACAGCGCTTTGACGCCCGCCATCGCCGCAGCCTCGGCCACCTGGCGTGAATATTGGCCGCCGGGAATCGAAGCCAGATCAACTCGCTCTCCCAGCAGATCGGACAGCAGATTCACGCTCACACTCCACTCGCTCTCTATTTGCCGCAGACTACAACTGGCCATTCGTAGCGGGTGCGAGCAACTGTGCGATCCGATGGCATGTCCGCGCTGGCGAAGCTCGCGTATTTGCGCGCGATTCATAAAACCCGCCGCGCCGATGTAATCGGTGGCAATGAAAAAATGTCCGCGCCATCCCAACTCTTCCAGCCTGCCGGCGATGTGCGTGTAAGCGCTCACGCCGCCGTCGTCGAAAGTGATCATCCATGGTTTCGATGACGTTGTGCTGATGGAAGGTATTTCGGAGATGAGGATCGGGTGGCGGCAGATTTGCGCAATGGCTTGCAGATGTTGATCGAAATGATCAACGTCAAGTTTGTATAGCGCGGCGTCAGGCCAGTGAAAACCGCTCGATTCGTTCAGGCCGCCTTCGATGGTGTCGTGGTACATCATCGAGACCACTTCCAGTTTATGCGCTTCTGCGCTCTTCATCGCAAACCCATTTTAAAAAATACGACGCAGCCGGGCTTTGAGCGGCGCGGGCACGCTGACGCCGCAGCTTCTCATCACCTGTTTTACTCTCCTCACCGCCAGCCGCATGCGGTTGGAGCGCGCGTGCGCGGCCTCGAACGACGCCAGCAACGATTCTGACAGGCGGCCATCGGAGGGCAGCGCCAAATTATCCTTGACGCCGTGATAATCGCCTTGCGCGAAAGCCGCCAGTAGTTCGTCGCGCGACCTCGAACGGCATTCCGCCAGGTTGAGCAGTCCGCGATATTGATGCCGCCAGTGCAGGTCAACGCCGTAATACGCTCGCATTTCGGGTTTGCGCCGCTGCAAACGTTCGAGCAGTTTGAACGTGGCCACGCGCGGGGCGTAGCGGCTGTCGTATTTCGAGTTCCAGGTCTCGATTCCGTTCGGCAACTCGTCGAAGGTTTCGATCCAGGCGAAAAATTCGTTCTTCGGATGCGCGATGATTGAAACGCCGCCGCGCCGGGCGATGAACCGTATCACTTTCTGAGGGTCTTGCGTCCCGGCTGTTTCCGTTACGCCGAGACCGAGCACGTGCATTCGCTCATGACATTCGTACTCGAAGCCGGGAATGAACTGGAAGCGGTCATCCGACAGCGACGCGCATTCGGCGATGTAATCGCGCGTCTTTTGTTGATCAAAATATTCAGCGTGATCAGTCAGGCAACCGAAAGAGCAGCCGGCGGCGATGAGCGTCTCGCGCAATTCCGCCAGCGTGAAATCGCCGTCGGAGTAAACGCTGTGCAGATGAATCGCTCCTTTGAACATAAAACTCCCTTCCGTCATCCTCTTTTTTTATCAGAGGATTTGCGCCATCTCGCCGGCGCCCGTCGCAAAGCGAAATCCAGCCAATCGCCAAGCTCAGGCAGCGGATCGCGCAACATAAAATTGTCGTGTCTGGTTCCCTTCGTGGGAGTCAGGAAATCAAACAGCGCGCGCCAGCGATTCGGGTAAACGCCGGGAAATCCCTGCGGCGCGCCTCGCCAGACTTCGACCAGATGCCGAAAATCTCCGAGCAGCCAACGGCAACGGACACCCGCGCGATAAGGCCGCGCCGCTTTCACATCGCCATGTTCCGCCATCTCCGCCAGCATCGCCGGGAAATCGGCGCCCGCATAAACCGCCAGCGGCAACGAATTCCAAAATCGCCCGTTGACTTCCAGGAAGACTACCTCGCCATCCGGCTTGCGGCGGAATTCGACCATTGCGACGCCGCGCCAGTCGAGCGCTCGCAAAATAGCCAATCCGGCTTTTCTCAACCGCTCATCGGGATACACGCTCTCGCGGACTGCGCTGCCCGACCCGGTCGGGCGCACGTCGCGGATACGGCGGTGCGCGAATTCTGCGCGCGGCGCTCCGTTGCTCATCAGCGCAAAGTATCCTTCGCCACCTCCGGGAACGAATTCCTGCGCGATGATTGCGTGGCAGCGCTGGCTCATCTCGCCGCAGGCCGCGATGAATTCATCAAAGGTTCGCGCGTAAGACGGCGCGCCGGTCGCTCGAATCTTGCCGGATGCTGTGACTTCTTCAGAACTGCTGGGTTTGAGAACCGCTGGAAGGCCGACGATCTGAACGGCTTCTTCCATCTGATTGCGCCTGGTAATCAACGCCGTGCGCGGAACGGCGATGCCCAGTTCCGCGGCCAACCGCGTGGTTTGCCGTTTATCAAATGCGCGCAACACGGTTTCGTGTTCGGGCGACACCAGTCGCCCGCCCGCCGCGAAGATGCGCTGGCGTTCAGCCGACAGCGGCAGCATCGTCCGTTCGGTCATCGGCATCACCAACGTCCCAGGCTCGCGCCGCGCTTCGTGGACGACGCTTTCGACAAACGCGCAGACGCCCTGTTGCGGCGCGGGATAGACAAAGGTCGCTTTGCAATCACGCGACCATCCAGCTTTTGACCACGAGGTTGACGCGCCGACCACGACGCGATGTCCGGCGCGCGCCAGCGACCGCACACACGCGACCGCCTGATTTTCGTTTCCATCAAGCACTATGATCGTCATACTCGATAGCTCGTGCACCATTCGCCTTCGAGCCTGGATAGAAAAACATCGCCGCGATCAATCGCTCGCAATATTTCGGGGTCGTACGTATGCGCCATCACCCAGGGTGGCCCGCATTTCAGATAACATTCTTTTTCTGAAAGCGCTGGAAGCAATCTAGGTTCCAGCCTTCCGGTGATTGACTCAGAGCCGTTGCTCCATGCGTGATGGAAAAGATGGTCTAGCACGGCGCAGATGGAATCTTTCCGCGCCCCCATTTGCAAAACCTCGCTCATTCCGCCGGGCTTCAGGTAATAAAGATACCAACCCACAATCGCGCCCGAATCATTGCGGAGCGCGGCTTTCCGCATATCTCCCAGAACCTTGATCTTCTCAGCCCTCCTGACCAGCCAGGGCAAGGAATGCTCGTCGTATTCGGGGCAAAGCGCGTAAAGACTGGAAGATTGCAAAATGCAGGAGAGCAGCGTTTCATCGGTCAGTTCTGTCTCTATCAATTTTGAAGGCGGGAAGCGAAAGCGGTGCGGGGCCATTCGCGCCAGCACAGCGTCTGATAGCCGGCCCAGCGGATGAATGATTGAAGAGAAACGTGGCAATACTCGGAGTTTGCCGGACGCCAACGACAGGGCGCGCGCGCTGGGGCGAAGCAGTTTCACCCACCGAAGACTGTGAACATGGCTCATCATTCCACCGATTCCGTTCCATATCTTTCGCCCGGAGTCGTTAGCGAAATCGGCGATTGAGAGCGCTTGCGGGCCGGAAAGGAATTTCTGAAGCAGCCGCACACCGGCTAACTCAGTCCGGCGGTCAGGATCGAGCATCAGATGCGCGCTGACCGCAGCCAGCACCGCGCGCCCTTTCATAGTCATCTTCCTGGGCGTGACACCGATGAATCCAATGATTGCGCCATCTCCGGCTTCATAAACCAGCGAAGGCAGATTTTCGTCACACCACGGATTACGAAAGAATATCTCGTCGAATACCTCGCCGATGTTATGCAGGGAAGATTTGGTATAGGCGGGGTCACCGGCAAGATAGACCTTATGAAAAAGCGTCGCGACCGAAGTAATATCTTCTTCAGTGAAGATGCGTATAAAATCCATGGCGGCTTTATTGATTTCAGGCGACTGTTTCCGCCATACCGTGAAAAGCTACGAACCTGGCGATGCTGTCGAGTGAGCGGAAATTCTCCAGTTCAAGATCGTCAACCGAAACCTGCACGCCAAAATCCTGCTCGATGCGCAATATCAGCTCGACCAACGCCAGCGAATCCATAATTCCTGTGGCCAGCAAATCCGTATCGCTCGCGGGAGCCTGGACATTCAGGTGTTGCGAAAATATCTCCGCAAGTTTGTATTTTAACTCCGTGTATTCGTCCATATCTGTTCCTCCGGTGTGCCTGAATTGAGATTAACGTGATAACAGCCAGGCCGACTAAGGCGTTTAATTGTTTGTTATATCTTTCAATTGATCCCCCTGCCTTAACACCTCAGAAGCGTTAAGGCATTTTCCCTCGACCATCAACTTACTTATATTGACCCATTCATCGAGACAGGCTACCTGCGCTCCCGCGCCAGTGATTTGTCCGACTGTACCCGCAGGGGAAGTTGAAGAAATACCTGTAAGTTGGGCCTTGAGAATTGAAATAACAGAGGAGCCAAGCTTCACGCGCGGGCTGTCCCAGGGGCCGCGCAGCGGATAGTAATCACTGGCGCGAACGAGATTGACGAATTGCCGCGCCGGTAATGAACGAAAAAGCCCGTCAAACACGGGCGCGCCGCGCTTGAAGTATTCACGTTGCGACAGATCCTGCGGGATGAGAGGGATTGCTGAAGGATCATTCGCCGCTGCTTCAATCAACCGCATAATCATTGCCACTCCTTCCCTGATACACCTGGTCGAGACGGTCAGCGCTGTGTCGTGATCGCTGATTTTGAACATTGACTGATAAACGATATGCCCGGCATCAATACCCGGCTCTATCTTGTGAACCGTTACGCCGTGCGAAGTCTCGCCACGAAGGATCGCCCAGTTCGGAGCGTTTAATCCGGCATAACGCGGCAACGGCCCTGGATGAAGATTGAAGCATCCTATGCGCGGAGCGCTGATTACCT
Organism: Acidobacteriota bacterium; assembly: GCA_022072205.1. Taxonomy (GTDB): domain Bacteria; phylum Acidobacteriota; class Blastocatellia; order RBC074; family RBC074; genus JAJVID01. The sequence goes on from JAJVID010000148.1 coordinate 6,432, forward strand.
CGTCGTTGATGATGTATAACGAGTGAACGTTAAGCAGAATGTCTACTTCCGCATTACGAACCTGTCGGGCAAACTCTGAGTCTTTGACCATCTTCACAGGCCACACCGGCAGCCCGAAATTTTCAGCGACCTTCCACATTGTCGCGCTTCCCAGCCTCTTACTTTCAGGAGAGGCCATTACCGCCACTATTCGATGAGCGGTTTCAGCTATGGCTTTCAAGGTTTGAATGCCAGCCGATTCTTCGCCTACTAACAAAATATTCATTCCCGTTTTTCGTTAGTGCCTCCAAGCCGGAGTTGATGCGCCATAATGTTTAACCGGTGGGGCAGCCCTTTTTAACTCAGCGGCCAGAAAATCTTCTTTGAGCTTCCGCCGGTCGTACTTCTCATTAACATTCAATGGCATACGCTCAATGCTCATCCATCTGGTTGGCAGCATGTAACCGGGCAGCGACTTGCTTAGCAGACTACGCAATAACGTCGAAGGTACATCACTTCCCGGCAACGGAACATAAGCGCAGCAAATGATCGCGCCCTCAAAGCTATCAGTATTGATGGCGATGACTGCGCAATCCTGAGTCACCCCCAGTGCGTTCAGGGCCGTTTCGATCTCGCCGAGTTCGATACGGTAACCGCGACTCTTGATTTGAGAATCAGCTCGGCCCAGGAAATAAATCAATCCGTCGGTCCCGATCCTGGCCAGATCACCCGTGCGGTATATACGGTCATCGGATGATGCCTCAAAAGGATCTTGGATAAACGCTGAATCGGTTTTTTCCTGATCGCGCCAGTATCCAGGGCTTAGACCAACTCCGCGAATATATAAATTTCCGACCTCACCTTGAGCCACAGGCTTCAGATCATCATCCAGAACCAACAACTCTTCGCCTGCGCATGCATTTCCAATCGGAATCGGATCGTTATCGGTGGCAGGGCAGCAGGGAACAGTGTAGTAGCTGCTGGCTATGGTGGCTTCCGTCGGGCCGTACAAATTGGTGAATTGGACGTGCGGCAATCGTTCCATCCAGTACCTCAAAGCAGGAGTCGGAAATACTTCGCCACACCACAACAAACGCCTCAAGGAGGGGAAATCGTTATCCCGCACAACATCGAGCTTGGCCAGATAGTTCAGTGCGGAAGGCACGGAGAACCATTGTGTCAGCTCCGAACTACGGATGAAGTGGGCCATCTTATTGGGCAGCAGGTTCAATTCCGCAGGGACTAAATGTAATTGCGCCCCAGCCGCAAACGTACCGTAAATGTCGAAGGTGGATAGATCAAAATGTAGTGGAGGGTGGCCGGAGACACGATCTTCCGAGTTTACGCCGAAGTACTTCACTGCCCATTCAATGAAATGAATCACGTTTGAATGCTTGATCATTACACCTTTTGGGTTTCCAGTAGAACCTGAAGTGAAAAGGATATGCGCCAGGCCCTCGCTGCTGGCTTGGTAATCGAGACGCCCGTTTGTATGACTCTCAACATCGTCGTAAGTGAAACCTGGCTTGAAGCTTCTCCCTTCAAAAGTTCCAGCCTGCGCTTTTCTGTCCATCAGACCAACAATCGGTGTGACAGGAAGTTTAGCTTCTGTAAGTAAGTCGTCGAGCAGGCTTGAGACCGATTCCGTGATAAGGATACACCTGGGATCGCAAGCCGCGACGATCTTTGCCAGCCGTGAGGCGGGGCTGGAAGAGTCCAGCGGAACATAGGCGCAATCGGCCTTCAGGGCGGCTATCATGCTGATGATAGCCGCCGGCGATTTAGGCATCAGAAAACAGATTCTGTCTCCTTTCTCGCAGCCTATGCGCTTTAGCAGCCTGGCTAGTTGGTTAGAGGCCTCTTCCATCTGTCTATAGCTTACTTGCTCTTGTGACGCCACGATAGCTATAGCTTCAGGGGTCTTATCTGCGCTCCTGGTAACATAATCTTGTAGCAGGAATGACATAGAATGATACCTACATTTAAGTTAGCTGGCGGTTGCCGCATTCACGCCGACAGAAGCCAGTGATATTGCTTCTTTGAACACAATATTAATGTGGCCCAATTCCTCCAAATTCGGAGGTATATCCAGAATGAAAGTTTTATACCCGACGCGGATATAGCTGGACAACTCTTCCGCCACGCGTTTATAACTGCCGACGAGATAGGGGCAGAATGTTTTGTAATTCTGAAAAGGGCCAAGCCAGTAAGGGTTCCGCTCCGTTGCATTCTCCCTGCCCATTTCCGAAAGTTGTTTATGCCAGACCGAATCGGAGACTTTCATGGCGAGCTGATGCGTGATCTGGCCTTTGCGATCTTCGGGGAACCTAGCGAGCGCGGTTTGCCATGCCATATCTTCGCTGTCACGAGCGATTACGCCTACGCGCACTCCCGCCTTCAGACTATTGTCGAGCGGATTGCGTTCGTACTCGATCGAGGGCATCGGATACCTGACTGCTGTGGCCCCGATTGCTCTGGCAGCCGCGATTCCCTCTTCGGATGAACCGGAGATGAGAATGCCCGGGAATAGCTCCGGGAGTAGAGGCGGCGCCATTCGCAGGTTATCTACCTGGTAAAACTCGCCTGAAAAGCTGACCGAAGCTTTGGCGGCGAGAAGCTGTTTTATAATCAAAGTATATTCGACAACGCGGTCGTACCTTCTGTCGTGAGGTGTCTCATCGCCAAGCGATGTGAGATCATTTTTGAAACCGCCAGCCACCATGTTGAGGTGGATTTGACGGTTATACATAAAGCCAAATGAAGAGATCATCTTGGCTGCGGTGTAAGGGTGCATGTAGATTGGTTGCACAGCGACCAGAGGGGATAAGCTACTGGTGTTCTCGACAATAACTTGCGACACCAGCCAGGGATCAACCAGGGAGTTATCTGTGTAAACCAGAATCCCTCTGCACCCGGCCTCTTCGCTCCATCTCGCTACATCGGCGACTTGGCGCAAATACGACCGGCTGTCTGACTGGCTTGACTGCGGGCAGGTAGAGAATATCTCGACGCCTGTGTCTGGTATCTGCTTGAATGTATTTCTGCTCATAGCTCTCTATGTTATTCGGGAAATTGGTTAAGGGGAGTGTCGAGTCTTAGTGTCAGATGTCAGGGAATTACCCGTCTTAATACGCGTATCAAACCTCTGCTGGCTGAGCTATTTTGTGAAAGAATCCAGCAACTCAGCGATCCGCCTTGTTGTTCTCCGGCGATCGAAACTTTCAACGATAACCGGATCGGGAGCGCGGCCAGGCAATCCTTGTTTCCACGATTGGTAACACTCACGGAGTGCGGAGATTATCCCCGCTTGATCCTGAGGATCAACAACCCATCCGCCGCCGGTTTGTCGCAGAAGATTTGCCAGCGCCCCTTCGTGAGTCAGCGCGAGAATCGGGCGACCTGTCTTCAAATACTCGTATGTTTTGCCCGGGATTTGGATGGTCCATATCTCGGCCAGTAGCAACAAGAGATCTGATTGGGACAAACGTCGTAAGGTCTCGGAATGATCGAGAGTTCCAACTCTCTGAACACAGCCATCCAGCCCGGCTTCAGAAATGAAACTCGAGATGCTCTGGTTTCTGCCTACAGTCTCACACCGCCCCATTAGTTCGATTGCCAGATCCTCTTTTCTCATTTCTCCAGCGTCAATCAGCGCTCGCAGAGCGCAAAATAATGGCGTTGGGTCGCGGCCTAAATAGATTGTTCCCGCGTAAGCGATGCGGAATTTCCTGGGGCGATCATCATAAATCTGTGTGTTTCGAGCGAATGCTTCGGCTAGCTCTTCCCATTCCGCCCCGTCAAAACCGTTCATTACCGCCGTGAATTTGGAAGCGGGCATTTGCGGATAAGCAGAGCGCATCAACGCCGCATGCTCTTCAGTGACGCATACCACAGCATTTGCTCGCTCAACGGTCATCCGTTCGAGTTTGCGATTGACACGGAAGCTGAAACCATCAATCGCGTATTCTGGTACCCTGCCTGTGATCCAGGGGTCTCGGAAATGGGCCATCCAGGGTAATCCTGTTAATTGCGAAATTGTATAGCCCACCAGGTGCGGCGTGAAATACGGCGCTGATGAGAAAATAGCCCACGTATTTGTTTGCCTGATAGTTCGCAGTCCGTTAATTACAGCAGGTATCAACCAGCCGGTGTAGATATCGGGAATACTCAATACCGCCAGTATCAGGTCGCGGAACCGGCTCCAGCCATTCGAGGTATGCGTATTGACGATAGCTTCCTTCGCCGGCTGCTTGTCAGCGGAAGAGACATTTTTGACCAATGAATTTGATTTGAACCAGCGGTAAATATCCAAAGGGTGCGGTAGCATGCTGGTTCGGACAATAGTGTCAGTATGTGCGTGTGGTGTCGCGTCGCCCTCGCGATTAAGATGTCCTTCCTCAAAATATTCTTCTTTGATTGTTAGTACGACAGGATGCCAACCATACATCGGCAAGTAACGTGCAATCTGTCCGCAGGTGATCGCGCCCATCTCGATGCTTGGTGGAAAGGAGTATGAAATGAATAACACGCGCCGAAGTTCGGCTCGACGCTCTATAGGATTTTGGCCGACCTTCTCCTGTTGGTATCCTCCACCTGGTTCTCTATTTTGAGTTGAATTTTCCATCAATTCTTGAGTTAAGAGTTAGTAGCTTTATAACTACGGGTTTTGGGGAGAGCAGTTCTTATCAACCGTAAACGATAATCACGGTACAGGTGCGGATTGCCACTGTGTCCATCAACCGCTGCCATCGTAATATTGAACGCTTCGCGCGCCGTCACGAAGTGAATCTTAAATCCGCCATCGCGGTCAGCGGATTCGATGGATTCTGTCCAAAACCTGAGCATAGATTGTCCGAGAGAGGCTTCCTGATCGCCCGTGAAGAAGCCGTGGCAATAGAGCTTGATGAAAATCCAGTCGGGACGACCACGGACGGTAATGCGCGCATTGCGCCAACGGTCCAGTCGCGCCGCGCTCACCGGATATTTGGAGGCCACACCGCCGTCGTCGAGTCTCGGCTTTGGCAATCCGTGAACGCGGCGGCTCCAGTCAAAGACCAGTGGCCCAGTGAAGATGATTGGCAATTGAATCTGATCGCCGACGCGCAAATTGCGGCCTGTGCAATGCGGCGCTCGTTCATTGAGCGGGCGTCCGCACTGATAGATCGCGTTGATCATTGCAACCTGCGATTCCTGAGGGGCTGCCGGCAGCGTCAGGTCAGCATAACAACCGGTCTCGGCCAGAATCTCCATCTCGTTATCCACGCCGCACCAACGTCCGCCCATCGAATTGGCCAGTGCCAGATTGCCGTGGACAAACGCATAACGGGGGCGATCATCGCCGTCCTCGCGTGAGAGGCAGTTGTGTTCTTCAGCGAGCAGGTCACGAAACTCCGTGAGCGCGCGACGCGCCTGATCCGCTGTATCAGGTTCCTCGACGCCGTGGTGCAGATGAATCTCCACCTCGCCTAAACCCTCGGCTTCGAGACTGGCGAGCAAGTCAATCAACTGGCGGTGGTATTGTTCGCCGGGATAAAAATAGGTGTGGCGGAAAGGCGTTCCGTCGTGGTCGCGCAGCAGGCTACCCGCCGCACGCGCCTGCTTAACCCAGGATTCGAGCCGGCGTGTCTGCGTACCCAAATCCCAGAACGATCCGTCATCTTTCCACGATGGCTCAAAGTGGTTTACCACGATGACAATCAAATGCTGCGTCGCGTCATTTTTATCGCCAGTTTCATACCAGGATCGCAGCAGCGTTTCAGCTCGCCAGAACGGATAACGGCTGAGCCACGGCAATGACCATTTCAGTTTTGTCAGAAAATTGGGTTCAACGCTTGGCATTCTTTGTGTTCAATCCTTGTAAAACCACCGAACAATTTATGCTTCCACGCCATCATTTAACGAGTAAAGGTTCCTTGTATTTCATATCGCGTCCTTTGAGCGTCTCTGAAGCGGCGAGAGGCTCGCCGGATGATGGGGACGCGGATTGCTTGCGCGCGCGGCGTAATCTTGCTTTCACCCAATCAGGGAGGATGGCGCGCACAGCCTCTTTTGCGTAAGTCTGTGCCGTGTGCCACCTGGCGGCTCGGCTGTCCGATGCGACCTGAACTGCGACGGTCATGCGCATGTCGTTTGACCAGTCAAACTTGTAATTCTCGTCCCCGCGCAGAAAGTCGTACATCTTCAATCCGCGATGCGAGGCTTCGCGGATTGACAGCCAAAGTAAGGTGAAACCGAGGCTATATTTCGACCAGGCTTGATCGAAGCCGGAAAGGTAGAAGTAATAACAATCTCCCGATTCGAATCCGAAGAGTGATGCGCGGCATTCGCCTTCCAGCCATATTTCTTCAAAACGGACCATACCAGCGCGCGCCATTTCGCATGCGGCGTCGAACATGAAGCCTTTTTGTTGCGCTGTCCTGGTCGCGGACGATCCTCCGCGGTTGATCCATCGCTCTGTATGAAGGCCCAGGAATCGCTCGAAGGCGGCGGGAATTTCGTTAACATCGGAGGTTGTACGGAATTCAAAGCTGGCGATTTTATTTAGCCGCCGCAGAGATCGTTTGAAGTAGTCCGCGCGCTGAGACTGCTTGAGTATCGCTTCCCAACCTGCCTCGAGCGACATCCGAGGACAGATGAACTGAGGAGAGATTCTGTATCTGAACCCGGTGTTGTTGCCGAAATGCCTGGTCAATGAGAGCAATGTGTACGAATCGGAGGATAGGCCTTCGAATTCGAGCAGGTCGAAAGATCGTAGTTGAGTAATATGATTCAGAAACAGGTCGGCGGTTTTTTGTTTTAACCCGGGCAGAGCCAACATATCCAGGTAATCCGGCGCGCCATAAAATTCGCCCATGAGCGAGAGCCGATTCAGTGTTGGAGTGAATAGTGAGGGCCGCTTTTTTTGAGCGCACAGCGGAAACAATCCAACAAGACGTCCTCCTTCGCGCGCGCAGAGCGTCCAGGGCTGTTGTTCATGGCCGAACCACTTGTACCAGGTTATCAGCCATTCCCAGGAAATGAAGGGTGGCGCGCCAGAGACTTGGAATAGCTTTTGCCAGTCTGCGCGTAACTCGGTCAATGTGCCGATATCTTCTACTATATCAATATCTATATTATTCATGTGTGTGTTAATGAGCATTAGATCAAGAATGGTTGACGTCTTATCTGAAATCGAATCAGTATTTAAAGCTACCGGAGAAATGCTTCATGAGTAAGCTATTTTGTTTAAGCGGATCGTCAGCCTTTCTCTAATAACTCATTTGACTTATGGTTAAATGTCAGCAATTGCAATGCCACCCCTGCCCCCGGGAATTATTTGAGATTGGTGGTAGGGCCTCAAACATAGCCTAAATTATCTTGCCGAAAGATCAATACATTAGTTTTCCAAGCTTGTAAGTCAGATCTTCTCACAACGAAGATTGTACTTGCGCGTTAAATGGTTCAACCGAATAATTAGTAGCTCCAGGAGCATACTGACCGGGGTCAGGATTAGATTGACTTTGGAGCCTTCTACGTGATTCCATCTAACCGGAGCCTCAAGCAGTCGCCATCCGAGTTTTTGCGCAATGAAGATAGTTTCCGGGTCAAAACCAAATCCATCAATTTGCTGTTGCTCGAAGATTGATTGAGCTGCCCTATCCCGGAACGCCTTGAAGCCGCACTGAGTATCCTTAAAATGGAGTCCAAGGATCGTGCGCATTGCTAAATTAAAAGTGCGCCCCAACGTTTGGCGTACAAAGGATTGATGCATCGCAATAAGCTTCCGATTCAATGCGCGAGAGCCGAAAACCACATCGTAACGATTTTCAGCGATTGGCGAGATTACTTTGGCGATTTCGCTTAACGGCGTACTTAAATCCGCATCGTAAAAAAGCCTGATCTTGCCAACAGCTTGAAGCATACCGTTCCGAACACTGTACCCTTTACCTCGGTTGCCAGGATTATGAATCAAACGAAGCCTTCCATCGGCGCGTCCTTCGAATTTGCGCGCTACTTGAGCAGTTTTATCTGAAGACCCGTCATCAACGACAATGACCTCGCTCTGGTAGCTCTGCGCGTCGAGATATTCGAATGTCGCCGCCAGTGTTTTTCCAATACGACGCTCTTCATTGTATGCTGGGATTATAATTGATAAGTATGGCATAGCCACTTTAGCCGTAACCTAATTCGATACTATTTCCTTCTGGATATCAGGTGATAACAAGATCACCGCAATATGTGGGTGAATGTTTATAGCTTTTACGTTCCGGCGTCTAGCAGTGAGTGATCGGATAATCGCCTGATAAAAACTGGCGTTGGAGTCTACCAAAACCATGTCAGCCTCATACATAGAAGCTGGGAGATCACCCTGATGTATGCCCGGAAGGTCTGCGACATATACCTCTTCGCACTTAAACGGGCTAGAAAGGTTTTTGTTGAATAAGTTTGAAGGAAGACCATTAACCAAGAAAGCGTGCGCCAAGCTCCAGCTTTCAACCCTTGAGCCGGCCGCAAGTGATACCAGCCTGATTCCGGAGAGGCGTTCTTTACTGACTTTCAATATCCACTGATCTAATGATTGTTGGGCGGACGAGGGCACCCGCAGAGGTAACCATCCGAGCGGGTAGCGGTTATTTCTACCAACCCACCAGGCGGAGGATTGCGCCAGGATAGTTGCCGTCAGAAGAGCCGTTAACGAATATCGCACTGGAAATCGTTGTATCATCTGTATCCAGACGAAGGCAGCGTAGGGGAGCAGATTGATAAAGTATATGAGAATGTATCTAAGTTGTGGCCTCCAGGCCGAAGTCAGCGTCATGGAGAGGTAAAAACTGACTTGAGCTATGAAGAGCCATCCGAATAAATCCCTGCGGAGCATGTGGCGCGCTTTCCACAAGCCATACAATCCTGGTATGACTACAAAGATGGACGGAACTGTTGCCGGCATCAGCGTCCACTGCGTCAAACAATCTATAAGCGTGACTCCCTGCATGAGATTCTCTCCTGCTTTTTGTTGCTTGACGAATGAGACAAACTCAAAGTAGGAGTGCCCGTTAATCCAGGGTTCGATGAACATCCAGGCTGATATGCACAGGGGCAGCGCAGCGAAGGTCAGAACGAGCCGCCAGCTTCTGTTATTTAGGATGTACCAAATGATGAACAATCCCAAGAGCAGATGCCCCTCGTGGCGCAACAATAACGCAAGAGATAAGAACACGCTTGAGGTAAACACATCTTTCGCGCTTCGACTCTCAAGAGACCGCATCGAATAGTTTATTGATGAAAGGAAAAGGAAAATAAACGGGATTTCTACCCAGTAAGAAGACGTTAGCCAGATATGCGTCCAATAAATTGATAAGAGCAGAGCGGATACTGCGGCGACCAGATCGCCAAATAAATGGCGTACTGCCGAACGCATCGCAAAAATAGCGCCCATTCCGAAAACGAGGCCGATTGTTTTGGCAAGCAGGATCGGCTCATTCCACAATAGAAGAAGCGATCCCAGGAAGTACCAGTGAACTGGCGGCCAAACACCGGATAACCCTTCCCATTTCGGATGCTGCGCCCATCCTATGGCATATCCAAGCCGCCACATCCCATCCCCACCGGGGTCAATATCGCCAAGGAGAAAGGCCGTTAGTCGAAGTAACAACCCCAGAACGACAGCGCCAGCGAAGATCATTTCACTCTGATTGCTGACATCAATCTTGCCGAATAATACCTTTGAGCGCCGCAAGATTGTTATTGCATTTAACATACTGGCTCCTCATTCCGGGCGACAGAATCCTAGTTACGTCAGTTACCGGGTTTGGTATTCAGCTTGGCGCTGGCTTCCAGATTGACTTTGAAAAGTGACTCAATGTTACAGCCGATGTCGAGTCGGTCTGTGCCGGCTTTTCGATAGGAACTGGCTGGCGAAAGACGGTAATCGTTGGCGGCCATGTTCGTGAATCCGACATCGTTGAATGAATTGACGAAGAAATTGCCCGACGGATAATTCGACGCCTTTCCTCCCACGATT
>JAJVID010000049.1:0-3061 GCA_022072205.1 Acidobacteriota bacterium
TCCATCAATTCCAGCCGCAACTGTTCAGGCTCGGCCGGGAAATAACCGTAAGGCCCAAGCTCCGTGCCTGCGTAACCGGCCTGAGCGATTTCATCGAGCGTCTCGCCGTAAGGCTTCTGCTCGCTCCAGCCTTCAATTTCCATAATGCCCCAGCTTACCGGAGCGTTGCCGACTTTGATCTCCATCTTTATCCTTTCAGAAAATGGCGTTCGTCCTTAACTCTTTTTTCGTATTCGGCGCGCGCCTGTTTGACGGCTTCGACTTCGGAAACCTCGGCGATCGGCACGTCCCACCACGATTCATAGCCTGGCACGCGGGCTTCCTTGTCCACCTCGATGACGATTGCCGTCGTGCGATCCTGTCGCCGCGCCTCTTCGAGCGCGCTTTGCAACTCTTCGCGCGTGGTGGCGCGGATCGTGTGGGCGCCCAGGCTTGCGACGTTGGCGGCGAAATCAACCGGCAGATATTCGCCGTCGAGGCGCCCGGTGTCGGCCTGACGATATTTGTAATCGGTGCCGAAGCCCGCCGAGCCTACCGATTGCGAAAGGCCGCCGATGCTCGAAAATCCGTGATTGTCGTGAATGACGATTGTCAGCTTGACGCCTTCGGCGATTGACGTGACAACCTCCTGCGACATCATCAGGTAAGAGCCGTCGCCGACCATCACGTAAACTTCGCGCGAAGGGTCGGCCATCTTGACGCCCAGACCGCCGGCGATCTCGTATCCCATGCACGAATAGCCGTATTCGAGGTGATAGCCTTTCGGGTTGCGCGTGCGCCAGAGTTTGTGCAAATCGCCGGGCAGGCTGCCTGCGGCGCAGACGACGACATCTTCGGGGCGCGAGAAGTTGTTGACGACGCCGATGACCTCGCCCTGACTGATCGGCGGGCCGTGATGAAGATTGAAGAGCCGTTCGACTTCTGTTTCCCATTGCTGTTTCAACGCGGCGATGCGCGATGAGTAATCGTTGTCAACCCGGTGGCCCGTGAGCGCGGCGATCAGTTCCTCAATCGCCGTGCGCGCGTCGGCGACAAGCGGCAGCCCGGCGTGCTTGTGCGCGTCGAGTTCGTTGATGTTGATGTTGATGAAACGAACGTCGGGATTTTGAAACGCGGTTTTCGACGCGGTGGTGAAATCGCTGAGGCGCGTGCCGATGGCGATCACCAGATCGGCTTCGCGCGCGATGATGTTCGCGCCGGGCGTGCCCGTGACGCCGATGGCTTCAAGGTTCTGCGGATGATCGAAGGAGAGCGAGCCTTTGCCGGCCTGCGTTTCGCCGACAGGGATGCCGGTTTGCGAGGCGAAGCGAGCCAATGCGTCAGCCGCTTCGCTGTAAATCACGCCACCGCCCGCGATGATCATCGGCTTTTTCGCGGAGAGGATCATTCGCGCGGCGCGTTTGAGCATCGCCCGTTCAGCCGGTTGTCGCGCGACGTGCCAGACGCGCTTCTCGAACAACTCTTCGGGAAAATCCCACGCTTCGGCCTGAACGTCCTGCGGCAAAGCCAGCGTCACCGCGCCGGTTTGCGCGGGCGAAGTCAGCACGCGCATCGCCTCCATCAAACTGAAAGGCAGTTGATCGGGCCGGTTGATGCGATCCCAGTAACGCGAGACCGGCTTGAAACAATCGTTGACCGAGACGTCCTGGCTACGCTCCGATTCGAGCTGCTGCAAGACCGGCGCTACGTTGCGGCGCGCGAAGATGTCGCCGGGCAGCAACAGCACGGGCAGACGATTGATGGTCGCCGTCGCCGCGCCGGTGATCATATTGGTCGCGCCGGGGCCGATGGATGAAGTGCAGGCGAATGCGCGCAGCCGGTTGTTCATCTTTGCAAACGCCGTCGCTGTGTGAACCATCGCCTGCTCGTTGCGGCAAAGGTAGTAGCGAAGATCGGGATGTTGATGCAGCGCCTGACCGACGCCCGCGATAATGCCGTGCCCGAAAATGCCCCAGACGCCCGCGAAGAATTGTTGTTCGATCCCGTCGCGTTCGACGTATTGTTTTTCCAGAAATGCGACGAGCGCCTGCGCCGTCGTGATGCGCCTTGTCTTCACTGTTTGCCTCCGTGATCAAAACATATCCGTGAATCGTTGTTTGCCGCCGGCGGATTCACGCGCCAACGCCAGCGCCTGATCCGCCATCCAGCCGGAGTGAATGATTCCGCTCACCGCTTCAGCCACGATGAGCGGGTCTTCCGCTCCGGGATAAAGCACGTTGCGGCCAACCAGCGCGCCGCGCGCGCCGAGGTTTTTCGCCAACGCGATCTCCCGCATGAATTGCGTCGGATCGCCGGTCGCTTCTCCGCCGAGCAGCAGTATCGGCAGCGTCGTTGCGCGGACGACGCTCCCGAAATTTTCGCAGTAAGGCAGCTTCAGCCAGAGATAACGGCTGCTGTCGCCGAGCGCCGAAGCGACGCCGGCGATCTTCGCCAACGCGTCAGCCGTCTTGACCACCTTGTAGCCTTTCTCGCTCCGCGTCGCAGGCAAAGGCTCAAGAAACATCGGCAGGCGTAGAGCGTTCAATTCGTTGATCGCGCCAGCCGCAGCCCGCATCGTCACGAGCGAAGCCGGATCGTCATCGCAGATGCGCAGCAGGAATTTCGCGCCGTCCAGATTCCATTCGGCGCAAGTCGCCGGAGCCGCGCCGGTCAACGGGTCATCCATCTCCCAGCTTGCTCCGGCCAATCCGCCGCGATTGAGACTTGCGATGAGCAGTTTGTCGTCGAGCAGCCCGCGACCATCGGCCGAGCGAAGATGATCGTGAAGCGCAAGCAGGTCTTCGATGATGTCCATCGTCGCCATCACGCCGTCAACCTTGTCGCTCAGCAACACACGCGCGACGCGCGCCAGATAATCGTGACGATTCGCCATCGCTACCGGGTTATCTCCGACGCCGGTGACGCGGCGGGCCGGATGATCGGCGGCGAGAATGCTCAACCATCCGTCAATCGTCAACCGCTCGCGTCTTCGGCGCGCTTTGGCCACACGCAGCGAACGATCGGGATCGCTCACGCGAACGTCGGTGAGATGGGCCATCGCCGATGGCGGAAGAAATTCTTC
>JAJVID010000049.1:3161-16012 GCA_022072205.1 Acidobacteriota bacterium
TCAACCATCCGTCAATCGTCAACCGCTCGCGTCTTCGGCGCGCTTTGGCCACACGCAGCGAACGATCGGGATCGCTCACGCGAACGTCGGTGAGATGGGCCATCGCCGATGGCGGAAGAAATTCTTCCGGGTTGAAAGGCTTCATTTTAAAATCCCCCGCGCTCTTCAATGAATTTCATCACCTCGTCTTCATAAGGCATGTGATTGGCGCAGCCGTGACGAGTGACGACAATCGCGCCGCAGGCGTTGCCCATACGCGCCGCGCGCCGCCAGTCCCAGCCTTTCAGATAGCCGTAAATAAATCCGCTTGCGAACGCGTCGCCGGCGCCGAGCGTGTTGTAGACCTCGACCGGAAACGGTTCGGCTGTGATGACATCGCCGCCGCGCAAAAAGACCGTCGTGTTCTCGCCGCCGGCTTTCATCGCCAACGCTTCTGGCCCGGCGCCAAGCACGGTCTGAACAGCCTGGCCGACATCGCCTGCGATGTGCGCGTTCGAAACCTGCGAATGTGTGACCGCGACATTCGATTTATCAGTCAACGCGGCGGCCTTCGTTTCATCCGCTGTGCCGATGACGATGTCGGCAAGGCGCAGCGCCGTGCGAATCGTCACACCGTAAGCGCGCGCGTCGCGCCACTGGTCGGGCCTGAAATCGAGATCGAGGATGACCTTCGTTCCCACGGCCCGCGCCTTTTCGGCGGCGAAAAGGGTGGCGCTGCGGCTAGGCTCTTTGCTCAAACCGGTGCCGCTGATGAGCAGCGCGCGGCTTTCGGCGATGGGCGCGGCGAGCGCGTCGTCAATCGTCAATTCAATGTCGGCGCAGTTGTCGCGGTAATAGATCAGCGGGAATTTGTCGGGCGGCTCGATGCCCAGAATGACTGCGCTCGTGCGGCGCCCCGGCTTGTGTGGAATGAAATCGGTGACGACGCCTTCGCGGTTGAGAAAGTTCAACACGAAATCGCCGACCGGATCATCGCCCACAGCGGTCAGCGTCGCCGAACGCAAACCCAGCCGCCGCGTCCCGACGCTGATGTTGGTCGGACATCCGCCGACGTAAGCCGCGAAGCTTTTGATCTCGACGAACGGCGCGCCAACGTCGTTCGCGTAAAGATCAATGCAACTGCGGCCCATGCACAAAATATCGTAGCTGCGATTCATCGCTTCAGTTTCCTTTGCCGTTTGCCGTCACAACCGGGACTCGCGGGTCTTTCTCTTTCCACGCAGCCCGCACCCAGGCGTAATCGGGATCGTCCGAAGCCGCCATCGAACGCGCGCTGCCCGCAAGCGCGTTCAGGTAATAAACGTTGTAACCGTGCGCCGCGACCACCGGATGATAGCCTTCGGGGATCAACACCAACTCGCCATCGCGCACTGTCAGCGTCGCGTCAATCCGGCGATCCGGCGTGTAGACCTTCTGAATCGCATAGCCTTCGGGCCTGTCAATTTTGTAGTAGTAGATTTCTTCCAGGTCCACTTCGCCCGGCGGGTTGTGGACATCGTGTTTGTGCGGCGGATAGCTCGACCAGTTACCGCTCGGCGTGTAGACCTCGACCATCAGCAGGCGATGAGCCGGGAATTCGGGCTTGATGATGTGATTGATTTGCCGCGTGGCGTTTCCGCCGCCTCTGATCTCGATCTCGACATCCTGCGGCCGAATCAACCGCGCCGGATGTTTTTCTTCAGCGCGACAGAAGCAGAGAGCAAGTTCGCAATCGCTCTCCGCCGTTACGGTGAATTCGGTTTGGATCGGAAGATAAAGCGCCGTCGGCATCCCGCTGAAAACATTTTTGCGAGCGCCCAGATCAGACCACGATCCGGCGGACGAAGCGACGCTACAGCTTCCGCCCAGCAATACCAGGCCAAGTTCGTTCGCTCCCGTGTCGCTCGAAAAACTTTCGCCGCGAACCATCTTCCGCGCGCTAAAAGTCAGATACTCGAATCCGACGGCTTCCGGATTGACGATCAACGTTTCGCCCGACCGGCCATCCGGCGCTTCAGGCCGGATTAGTAACTCCCTGCTCGTTGGCATGAAAACACTCCTGCGTTGTCTGGTTTTTGTTTTGTCGTGGAATAACTGTGCGGGAAATCATCTACCGAATACCGTTCGTCTGCAATACCCACGGTCAGAAAGAGTGCGCGCTCAGGCCTCGGTCTAACACACCAATATTCTTTGCTAACAGGTGATTGACGACATCCTCGGCAGAATAGCTGGTTTTGTGAGGGGGCAGGAACTGCGCGAGGTTAGCAAGGTCGTCGCCGCTCGTGACCAGCGGCGGCTCGACGTAACCGTCCTTCCTGCACTGGGGAAAGCCTGCCGTCGCCGCAAGATTGTTGCACAGACATGTCCGGCCAACGGTCTCCTCGGCTTGTCCGCCCTTTCGCACGTAATCTTCGACCGGTTCCGCCGGGCAACGATAGCCTATCGTGCCGTCGGCGCGTTTGAAGAGGTTGCGCAAACCGCCGTAATCGCAGATGCGCGAGCGCGCTTCGTACACCTCTCGCTCCGACATCGTGCCTTCCATCTGCGCCACTTTGAATGGGAAGCCGGTCGGCGAGACGACCGGGCTGGTGAGCACGCGCGCCGTGCCGTCAATTACTTTGCGAAGCAAACTTCTTTTTAAGCCAGATTCCATTCCGGATTCATCGCAGAGCGAAAACGCCGTGCCCACCTGGATTCCCGCCGCTCCGGACTCCAACGCTTTCCGCAACTGGTCGGGATGGCCGTAGCCTCCCGCAAGCCAGAACGGCAATCCCAACTGCTTCAGCTTCTCCAAATCCACTTCATCTTTCTCGCCGTAAATCGGCTCGCCTTTTTCATTCAGCTTCAGCGGGCCGCGCGGCGGAGCGTTATGTCCGCCTGCGGTGGGACCTTCGACCACGAAACCATCCACCGCGCCTTCACTGCGTTTGAGCAGCGCCTGCGCCAACGCCGTCGAAGATACGATGGGCAGAAAGCGCGGGCGTTTGAGCCGCTTCACGATTTGGGCGAGGCCGGGGAAGATGCGCTCCGGGTCGAAGTTGATCCGATAATCGTCATCCTTATCGGCGCCGGTGACGTTGAGGCGATAGCTCACCGGTTGATGCAAGGCCAGCTTGTCCAGGATCGCGGCGACCTGCGTGGGAATGCCCGCGCCCATCAGGACGAAATCCACGCCCGCGAGCAATGCGCCGTAAAGCGAGGCGAGGCTCGGCAGTTGAACTTTTTCGAGCAGGTTGATGCCAACCAGGCCGGAGTGTCCTTCTTTGGCCAGCCAGACTTCGACAAAGTTGGCGATGACCGTGGTCTGATCGAGTAGTTGAGGCGGGCGGATTGTGTAAGCTGGCGGCGATTTGTAAGGCGCATCCGGCGCTTTCCCGCCGGGCACGTAATAGCGTTGCAAAACGTTTTGCACCGGCTCCGGCAACGGAAAATGGCTCAAGGCGCGCCGCACGTGCCCCGCAAGATCGCCATCTCCGAGGCGGCTGGTCAGAATCCGATTCAAGCCTGTTCCCGAAACAACGCCCAACTGCCCCAATTGCGAAACGGCTTTGGCCAATCGCCAATCCGAAATCGCAACGCCCATACCGCCCTGAATAATCATCGGTAAATTCATGTTCGACTCCTGTGCAAAATAAAACGTTCTGGGAAAAAGAATAGCTCTGCGCCTCATTCTATCCGCGATGAGCGGCTCTCTTTGTAATACTTCCGTTTTATCTTGCGCTGATGGGTTGGCGTTAAAGAGGGCATAATGGATGAATGCAAAGATAATCGAAATGACATAAGTCATCGCCGGGAATGCCGGGATGAGATACTTTCGCCGGACAGAATTTTTGCAAGAGAGGAGCGAATCGGAATGGCCGTAACAATCGGTAGTAAGTTGGAAAGCGATTATACAAATCCGCTGGGAATGCTCGGCGATTGCCATCGCCGCATTGAGCGGTTTCTGAATGTTTTGCTGACCGTGAGCAAAGAGGCGCGGGGAGGGGCGTTGAGCGAAGAATATCGTAATGCTCTCGCCACGGCCTTGCGCTACTTCCGCGAAGGCGCGCCGCGACACACGCGCGACGAAGAGGATTCGCTGTTTCCGCGTCTGCGCAAATCGCAGGCGATGGAGGCGCGACAGACGATGTCGCTGCTGGATGACTTGCATCAGGATCATTCTGTCGCGGACGCCAAACATCTCACGGTTGACGCGCTGGGCAACCGCTGGCTGGCGAACGGGCATTTGCCGCCGGATGACGCGCAGGCGATGACCGAAGCGCTGGAATTTCTGCGCGCGCTTTATCAGCGGCATATCGCCCTCGAAGATGCGGAAATCTTCCCGCTCGCCGGAAGACTCCTGCCGCCCGATGAAATCAGCGCAATCGCCCGCGAAATGGCGGCGCGACGCGGGCTGCGGCTGGATGCGCGTTTGTGAGGCGCGTCTTTCATCTTGCCCGGCTGTCATCGCGCTTTGGCTTGTTTGTCAGCGCCTCGAATTCGCGCGCGGTCTGCCGCGACCACCCGCCGATGACTTGCCGCACGCGGCCCCGTTCGTCGAGCAGCACGGAGATCGGCACAGCCGCTTCATCGCCCGCGAAGATTTGCGCGATGCCCTGCTCGCCGACGTTGAGAATCGGATAGCTGACCGGGCGGCGGCTGAGAAATTCCTTCACCACGCCGACGCCTTCGGTGTCAATGCTCAAACCAATCAGGTCAATGCCCTGAGCGCGCAGACGCGGCGCCAACCGTTCCAACTCCGGCATCTCTTTGGCGCAGGGGCCGCACCACGTCGCCCACAGATTGACGAGCGCGCGGCGGCCCGGCTTCAACATTGTTCCGAACGAAGCGCGCGCGCCGTTGAGCCGGTTGACGGTCAGCGATGGGAACGGCTCGCCCTTTTTGAGCTTCAGCGTTTGCAGCAACAGGTCTTCGCGCGTCAACGGATCGGGCAGGCTGGTTTTCGTCTCTTTGACCGCATCGAATTTTTCGCGGCCTTCCGTGATCAAGATTGATGAACCGGCGCGCACGTTGGCGAAGCGGCGCTGCTTGCCGTTCGGCCACGTCACTTCAACCCATTCGGCTTGCGCGTCGCGCCCCAATCCGAAGAGCAATCGCGGATCGTGCTGCGATTCGAAGCCGGAACCGCCAGCTTTGATCTTGGTCAGGATGCCCGCCGAAGTCTTCACGCGCACGACCGCGCCGAAAGAGTCGCGCCCGCAATCATTGCCCACCAGCGAGACGCGCAGCCAGTTGTTCGATTGCCCCACGTTGTTGCGGAAGAGCAGATGCGATTGCCCCTGAATCGTGGTCATGAAAACATCCAGGTCGCCGTCGTTGTCGAAATCGGCGAAGACCGACGCGCGCCCATCGCTGATGTGGTCAATGCCGGAGACGCCTGAAACTTCGGTGTATTTCATCTGCCCGCTTTCATTCCTGCCGAGATTGAGAAACAAGGTGTCGCGTTCGTAGCCGCTGAAGGAGAAGCCCTTGCCGAGCAGTTCGCTTTGATCCTGGCGCAACACGCCTTTGTCGCGTTTGCCGCCGTCGCTGTTGTCCTGCGTCACGACCTGACGCCAGAACTGCGATCAGGTGTCGGCCATTGATTTGCCGGAGATGAAACCGTTCGGCGTGAAGATGTCTTCCCAACCGTCGCAATCAATATCAATGAAGCCGCCGCCCCAGGCCCACATCCCGCTCAAACCGCCGATCTCAGCCGTCACGTCTTTGAATTTGCCGTCGCCGAGGTTCTCAAACAGATTGTTGCCCGAAGCCAGCTTTTTATAAACGTTCTGCTGCGCGCCCTGATTGGGAAAGAGCCGCGAGACGATGCGATTGCCCGCCGTCGAAGACATGTTGGTCGAGTGAATGTCGAGCCGCCCGTCGTTGTTGTAATCGCCGAACATCACGCCCATCCCGTTGCCCGGATCGAGCAGGCCGCGCGCCGCAGCTTCATCAACGAAATGATCGCCGCGATTGACGAACATCGCTTTCTCGCCGAAATCGTTCGCCACAAACAAATCAGGCCGATGATCGCCGTTGATGTCGGCGAAGGCCGCAGCGTAGCTCCATCGCTTGTCGTCAACGCCCCACGCTACAGCCTCTTCGCGGAAAGAGCCGTTGCGTTGATTTATGAACAGCAGATTCGGCGTGCCGTTCGTCGCGCGAAACCACGAATCGGGAACCACCTGGCCGTAGCGGTTGTACGACGCGACGTAAACATCCAGCCAGCCATCGCCGTTCACATCCGCCGTCGCCGCCGAAAAACCGAAAGCGTCAACCGCCACGCCCGATTCCAACGAGACATCGTTGAAGCTGAGCTTGCCGTCGGGGACGAGGCGATTTTCAAAAAGAATCTGCTGGCCGACGTTGGCCATGAAAATATCCGTGTCGCCGTCGTTGTCGTAATCGAGAGCGAGCGGACCGGCGCCGCTTGCGAGCAATTTGATTCCAGCTTCGTCGGAAGCGTCGCGGAATTTGCCGTGGCCGTCGTTGAGGTAGAGGTAATTGCGCGTCGCGCCGGTGACGATCAGATCAATCCAGCCGTCGCGGTTGAAATCGCCCGCCGCCGCGCCTCGCCAGACGAAGCCCGTGTTGCCCGCGTCGCCGTAAGCCGGAATGCGCGCAGCCACGCCCGCCGGCGCGCTGACTTCGCTGAAGAGGTCTTGCGGCGCCGTCAGCGAATTGATCGGCTGAATGGCGAACTCACGAATCAGCCAGCGGCCTTTCTCGTGGCTGAGGCTGTTCGGAATGCCGCCAGTGATTTTCTCTTCGGTGTGGAAGTTGAAGGCCGCGTCGGCAGTCGCGCGCAGCCACGACCGCTGCGCCTTCGCATCACGTCCGACAATCCAGAACGACACGGTCGCACGCATCACGCGCCCTGTCTCGTCGAAACTCGAAGCGCGCAGTTTGAAGCGCACGTCTTCGACTTCGGAGAAATTGTCGAGCAGCGCGTCCCACTGTTTTGCCAACTCGGCGCGCGTCGTGGTGACGGTCTTTTTCGGCTCGAAGTTCCAGCCGTGTTTTTGCGCCCACTTGACGTGCGGCGTCGCGGCGGTCGGCGATGAAGGCAGCGGCGTCGTTTGCGACGGATCGGCGAAATAGTCCGCGACCCGTTTCGTGTCGCCGTCCCGCAGCGCGACGGCAAGTTCGAGAATGCCGTTGGCCACGTCTTCGGATTTGTCTTCAAGCTCTTCCAGCTTGCGCCGGTCTATCTCGGATTGCGGCGCTGAAGGCTTTGTTTGTAAGTACGCTGTGCGCAACGGCGCAATCGCCGCCACCGCCAGCAGGAGCAAGGCGTATCTGAATCTGCTTGTTTTCATAGGAATCTGTACTTGAATCAACTCGCGTGTCGCCGCGCTTTTGGCAGATTGTAGGGACTTTCGACAGATTGAGCCAGCGAATGGCACGCGTAGGACAGGGCTGTTGTGTATGCGTTCTGGGAGTGTCGTCCGCTACGGCAGATATTCTTTCTCGACTAATTCGGCCAGCTTCTCCAATTGGCCGAAGGTGAATTGCGGCAAGGCGATGTCAAAGCGTTTTTCTCCGACCAGCGCGATCACCGATTCCTCAAGCCCTACGCGCTCTTCCTCAAGCCGCGCGCGGCTCGTGACCAGAATCTTCGGATGCGGCTCCCAACTGTAGCCTTCGGCCAGTAGCAGGTCGGCGTCGCGCGCATAACGTTCGCAAAGCTCGTCCAGCGAGAGCGTCTGCGGCGTTGTCGCTATCACGCCGACCTGATTTCGATTCGAGACCAGAACCGTGACCGCGCCGGCCTGTTTGTGTTTCCACGAATCCTTGCCCTCGACATCGAGTTGAAAGCCTTCGTGACAATGCTTGGCCGACGCCACGCGATAGCCACGCCTCGTGAGCGCCGTGATCAATCCGGTCACACAACGCGTCTTCCCGGAATTCGAATAACCGATGACGGTGATGATAGGGATTTTTGTCATGAAGATATGGTTGGCGCCGTCAATAATTCTCCGGCAATGTCTCGCGCAGCCTTTCACGCAGCCGGACGAAGGTCAGCCATCGCCTGCCGGGAATCGCTGCTCCGGTCATCGCGGGCGCAGGCGCGCCGAGAGGTTGCAATGACAGGCTTTCTTCCAGATACGGATCGCGCGCAGGCACGAACGACGATTGCTCCAAACTTCGGCGGAATACGATGAGGAAAAGCGCGCCGAAGCCGCAGAACATCGCCACATCAACCCAGTTGAGCGTCGCCGAGAGATCGAGCGCAGGCATCACCATCGTGTAAAGATCGAGCCAATGCCCGGCGAGCACGATCACGCACGCCGCCGCCAACCAGCCCACGCCGCGCTTGGCTATGCGCGGCAGCAGCATCACGAACGGAATCGCCCAATTCAGCAGCAGGTTTAAAATGAACAACGCCCACCAGCCCGGAGCGTCGGTGCGCCGCAGGTAATAGCCGGTCTCTTCGGGAAAATTGGTGTAGTAGATCAGCAGGTATTGCGACAGCCAGATGTAAGCCCAGAAAGTCGAAAAGCTCAAAACCAGCTTGCCGAGATTGCTCAGATGCTCTTCGTTCACCTGCGGCAACAATCCGCGCCCGCGCAGAAACAGCGCCAGCAGCGTGATGGCCGCGATGCCGCTGACGAACAATCCGGAGAAGCAGTAGAAGGCGAAGATCGTGCTGTAAAATTCCGGCTCCAGCGACATCAGCCAATCGAAGCTCGCCAGCGAAAACGTGATGGCGAAGAGCATGATGAAGATCGCCGAGTATTTCCGGCTGCGCCACGTGTGTTCGAGCGCCCCATCCGCATCCTGCGCGCGCGATTCGCGGCGCAACAATCGCATAAAGACCACCCACAGCAGCAGGAACACGGCCATTCGCGCAAAGAAGAAAGGCGTATTCAGATAAGCGGCTTTGGCCTGCAAAACGTGGCTCGCCCGCACGACTTCAGGATGCGTCCATTCGTAAAGCGTGTGTCGCCCGAAGAAGACCGCCAGCATCGCGATGGCGCCGACGGGCAGATAACCCATCATCGCTTCGGGCACGCGGCGAAGCGCGACGCTCCAACCGGCGTTGGCCAGAAATTGAATGGCGACGAAGACCAGCGCGCCCAGCGCCAGACTCAGAAAGAAAAATGAATTCTGCAACAGGCTCGGCCAGAACCGCTGCGGATTGAAGAACAGGCCCGCCAGCGCGCCAATCGCGCCGACGAGCAGCAATCCGGCCAAGGCTTTTTGCCCGAATTCGGAAAACAATGATTTCCGCGACATATTGAAATTCCTCCGCGACCTCTGACTCACGTCCGCACGGTGATCGAATAGGCGCATTCCTGTCCTTGCGCCTTGAGACATTTGCCCAACTCCGGTTGCAACTCGTAATCCACGCCCGCCGCGTCAAGCCAACCGGCGACGCGCGCAAAGATGCCGCATTCGTACTGATCGAGGATTCCGGCGCGCGCGGCGTTGTCATGCGCGAAGCAGCGACGCACCTGCATTTGACAGGTATCGCCGCTGGTTTTGGTCACGCCGTAATCGAGCAGTTCAGGCCCCAGCAGGCTGATCATCCGCTCCTGCCGCAGCAGGTAATCATCGAGCGTTTTGACCGGCGGCAGTTGCAAAGCGCGCTCGATCCTCTGCGCCTCGACCTTGCCGACACCGCGCGACGCGGTCTGGTTGAGCCGGTTGGCGACCTCCATTCCGCATTCCTGCGCGGCGGCCATAAACCAGCGCGCGTCGTGCGACATCCAGCATTTGACGAGCAAGGTTTCGCGTTCCGCCGCCGGCAATTGGTTCGTCATCTCAACCGCCTGGCGCCGAAGTTCTGGTTGCAGGTTGTCCATCGAACTTCCTCCACGATCAATTCACTTTGCCTTGCAGCTTGCGAATGTAGAGGATCACTTTCCAACGATCCTCGGCCTTCACTTGCGCCGCGTGCGAGGGCATATCCTTGCGGCCCAGCGTGATGACGTGAAACATCGAGCCATCGGGCAGCGCCTTCGATTTATCCGAATTGTAGTTGGGCGGGTTCGGGTACTTCGGAATCACAGGCCCATCGCCCGCGCCGCTCGGCCCGTGACAGACGATGCAATAGTTCGTAAAGACGTGCTGCCCGCGCGCCAGATTTTCCGCCGTCGGTTGAAACGGATTGGTCAATTCCAGCCCGGCGCGTTTCTCTTCCTCCTCGCCCGGAGAGTAATGAAACGGCTGAAAGCCGCGCGGGATCGTGCCCGCGACTGGCAGTTGCTCGGTCATCCCGTAAGGCAGAACCGCATTCGCCGTCTGCGGCTTCGCGGCGGGCGAATATTCCATCTGCGTCGGCCATTCGCGGTTGCGTTGCGACATATCGCGGCGCAGCGCGTAAACGCCGCCGGTCACGACAATCGGCAGCAGAATCACTATCAACCAGGAGAGCGTTTTTCTCATACGAATTGATCTCCTTCGATGACGCTCAGGGCGTGATGCCCGGCGAAGAGCGCAGCCGCGCGCTCGGCGTCGAACGAGGCGTCAGGCTGCCGCAGGACGAGCACGAAGCGGTCGTCGGTGGCGCGTTCGAAAACGCGGCGGCGATTGAACAGCCACAGCCGATTGCGCATAAAGAGCACGCCGATGGCGATCAGGCCCGAAAACAAAACCGTCAATTCAAACGTGACCGGAATGAAGAGCGGAAACGAATTGAACGGCTTGCCGCCGACATTCAACGGCCAGTCGTAAGCCGAAGTCCAAATTTGCAATATCAAGCCGCACATCAAACCGAAGGCTCCGGCTGCGAACGCGACCCATCCCATCCGCGTGCGCTGCAAGCCCATCGCCTCGTCCAGGCCATGCACCGCATATGGCGTGTAGACATCGTGAATCACGAAGCCAGCCTCGCGCGCGCTGTGTGTCGCCGCCAGCAAATCCTCTTCGCGTTTGAAATAGGCGGCGGTGAAACGCGCGTTGTTCGTGCGATTATTTGTGGCGCGCATAACCAAGCACCCCCTTGACCTCATTGATCGAAATCAGCGGAAAGAGCCGCAGGAAAAGCAGAAACGCCGTGAAGAACAATCCGAAGCTCCCCAACAGGATTGTTATTTCAGTCAGCGTGGGCGTGTACATCGCCCAACTCGACGGCAGGTAATCGCGATGCAGCGAAGTGACGATGATCACGAAGCGCTCGAACCACATCCCGACGTTGACCAGAATCGAGAGCGTAAAGATGATCGGGATCGAGGTGCGCGCCCGCTTGAACCAGAACAACTGCGGCACGAGCATATTGCACGTCACCATAGTCCAGAACGCCCACGCGTAAGGCCCCAGCGCGCGAGTGATGATGATGCTCCGCTCGAACGGATTGCCGCTGTAATAACCGATGAACCATTCGGTCAGATAAGCCACCCCGACAATCGAGCCGGTCAGCAGCGTGACCTTGCACATATTGTCCAGGTGCTGAATCGTGATGTAGCTTTCGAGCCGCATCGCCCATCGCACCAGGATCATCAGCGTCATGACCATCGCAAAGCCCGAAAAGATCGCGCCCGCGACGAAATACGGCGGGAAAATCGTCGAATGCCAACCGGGCAGCAGCGAAGTGGCGAAGTCGAAGCTGACGATGCTGTGAACGGACAGAACCAGCGGCGTCGCCAGCGCGGCCATCACCGTGTAGACCGTTTCATAACGCGACCACGTGCGGTGCGAGCCGTTCCAGCCCAGGCTCAGCAGGCGATAGAGAGCGCGCCTGAATTTCGACCGCGCGCGGTCGCGCATCGTCGCCAGATCCGGCACCAGGCCCAGATACCAGAAGACCAGCGAGATGGTGAAGTAAGTCGAGATGGCGAAGAAATCCCACAGCAGCGGCGAACGGAAGTTGACCCACAACGAGCCGCGCGTGTTCGGATAGGGAAACACCCAGTAGAAAAGCCACGGGCGCCCCATGTGAATGAACGGAAACAATCCCGCGCACATCACGGCGAAAAGCGTCATCGCTTCGGCGGAGCGGTTGATCGAGGTGCGCCACTTCTGGTTGAAGAGAAACAGAATCGCTGAAATGAACGTGCCCGCGTGGCCGATGCCGATCCAGAAGACGAAGTTCGTGATGTCGAACGCCCAGCCGACGGTCTTGTTCAAACCCCACGTGCCGATGCCGGTCGTGATGGTGTAGGTAATCGCGATCAGGCCCGCCGT
Organism: Acidobacteriota bacterium; assembly: GCA_022072205.1. Classification (GTDB taxonomy): domain Bacteria; phylum Acidobacteriota; class Blastocatellia; order RBC074; family RBC074; genus JAJVID01. The sequence goes on from JAJVID010000049.1 coordinate 15,252, forward strand.
GAGCAATGTGGCCGCGCCTGCAAACAGCAGCCACCAGCCGCGCCCCGGCGATTGTTCGAGCAGCCGGCCAATGTCTTCGGTTACGTCGGCTGATCCCTTGTGGCCCAGGATCAACGGCTCGCGCAGCGGCGAAACCACTGGATGATCCGCGACCTTGAGATGTTGGAGTTCTTCGACAGCCGTTGCCATAAGCGTTGCGTCTCCTGCGAAAAACGTACCGCAGGTTGTCTAACCTGCGGACGGCGTGATTAATGAATCATTCAGTTGGCGCCAGGCGACTTGATGATGAAGCCTCCGCAGGTTGGACAACCTACGGTACAAGGCGCGCCGCGTTTTCCAATATTTCTAGGCCTCTTCATCATTCCGCACCTTCGCCAGATAGCTCAACGCCGGTTGCAGATTGAGTTCTTCGAGCAGCGCGTAATTGCGCCCGTCGTGTTTGAGCTTAGCCACGCGGCTTTCGGCGTCGAGCAGATTGCCGAACGAGATCGCATTGGCCGGGCAGCTTTGCTGGCAGGCGGTCTGAATCTCGCCGTCGCGGATCGGGCGGTTTTCGTTGCGCGCGCGGATTCTGGCCTGTTCGATGCGCTGTACGCAGAAGCTGCATTTCTCCATCACGCCGCGCGAACGCACGGTCACGTCGGGATTGAGCGCCAGATTGGCCAGCGCGTCGTCGTGCGCGTAATCGAACCAGTTGAAGCGCCGCACCTTGAACGCGCAGTTGTTGGCGCAATAGCGCGTGCCGACGCAGCGGTTGTAAA
>JAJVID010000021.1 GCA_022072205.1 Acidobacteriota bacterium
AGGCCGGATTGAGGTGAGACAATTTGGCAAATTGTCTCACCTCATTGCTAATGTTTGCCGCCGATCTTTTCGCCGTAGCGGACGATGGTTTCAATTCCTCTGTGTGAATATTCCGCGATGTCTTCATCAATCTTCGCGGCGCCGTGTTTCAGCAGCAAAATCACCGTCGAGCCGCCGAATTCAAAATAGCCTTTCTCTTCGCCTCTGGCGAACTGTCCGCCCTGGGGGTGATTTTGAACGATGCGGCCGACGCCCGTCGCGCCAACGTCAATGTGGATCACGTCGCCGAAATTCGCGGTCTTGAGAACGCAGTATTCACGGCGGTTTTCAGTGAAGACGGCTTTCATTCGCCGCAACGACAGCGGATGCACGCTGCGGTAAAAACCGTTGATCGCCTTCACCGGCGTTTGTTCGCAATCGTCAACGTAAGCGAAGCGGTGATAATCCACCGGCGCCAGCCGGAAGATCAGGCACAGGCCGCCGGTGTAGCTCTCCGCGATTTTTTTATCGCCGGCCAGTTCGGCGATTGTGAACGATCTGGCTTTTACCGGGTAAACCTCGCCTTTGCGAATCGGGTAAGCGGCCAGGCGGCAATCGGCGATTGAAATCAGGCTGTCGGGATTGCGGTCAATCGGCCTTGCTGATGGCTTCAGCTTCCTGATGAAGAAATCATTGAATGACGCGAAGGACTCGATTGGCTCTTCGATCTCGTCAATGTTGATGCTGTGGTTTTCGATGAACCGCCCGATTTTCACGCGCGAGCGCGGGCTGCGCATCCGCCGGGCGTAAACTTCAGTCGCCAGCCTGCGTTTCAATAGCCATTCAGTCAGCGCGAAGCCGATGGGATGGCTGTAAAGAAATCGCATCACATCTTTTTCAAAAATGCTCTCTTCTTCTATTGATCTGGTTACACGGTTATAAAGTAGAATCGGTGTCATAGAGGTTCCATTTTATAGCCTCTCGCATCAGTTCCGAAGCAACGCGCTGTTGACCGGCCCCAGCGACATCCCAAAGGTGGTATAACCCGTGAGTCCTGAATCAGAGTTTTCATCAAAACCTCAAAGCGTCTTTTCATCGGACGGCTTCACGCGGCGCGACGTTTTCGCGCTGGCCGGAGTCGCCGCGCTCTTCGCGGTGATGCTCGTTCAATCGTGGCATCGTTGGCTGCATCCGATCATAGATCACGGGCGCGAGATAAATTTGCCTGCGCGGATTCTGGCCGGTGAGACGCTTTATCGCGACGCGCAGTTCCTCTACGGCCCGTTCGCTCCTTATTTCAATGCGTTCCTTTATCGCATTTTCGGCGTTCATCTTTCGGTAGCGCATGCTTCCGGCGCTGTTTGCGCGGCGCTGATTACGCTGATGATTTACTGGCTGTCCAGACGGATGATGGGAGCCTGGGAATCAGCGGTGACGACCGGCTTGATGATCGTGGTCTGCGCGTTCCAACCAAGAGGGAATTACGTGCAGCCATATACCTATGCCGCGCTCTACGGCCTGGTCTTCGCGCTCGCCTCGCTGGTTTGCACAGCGCGATACCTGCAAGCCGGTCGCGTCCGGTCGCTGGTCTGGGCCGGAGTCTGGACCGGATTGGCGATGATCTCGAAATTGGAGCTTTCGCTGGCGGCGCTGGCATCCGCGTTTGCCGCCATCGCGATCGAATCGTATTCGGCGCGCAAGTTGCTCTGGCGTGAGGCGGCGAGTTTCGCCGCGCCTGTGATTGCAATCGCAGCGGGCGCGTTGGCGTTAGTCTTGTGGCGCGTTGAATGGCGCGCGCTGGTTGATGACAACTACGTCTTCATGTTCAACACGCCGCCGCAACTGGTCTACTTCAATAAGCTCCTCAGCGGCCTCGTCGCGCCTCGCTACTCGTTGTATTTTTCCGCGTCAGGGCTTGGCGTGGCGGCCTGGTGGGCCGGCGGGAGCGCGCTGGTGGCCGCGCTGGTGGTGTGGCGCATGCGGTTGGAATGGCGCGAGACGTTGAAACGCGCGGTGATTGTCCTGGCGCTTGGCCTGGCCTTTTGGGCGAAACTCCAGATGAAGTGGAAATTTCCGATCCGCGCGACGCCATTCTCGGCGGTGGCGATTCTGGCGCCGCTGGTCGCGCTGTTCATCGGTTGGCGCGTCTGGCGCGCGCGTTTGGACAAAACCCGCGTCGAATTCGATCAACGGCTGTTGCTCGTGGTCGCCGTATTCGGCTTTGTTTCGACGCTGCGCGTGATTTTGAACGTGACGATCAACGGGCCGTATACGCCGTTCTTTCTTCCGGTCGTGATAGTTCTTTATCTGGCGCTGCTGTTTCGATACGCGCCGGAATTTTTCGCCCGGCAAAAAAGCATGCAGACAGGCGTCAGGCTCGTGGCGATGGCGATGGTCACAGTGGTTTTGCTCCAGACGGCCCAGGATTCGATCAAAGTTTTCCGTGAGAACTACACATTTCCGATTCATACGGCGCGCGGCAGTTTCATCACCGAGCCGCATCTGGGACGGCCTTTTCTGGATGCGTTGCGTTTCGTCGAGGAGCGAACCGCCCCTGGTGATTACGTGGTCTGCGTACCGCAATTAACCGCCATCAATTTTTTCGCTGACCGCGGCTATCCGCTTAGAGAAGAGATTATCAATCCGGGACTGCTCAACAATGACCGTGACTCCATCGAACGGATCAGGTTCCGACGCGTCCCTCTGCTTCTGATCGTCAGTCTGGACACGCCGGATTTTCGCGACAGATTTTTCGGCGGCGATTACAACCGTGAACTGATGGACTGGATCAGGCAAAACTATCACCCGGTGGCTGGGTTCAACGCTGGAAGAACGGTCAAAGCCGAATCGGGCAAAGAAAATAAGATAATGGGCTTTATTACCGCCTACGAACGCAACCCGTAATCGCTTTGCCGCCAACTTTGCAAAAAGCCAGTGGCGTGTTTATTATCTCGGCTTACTTCCGCACTGATCAATTTCATCGCGCAGTATGGGCGTCTGGGGCGTATTTCAACGCGACGCCGAGTTTTGCGCCACGCTTTGTTTGTGAAGAAGCGAATCCAAAAAATGCCTTAGGTTTTTGAAGGAGAATAATGGCCGAATCATTTGATGTAACAGTCATTGGCGCGGGGCCGGGAGGTTATGTGGCGGCCATTCGCGCCGCGCAGGTAGGTTTGAAAACAGCGATCATCGAAAGAGATAAAGACCTCGGCGGCACGTGTTTGTTACGAGGCTGCATCCCCACCAAAGAACTGCTTCACGCCGCTCACGTTTACGACCTGGTCAACGATCCCACCGAATTCGGCGTCAGCGTCGAAGGCATCAAATTGCACTTCGACAAGGTGATGGCGCGCAAAAACAGAGTCGTCACCAAGCTTTCCAAAGGCGTCGAATTTCTGATGAAGAAGAATAAGATCACCGTCTTCAAAGGCACCGGCAAATTTGAAGGCAAAGGCCGCGTGACCGTGACCGACGCTTCGGGTCTCCGCCGCGAAGTCCCGACGAAGAACGTGATCATCGCGACGGGGTCGGCGCCGCGCTTGTTGCCTGGATTGGAGGTCAAGTCGCCGCGCATCGTGACCAGCGACGAATTGCTCGATTTCAATCACGTGCCGAAATCAATGATCGTGCTGGGCGCGGGCGCAGTCGGCGTCGAATTCGCGTCGGTTTTCAAACGGTTCGGAACGGACGTGACGATCATCGAGATGCTCGACCGTCTGGTGCCCATCGAAGACGAAGAGACTTCCGCCGAATTGCAGCGGGCGTTTCGCAAACGCGGCATCACCTCGCTCGTCAAAACCCGTTTCGAGTCCGCCAAAGTCAACGACGATGATGTCGAGGTGACTTACACCGGCGCCGACGGCAAACAGGGAACGATCAAAGCCGAGACTCTGCTGGTGGCCATCGGACGCCGCCCGGTCACCGACGGGCTGGGGCTTGAGAACACGAAATGCGAGGTCGAACGAGGCTACATCAAGGTTGACGAGTTCATGCGAACCGCTGAGCCGAACGTTTACGCCATCGGCGACGTAGTGCCGACGGCATGGCTGGCGCACGTCGCGTCGAAGGAAGGCTGCCTGGCCGCCGAACACATCGCCGGGCGCAATCCGCGTCCGCTCAACTACAACCGCGTGCCCAACTGCACCTACTGTGAGCCGGAAATCGGCAGCGTCGGCTTCACCGAGGCGAAGGCGAAAGAGAAAGGACATCAGGTCAAAGTCGGCAAGTTTCCGTTCTCGGCGCTGGGCAAGGCGATGATCCTGGGCGAGACCGAAGGCTTCGTCAAAGTCGTGGCCGACGCAAAACATGACGAAGTGCTCGGCGTCCACATCATCGGCCCGCACGCGACCGACATGCTGGCCGAAGCCTGCGTGGCGATGGGCCTGGAATCAACAGCGGAAGAACTAGGCCACATCATGCACGCGCATCCGACGCTCTCGGAAGCCGTGATGGAAGCGGCGGAAGCGGTGCACGGGATGGCGACCAGCATTTGATCTGTTCATTTGAGGTAATGGCAATGGCAGTGAAAGCGATCAAAGCGAAAAGAAAAAAAGCGATTTCGCTGCTCTGATTTCAATTGAGCGATAAAACGAAAAGCAAATAACAGGAGAGAAGAATGGCTACGGATGTTTTGATGCCTCAGATGGGCGAATCCATCGCTGAGGGAACGATTGTCAAATGGTTGAAGAAGGTCGGCGACACAGTGCAGCGCGACGAGCCGTTGCTGGAAATTTCGACCGACAAGGTTGACGCTGAAATTCCGGCGCCCGCTGGGGGAACGCTGGTCGAGATTCTGGCGAAAGAGGGTGAAACCGTCGCAGTCAACGCTGTGATCGCGCGATTGGGTGAAGCCGGTGAGGCGAGCGCAAGCGCGTCCGCTGCGGCTGCGGCCCCAGCCCCCGCCATACCCGCAACCGGCGAGGCCAGACCCGCGCGCGAAGAGCCTTCGATTGAAAGTCGTCCGGCTGTGGCGCCTCCCGCGCAAGTCGCGCCGCCGCCACAGGCCGCGCCTCCTGCGGCGCCCACGCCCGCGCCCGCTCCGGCTCATGAAGCCGCAGGCAAAGTGCGGTCGTCGCCGCTGGTGCGCAACATCGCGCGCGAGCACGGCATCAACGTGGAAGAAGTTCCGGGCACCGGCCTGGGCGGACGCGTGACCAAAGACGACATTCTCAATTTCATCGAACAGCGCAAAGGCGCTCCGGCTCCTGCTGTCGCGCCCGCTGCGCCGAAGCCCGCGCCCGTTCCGCCCGCGCCCGCTCCATCTGTCGTTCCTCAGGCTCCCCCCGCGCCGCACGTTCCGGCCTTCGCCGCTGGCGACCGAGTGACCATCGAGCCGATGAGCAACATGCGCCGCAGGATCGCCGAGAACATGCTCACCAGCAAACGAGCCTCGGCGCACGTCACCACCTTCTTCGAGGTTGATTTCACGAACATCGCCCGATTGCGCGAACGCGTGAAGAAACAGTTCGAGGCGCAGAACGGCACGAAGCTGACTTTCCTGCCCTTCGTCATCAAAGCCACGATTGACGCGCTCAAGGCCATTCCGGTGGTCAACGCTTCGGTCGAAGGCGAGAACATCGTCTACAAACACGATTACAACATCGGCATCGCCGTCGCGCTCGATTGGGGCTTGATCGTGCCGGTCATCAAACAGGCCGACGCGCTGAGCATCACGGGCCTGGCTCGCGCTTCGCAGGATTTGGCCAACCGCGCTCGCGGCAAACAACTAAAACCGGATGAAGTTTCCGGCGGCACGTTCTCGATCACCAACTTCGGTTTGTACGGCGGCTATACCGCCACGCCGATCATCAATCAGCCACAGGTGGCCATTCTGGGTATGGGCGGAATTCACAAGAAAGCCTGGGTGGTCGAGACGGACGACGGCGATGCGATTGCCATCCGTCACATCGGCGTGATCAGTTTGTCGTTCGATCACCGGGTCATTGACGGCGCGGTAGGCGACCAGTTTGTGGCGCATATCAAGAAGACGATTGAGACGACCGATTTCTCAGCGCTGCTTTGATCAGGTATCAGGTGTCAGTTTCCCGGTGTCAGGTGTGTGAGTGGCGCCTGACACCTGACGCCTGATACCTGACACCTGACATCTATGCCTGTTTGCGAAACACGTTATCTTGGCCTTGCGCCTTACGGCGATGCGCACGAATTGCAAAAGGAACTGGCCGAGAAGCGAAAGAGGGATGAAATTCCCGATCAGTTTCTGCTGCTTGAACACCGGCACGTTATCACACTGGGGCGCGCGGCGAATCGCGCGAATGTTCTGGCCAATGATGCGATGCGCGCGCAATTCGGCGTCGAGCTTTTTGAAACCGGGCGTGGTGGCGACGTGACTTATCACGGCCCCGGCCAGTTGGTCGGCTATCCGATCATCAAACTTTTGCCTGGACGGCAGGACATCCGCCGCTACGTGCGCGACATTCAGGAAGTGTTGATCCGCGCGGCGCGCGATTTCGGGGTCGAAGCCGAGCCGCGTGGAGGCGATTTCGTCGGCGTCTGGGTGGGCAAGGAAAAGCTGGCGGCGATAGGCATTCGCATCTCGCGCTGGGTGACGATGCACGGTTTCGCGTTCAACGTCACAACCGATTTGAATTACTTTCAACTGATCGTACCGTGCGGAATTAGCGGGCACGGAGTGACTTCCCTGCAAAAATTGCTAGGCCATCCTGTCGAAATGAGCGCGGTCGCTCAAAGCGTCACGCGGCATTTCGGCGAAGTGTTCAACAGAGAGATGTCAGATGTCGGAGGCCAGAGGTCAGAGGCTGATTCGACATCTGACATCTGACATCTGACATCCGACTTCTACTTCTATGAAAAAATCCGGCCTCTCCCTCACGCAGCAAATCATGATCAGTCTCCCCGTTGGCGTTGCGGTCGGCTATCTGATCCACAAGTTTTTTGATGACGATCCGCACGCGAAAGAACAGGCGATCCAGTGGGCGCGCGTGCTCAGCCGCATCTTTCTGAGCCTGATCAAAGTCATCATTGCGCCGCTGATCTTTTCGACGCTGGTGGTCGGCATCGCGGGCGCAGGCAGCATCCGCGAGGTCGGACGCATCGGGTTGCGTGCGATGGTCTATTTTACGATTGCGACGACGCTCGCGCTCTTCATCGGCCTGGGCGCCGTCAACCTGACCAAGCCGGGCGTCGGCGTCAATTTGCCTTCTGAGCAGAGCGCCGAGGCCAAAGAAATCGCCGCGCGCGCGGGCAAGATGACGGCGCAGGATCACATCGTCAACGTTTTCCCGACCAGTCTGCTCAAGTCAATGGCCGAAAACGACGTGCTGCAGATCGTCGTCTTCAGCCTGATCTTCGCTATCGCCGTGGCCTCGATCGGAGAGAAGGGAAGACCGATGCTCGCCTTCTGCGAATCGCTCTCCGAGACGATGTTTAAATTCACGAACTTCGTGATGAAGTTCGCGCCATACGGCGTGGGCGCGGCGATGGCCGTGACGGTAGGCAACAAAGGCTTGAGCGTGCTGATCAATCTGGGGAAATTGATATTGACGCTTTACGGCGCGCTCGCGGTCTTCATACTGGTCGTGCTGCTGCCGGTGGCGTTGATGATCCGGCTGCCGATCAGGCGCTTCATCCGTCTGATCAGAGAGCCGGCGATGCTCGCCTTCACGACCACGTCGAGCGAATCGGCGTTTCCGAAAGCGCTTGAAAATATGGAGCGGCTGGGCGTTCCGCGCCGGATCGTCAGCTTTATCCTGCCGCTAGGATACAGTTTCAATCTGGACGGCTCGACACTCTACCTGTCGCTGGCCGCCGTCTTCGTCGCGCAGGCGTCCAATATTCATCTCTCATGGGGACAACAGTTGATCATGCTGTTGACGCTGATGCTCTCGACCAAAGGCATCGCCGCCGTGCCGCGCGCGTCGCTGGTCGTGCTGGCCGGGACGCTGGCGCAATTCGGACTGCCGCTCGAAGGCATCGCGGTCATTCTCGGAGTTGACGAATTGATGGATATGGCGCGCACGGCGACCAACGTCATCGGCAACTGTCTGGCGACCGCCGCCGTCGCGCGATGGGAAGGCGAATTCAACGATAAGGGAAATGAAATTGTCGAGCCGGTAGCCGCCACAGCCACGCCGCATTAGCGCTGGCGGACTGCTATAATTCGATTGTTATGAGATCACTGAAAGACAGATTGCCGAAGCCTGAGTGGCTGAAAATCAGGCTCAACATGGGCGAGGACTTTCTGGAAGTCCGGCGAATGGTCAACGACTTGAGCCTGCACACGGTTTGCCAGGAAGCGCGCTGCCCGAACATTTACGAATGCTGGTCGAATCGCACGGCGACTTTTATGATCGCGGGCGACGTGTGCACTCGCCGCTGCGGGTTCTGCGCCGTCAGCAAAGGCGCGCCGAAGCCGCTCGACGCCGCCGAGCCGATGCATGTCGCTGAAGCCGTCCGCAAACTGAACCTGCAACACGCGGTCATCACCGGCGTCAATCGCGACGACAAGAGCGACGGCGGCGCCGAGCATTGGGCCGCGACGATTCGCGCCGTCCGCGAACTAAATCCGAACTGCAAGGTCGAAGTTTTGATCCCGGATTTTGAAGGCAACGACGACGCGTTGGATGTCGTGCTCGACGCGCAACCCGACGTGCTCAACCACAACACCGAAACCGTGCCGAATCTTTATCGCCGCGTTCGCCCGCACGCGCGCTATCACGAATGGACGTTGAAGCTGCTGCGCCGCGCCGCTGAACGCCGCGACCGCGAACAGCGCGGGATGCTGACCAAATCTGGAATCATGGTCGGCCTGGGCGAAACGACCGAAGAGATCATCGAGACGATGCGCGACCTGTGCAAGGTTGATTGCGACGTGCTGACCATCGGCCAGTATTTGCAGCCCGCTGAACGCCGCCTGCCGGTCGAGAAATATTACACGCCTGCTGAGTTCGCCGAATTCAAACGCGCGGGGCTTGAGATGGGATTCCGCTACGTCGAATCAGGCCCGCTGGTTCGTTCCAGCTACCACGCGCACGAGCACAAACCGGAGAACGCGCATAAGTTCAGCGAAGCCATCTTCGCCGAGCAGGAATCGCAAGACAGCCGGCGCGAATTGCGTGTGTTGAACAATCTCAACACGGCATCGCCGTCGCAATCCGATAGCTTTCGTTATGGCCAATCCGAACGATAAGCTCCCGGAAAACGCGCCTGGACATTACTACGTTGATTCGCAGTGCATTGATTGCGATCTTTGCCGCGAGATCGCTCCAAACAATTTCACCCGCGAAACCGGCAAGGGATATTCATTCGTTTACAAACAGCCGAAGGACGCAGGCGAAGAACGCTTGTGCCGGGACGCGATGAAAACTTGCCCGGTTGACGCAATCGGTAACAGTGGTGAGTAACTCCACCTGAGTGAGGATGACCATGCTGATTCGATCCGTTTTAGCCGTTGCCTTGATCTTTTCCTTTCTGGCCGGAGTTTCCGCCGACGATCGCTGGCCCCAATTTCGCGGCCCGCAATCCACCGGCGTCGTCGAAGACCCGAACCTGCCCGATAAATGGAGCGCAACCGAGAACGTCGCCTGGAAGACGAACATCCCCGGCCTCGGCTGGTCTTCTCCTATCGTCTGGCGCGACAAAATTTTCGTCACTTCGGTCATCAGTTCCGCCGACATCGAACCGCCGAAGAAAGGTCTCTATTTCGGCGGCGAGCGTGGATTGCCCAAAGACGAGCATCGCTGGATGGTCTACTGCGTTGATTTTAGAACCGGGAAGATTTTGTGGGAGCGCGAAGTTCATCGCGGCGCGCCGAAAACCACGCGGCATCTGAAAAACAGTTACGCATCGGAAACGCCCGTGACAGACGGCGAGCGCGTTTACGCCTACTTCGGCAACCTGGGATTGTTCTGTTTCGATTTCAAAGGCAATCTGGTTTGGAAACAGAATTACGAACAGCGCAGAACCAGATTCGGCTGGGGCGCCGCGGCTTCGCCTGTCGTTTACAAAGACCGCGTCTACATCGTCAACGACAATGACGAGAAGTCGTTCTTCGCCGCGTACGACAAGAAAACCGGACAGGAAATCTGGAAGGTCGAGCGCGAGATCGGCACCAACTGGGCCACGCCTTACGTTTGGGAGAACAAGCAGCGGACGGAAATCATCATACCTGCGACGAAAGCCGTTCGCTCCTACGATCTGAACGGCAAGGTTCTGTGGGAGTTCAAAGGTATGTCGTCAATCGCCATCCCGACGCCGTTCTCCAAATTCGATCTGCTCTACATCGCGTCAGGCTACGTCGGCGACCAGCGTCGCCCGGTTTACGCCGTTCGGCCCGGAGCTTCGGGCGACATTTCGCTTAAACAGGGCGAGACGAGCAATCAGTTCATCGCGTGGTATCAGCCGCAGGCCGGGCCATACAATCCTTCGCCGATCATTTACGGCGAGCAGTATTACACGCTCTATGATCGCGGATTCTTCACTGCCCACGACGCCAGAACAGGCAAGGAGATTTACGGCAAGCAGCGAATCGAGCCGAACATCACCGGCTTCACATCATCGCCCTGGGCTTACAACGGCAAGATATTTTGTCTGAGCGAAGACGGCGACACGTTCGTGATTCAAGCCGGGCCTGAGTACAAACTGATCGGCAAGAATTCGCTCGACGAAATGTGCATGGCGACGCCCGCGATTGCGAAGAGCAGTCTGATCATTCGTACGGCGTCCAAGCTTTACCGCATCAGCAAAGGCGGAAAGTGACAGCGCCCGATCCGATTCAATTACAAAGCGCGGATCAGGCGCCTCATCAGGCTCGCTTACCGGGTTACTGAAAGCGTCTTGTCCAGGAATTTTCGGAAGTCGTCGTTGATCTCCTGGAGCGGCTTGCCGAAACCTCTGACGAGCGGCAGCGTCTCGTCGCTCAGTTCTTCCGGGACTTTGCGGTTGCGGTATGCGAAATAAACTTCAGCCAGCTTGCCTCTCTCCTGAAGGTAGAGCGTAAGGTAGCAGATCAGGGCGTGATTGACCGCGCCGCGCGCCTGTTGCTCGTTTGTCCTGCCGCCTTCCAGATCAGTCCAGGTCAGATTGACCAGGTCTTTCACGTGGATGGCGTTTTGAGGATTGAAGAGCCGTTTGAGAACGGCGCTGCGCCAGTTGCTATTCGACGCGATCAATCGGCCGTTTTCCAACCGCGCGACGGCGTAGGCCGAAGCCATCCCTTCCTCAAGCCAGTTCGGAATATCCGCGAAGTTGTCGTGCACCATCAAATGAAACAACTCGTGAGAGATCGTCCCCCACATATCCGGGGATTGAGTCAACGCCGCGACGCTCAGGTCTTCGTTGGTCGAATATCCGATCACATCCGCCGACTTATTCATACCGTGAATCTTCGTGGCGATTGCTTTGAGTTCATCCGGGTAGCGCGCCAGATAGATCGTGATCAGCCGCTCCGGCCAGAGCATCCGATAGTTCGTCTCGTAAAACTTCATGACGCGATGAAGATTGCGTTCCAGCTTCTCAAGATCGGCGGGTTTCCATCCCCACGCGCTTTCCTTTGAGACAAAGACGAACTGGCCGAGAGAGTTCACAGAATATTTTTGATCAGGAAAGCTTTCGGCCATCAGCTTCTTGATCGCCGCTACAGCGTCGCTGCGGCGTTCGGGAGCGAAGAGCCTGGCGCGGAGCGTTTCGATGGGAATGCTGGCCACGTTCATCGCCGCTCCGACAATCGTGGGGTCATTCGGGCTTTCATCGTCGGGCAGATGCTTTCCGCCGAAGAAGTAGCCTCCCTTCGTGCGGCTGGTCACACCCGGCTGTGAATTCAATCTGGCGGCGGTTTGAGGCAGAGCGCTGACCGTATCGGCCTGTCCGCATTGGCTGATGACATCGTCGAAGAAAGCCTTCTGCGCGGGCTGCGCCTGCCGCTTGCCGTATTCCAGCCACGCCCGGCCGGTCGGGCTGTCATTGAGCTGGCAGCGGCAGAAGCCGAGGTAATAATAGACCTCCGGCGTTCGTCCGTTGCGTTGATCCGGTTGATTTATCAGCTTCAACAGTTCGTTCGAGGCTTTATCGTACTGGCCCTGAGCCATCATCGCCTTGCAATCTTCCAGCTTCATCTGCGCCGCTACGGTTAGCGGCAGTGACAAGGCGATGAGCAGCGGGAGCGATATTCCGGCTGCGGAATTTGAGAAGAACGCTTTGCTGAGAGAAAAAATCTTCATAACTCCTGATCTCCTTGCGATTTTCATTTTCGACGCTTTGTGAAATCACGCCGCATCCTTATTGCTTGCCGGGCGGTTTAGCGGATGGCGCTGCTGCGGCCTGCCTGGCGCCTTGGTCCGCTTCATTGGTGGTGGGTGGAAGCGGGAACGGAGTCGGTAAAGCTGGGGGAAGGGCGCGCGAGCCGGAGTTTGTAACGGGCGGTGGCTGAAGGTAAGCCGTCCCATCGCTGACGGCAATCTCGTGCCTGACCAGAATTGTCGAAAGCATCAGCGCCGTTCCGAGAACAGCGAGCGCCAGTCCGGGCGAAGCCGTCGAAACGGACATCTTCCAGAGGCTGGTGTCGGCGTTGATCGTCGAGTTCGGTTCGCGCAGCTTGCCGAGCACGAAAACTGCGCCGATCAGCGCCAGAATCATCCCGGTGATGAAACCGAGAAAGCGCGTCCAGATGCTTTCGATCAGCAATATCCGCGCGTGGGTGTAGCGGCGGTTGAGCGCTTGCGCTTCCAGCACCGCCAGCGATTCCCAGCGGACCTGATCGTAATTGAGCGCCTGCCCCGATTGCTGATGCCGCGCTATGATCTGCTGCAACTCCTTTTCCATATCCAGGGCCTCGATCTTCCCGGCCTGACGTTGCAAATCGCGGGTTTCAAAAGTGCTGATTCCAACGAAGGCGGCGGTCAACGCGATCAGAGTCCCGGCCATCAACGGCAGCACGCGGCGCTGCCAGCGTAATTTCTCCCTTTCGATTTTCAGACTTGATGAATCCTCTTTCGCTTTTTTTTCGGCGGAGAGGGCTGCGGCTGTTTCTTCGGCGGTTGACATAATCACTCCAGATTGTCCACGTTGAATTGATACGACTACTGTGACCGGATTATATCGGCGCGGCGCCAGAGCGGCAATCAGTTCACTTCAGTGTAACGTTGCCGGCCCTCCTGATGTCGTAAGCGATGGTGATGAATGTTTGCAGGTAGAGGATTGTCGCAAATGATAACGCGAGGTAAACCAGCAGCGGCGTTTTCGGCTCGCCGCTCAGGATCACAGCCGAAGCCGCCGCCGCGAGCATCACAGCCGCAATCAGTTTCCGATAGATCACCCGATACCACAGGACGAAGATCGTGATGAAGCCCAGCACGGCCACCAGCGTGCCCAGGCCGTGCGGCAGAGCCAGCAGGATCGCCAGCGAGGAGTAATAGCTCACGACGGCGCCTCGCACGAATTTTTGCAGTGAGTAATAATCTTCGTAAAAGAACGGGAAGAACGCGGCCAGCGTGGCCACGAGCAGCAGATCGTTTCTGTCGCCCGCAGGCGCGGCCAGCGCGCGCGTCAGTGGGTAATGCCAGGCCAGAATCAGCCAGATCGGCATCGAATTGCGAACCCATTTCGACAAGCGCGCCGGTTTGATCAGCGTCAGATCGGCCATCAAATAAAGATAGTAGATCGCGGGCGGCAGGAAGAGGCCGAGCCAATGCGCGCCGAACGTTCCCCGGCGGATTGCGACCAGCGTCGCAATCAACGTCGCAATGAGCGGCGCCCATTCGTAGCTGCGGATGTGCGACGGCGGCTGTTGATACCAGCGTTCGACTGACTCAGCTCCGCGAATGGCCGGAGTGAGCGAGCGATTGATGCTGGCGGCGACGCGCTGCATTACCTGCTGGTGGAATTCGCGGTTGTCACGGTTCGCCGCGCGCTCCTCTTCACTCAGCCGGATCGGCTCGTGGTAACGCACGATGATCTTCGCTGACCTCGGAAGCAGTTTCCATTTCGGCCACGCGCGGGTTGCGCCGCCTATGGTCACGGGCACAATCGGCGCGCCGCTCTCAATCGCCAATCTCGCGACGCCCGTGCGCAACTCGCCCATCGCCGCCTGTTCCGACCGCTGGCCTTCGGGGAAGATGCCCAGAGCGGCGCCGCTTTCGAGCACGCGCAACGCTTCGCGGAACGCCGCTTCGCCACGGCCTTTGCGGATGTCAACGGGGAACGCGCCGATGGCTTTGATGATCTGACCGAGCACGGGGACTTTGAAGAGCGCGTCCCAGGCCATAAACCGGATCGTGCGTTTTATCGGAAGCCCGACCAGCAACGGGTCAAGGTACGACGGATGATTGCCCGCGATAATCACCGCGCCATCTTCGGGGACGTTTTCGACGCCCTCGTGTTCGACGGAGAAGAGCGCGCGGAAGAGCGGATACGCGATGAGTTTGATGAAGGAGAAGAGCATAGTCTTTGTTTCAAGTTCCGGCATCGGTCTTTACGGCTTCGGATACGCGCCGGATTTGCGCCGGGCGGAATCTTAACTCAGGCGGAGTCAACGCCGCGAGTGGGAGCGAGCAAAGATCATCAGGCGGATAGATGGCGCCGCCGGAGATTTGTTGCTTGAATAATTGTTTCCTGGTTGACAATTCACCGGTGAATCTGTATGATGCGTTCGTATGGCAAAGAGAGCGAAAATTCCACCGAGCGTCGCCGAGCAGGCGATGATTAGATTGATGAGAGTCGGCGACCGTCTGTGGCGCGCCTCGGACGAACGATTCGGGCGCTGGGGCCTGACCGACAATCATTACAACGTGCTGCGAATCCTGAACGGCGCGGGCGAACCGATCTCGCAGGCCGAGATTGGGCGGCAGATGCTTTCGTCGCGCGCCAACGTGACGAAGTTGATTGACCTGCTCGAAGAACGCAAATTCGTTAAGCGGTTGCCGTGTGAAGACCGGCGCGTCAATCTGGTCGAACTGACCGACGAAGGCGCGAAGTTCGTCGAAGAAACCGCCGCAGATGTGATCGGCTTCGCCAATGAAGAGATGAAGCGATTGACGCGCGAGGAACAGAAGACCCTCTTCAGCCTGATGGGCAAGCTGCTGGATGAATAGTGTTACAGCCCGCCGGACTGGCGGGCGAGTTTTACGCCTGATTGTTAATCAGGAAACAGTTAATCAATAAACAAGCAAGGAGGAAGTTGAGATGCAGGTCATCAAAGCAAAAGACAGATTTCATTTGGAGAGCGATTGGCTTTCGGCCTATTGGTTGTTCAGCTTCGACCGTTATTACGATCCGAACAATGTGACTTTCGGGCCGTTGCGGGTCTTCAACCACGACACGGTGAAAGATGGCGCGGGATTTCCCACGCACCCGCACCGTGAGATGGAGATCGTGACTTACGTGCTCGAAGGCGCGCTGCGTCATAAAGACAGCACTGGCGGCGCGGGTTTGATCCGGGCCGGGGAAGTGCAGCGGATGACGGCGGGAACGGGCGTCGCGCATTCTGAATTCAACGCGTCGGAAAAGGACGCGGTCAGGCTGCTTCAGATGTGGGTGTTGCCAGAACGCGCTGGGTTGGCGCCATCCTACGAGCAGAAGCAATTCACGTCCGAGCAGCGCACAGGCGCGCTGTTGCCGATAGCTTCCGGGCAGGACGCTCCGGGCGCGGTGAAGGTTCATCAGGACGTGACGTTTTACGTTTCGCGTCTGCGCGCGGGCGACAGCGTCGAGCACGAATTGAAGCCGGGCCGCCGCGCGTTCTTTTACGTGATTGACGGTGAAGTCGCGTTGAACGGCGAGAAACTGAGCGCGGGCGATCAAGCTCGCATCACTGATGTTACGAAGCTGGAGATAGCTGGAGACCATCAGAGCGAGATCATTCTGATTGACTTACCGTAAATCGAGAAGGGCGCGAATTTTAAGCCGGTTTGAACTCAATGGGTTGGCGTGTATAATTTGCCAGCCTAACGGGGCGTGGCTCAGCTTGGTAGAGCGCTCGGTTTGGGACCGAGAGGCCGGGGGTTCGAATCCCTCCGCCCCGATCAATAAA
>JAJVID010000013.1:0-13169 GCA_022072205.1 Acidobacteriota bacterium
TTCATTCCGTTTGTTCCGTTATCCCTCTGCTTTCCCGATCAGAACGTCAGCTTGAACGCGAACTGCCAGTTGCGGGCGTCGCCATTCGTGGAGGTGATTGTTCCGAACGCGGAACTGGTCGGGTCGGTGTTCGGGTTGGCGAAGTTGACGTTGTTCCACGCGTTGAAGACTTCGGCGCGGAGTTGCGCTTTGAACCGCTCCGTCACCGCCCAGGTCTTGGTCAACGAGAAGTCCCAGCGAGTCTGGTCGTCGCTGCGGATGCCGCTGAAGCGCAGCGGGAACGTGCGGATGTTCGACGCCAACTGCTGCGCCGCGACGCGATTGAAACCGGCGTCAATGTTGAACCACCGCTCCGCCGTGCGTTGATCGCTCGGCAGCGCGATGCTCTTCAGATCGCCCGTGAAGATGCGGTTGCCGAAGCCCAGCGGTTCGCCCGACTGGCGCGTCAGCACGCCGCTGATCTGCCAGCCGCCGATGAAGAAGTTGACCGCTCCCGGCAAGTCGGCCCCAAAATGACGGCCCTTGCCGATGGGCAATTCCCAGATTCCGCTCGCCGCCAGCCGGTGCGTGCGATCAAGCTGTCCGATGGATTCGTACGGTGTCGAATCGGTCGGATTCAGAAACTCCATCGCCTCCATCAGCTTCGACCACGTGTAGGCCAACTGGAACGTGTAGCCCTGCGCGAAGCGTTTCTCGGCGCGCAACTGCATCGAGTGATACCACGAATAACCGATTGGCTCTTCGACGCGGATGTCGCCGAAGTGCGGATAAGGTTTGAGCAGGTTGCCGCGCGAGATGTTTGCGCCGAAGATCGGATTGAGTCCGGCGAACGGGCTGCGCGACGAGGCCGACAGGAAGTTGATCACGTCCTGATCGCGCGTCGTCTTCGTACTCAGATAACGCGCCGGCGTGTTGTTGTAGTTGCGGAAGACCGGCAGTCGCGTGCCGCGATTGCCGACGTACGAAACGTCCAGCACAAAGCCCATCGGCAATTCGCGCTGAATGCCAAGCGACCATCGCTGCGAATACGGATGCCGCATGTTCGGATCGAAGAAATTGACGCCCTGGCCGATGTTGGTCAGCAGCCCGCCCGACGCGCCCGCAGGCGCGATCAGTCCGTTCGGCAGCGGGTTGGCCAGCGTGGCGACGTAGGTCAATCCGTTGTCGAGCGAGGCCTGAATCGGCGTGGATTGCGAAAAACCGGTCTGAATCGGCGCCGTCGTGCTGACGCCCAGCGTGTCGAAGAAGATGCCGTAGCCCGCGCGCGCCACGTTCTTTTCGCCAATCTGCCAGGCCAGTCCGATGCGCGGCATGAAGTTGTTCTTCTCGCCGGGGAATGGGCTGCGGCCATTCACGTTGTTCTGTCCGGCGAACGTCAGACCGCCCAGCACGCGGAATTGATCCACCGGCAGTTCGGCAATCGGGTTCTTCGCGTAGTTCGCCTTCGCCGCCGCTTCAAGCGGGTTCGATTGATCGAACGCGAACCCGGCTACCAGCCGGTCGAAACGTTCGGTGAACGGCGTCTCCCGGTCGTAGCGCAGCCCGGCGTTGATCGTCAGCTTCGGCGTCAGCTTGAAATCGTCGTGAACGTAGAACGCGAAGTATTTGTCCTGCGTCGCGTAACTCGCGCTGCGCGCCATCGTGCCGCCCGGCACGCCGAGCAGCATCGCCGCCAATTCCTGCCCGATGGGCGCGGCGGGCGAATTGTCGAGCGGTCCGCGCGTGAACGTGTTGGCGAAGCTCAAATCTGGCGCGGTTGATTGCGGGAAGCGGTTACCGAACGCGCGGTAAACGCGGATGTCCGTGCCGATTTTCAGATTGTGGCGTCCCTGCAAACGCGTCACGCCCGCCGCGAGGGTATGGATCAAACTGGTGTTCGTTCCGTCGCCGGTCTCCCAACGCGCGATGGTCGAAAACCCTGGAATCGTTACGCGCGGCAGCGTGGCCAGCGCCTTGTCAATCACCAGATTTGTCAACGCGGGCGAGAAGCCGAGAGATGAGAGATCAAAGCCCCGGCTGGCGCGCCGTTCGGGGAATTCCTGATACGTGATGCCGTAGCGCACGTTCAAGACCGTCCGCTCGTTGAGCGAATAAACGTCGTCGAGCGCGATGCCCTGGTTGATGCGATTCAAAAAGAGCGCGTTGTTGCGATTCTGAAAGTCGTCGTTCTTGTTCTCTTCCCACCAATCGTAATGCACGCGCGCGAAGAAGCGATGTTTGTCGCTGAAGGCGTGGTCGAGCCGGAAGAAGTGTACGTAGTAATCTTCGAGCGCCTTGTTGGCGCCGAAGAAGTTATTGCGTCCATCGTTTGTGCCCGCCTGATTCGGCAGCGGGTAAAGGTTGATAAGTTTGAGCGCGACGGGATCGAGCCGGTTCGTCAGGATGATGTTGCCCTGAATCGGATCGCGGCTGAAACGCCCTCCTGCGGCGGCTTTGGTCGTCTGCGGGTCGTAGATCTGGTATTGCGCGCCCAGCTTCAACAGATCAGAAAAATCTCCCTGCCGCTGTTTGAGCGTCGGCACGGTGCCGGTGAATGTTCCGGGCACGCCCCACTTGTTCGCCTCCCAGGCGTAATACCAGAACGTTTTGTTGCGGCCGTTGTAAAGTTTCGGAATGATCACGGGGCCGCCAGCCGATGCGCCATAGCGGTGATCCTGATAAACGGGGACCTTCGTGTTGTTTTTGTTGTTGAAAAAGTTCGGCGCGTCGAAAGCCGAGTTGCGCTCCCACAGGTGAACCTCGCCGTGAATCTCGTTCTCGCCGCTGGCCGTGCTCATGTTGGTCAGCGCGCCAATGGTGTGGCCGACGCTGGCGTCATAAGCCGAAGTCTGAATCTTGAATTCGCGGATGGCGTAAATCGGGGGGCTGAACGCGACGCGCGCCGTCGAGCCGTCGGCGAAGGTGTTCGGCACGCCGTCAATCGTGAATTCGTTGTTGTACTGGCCGTTGCCGTCGGTAGCGACCTGCGACGGCGCGTTGTTGAACGCGGCTTTTCGCATACGCAGATTTGTAGCGTTGACCACGCCCGGCGCCAGCAGCGTCAACTCTGACGCGTTGCCTGAAAAGATCGGCAGCTCCTGTACGCGGCGTTGGTCAATCACCTGGCCGAGCGATGGACTGGTCGTGTCGAGTTGAGCGGTGTCGGCTTTGATCTCGACGCTCTCGGTCACCTGTCCGGGCTGCATCTCGATGTTGACTTCGACCGATTCGCTGACGCGCACCTCTACGCCGGCTTGCAGATATTTCTTGAATCCCGACGTTTCGGCGGTGACGCGATAAGGCCCGGCGAGCAGAAACGGGATGTTGTAGCTGCCGGATTCGTTCGTCCTCGCGGCGGCAGTGATGTTGGTTGAAACGTTGGTGGCTTTGACTTCGACGCCCGGCAGCGCGGCGCCCGAAGAGTCGGTCACGCGGCCCAGAATCGTGCCGCGCGATTCCTGCGCGAAGCCGGCGACGGCGCAGGCCGCCAGCAGCAACGCGACGCGGATGATTGCGATTGGATGTTGCGCAACTTTCATGATTTCCTCCGATGGTGATGTTTACTGACTTACTGCCGGCCGCCGGATGGCGGCTCGCCTTCGATTTTCAACAGTATGGTGAAGCGTGCCTTCGTCGCTGGCGCCGCCGTAGAAACAGCCAGACGCAGGCCCCGCTCCTGTCGCGGCCCTTTGTCAACGGAGCCTGGCTGTCCCGCGGACGTCACCGAGTTGTTTTCGATTTTAGAAACCGTCGTCTCAGGTTCGACGACGGTCACGCGCAAAGCCGCCTGGCCGTTTTTGAGAATGAATCGGCCTTTGCCTGTTTGTTCGATCTGTTCGTCAGAATGCAGGAGCGCCGTGATCCGACGAGGCTCCTTAGTCGCAACATCATCCCAGATTACAAAGCCGTCGGGCGCTGTGAAGAGAAAATGGCGTGTGAACTGTCGGACGCCCAATTCAGGTTCGTAAGCTGAAGCCGCCTCGCCGCGAACGTAGGCGAAATGCGGTTCAAGCTTCGCTTCGGAAATGTGAATTTGATCGAGCCGGCCGTAGGAAACGCCAGCGAATACGTCGTGCCCCTTGCCCTCGCGAGCCTGTCCCGCGCCATCGAGCAAGATGGTATTGTGTTGCTCGGTCATTGGCAATCCCGCGTAGCCCGTGTCGCCGGTTAAAAATTTTCCTCCGGCGAAGACGATGAAGCTGTTCGCGTCCGGGTGCGCGTGCCCCGCCGAAAGATGCCAGTCGGGAAAAGCCGCGAGCGCCGCCTTCGTATGATGGCCTTCCGGCGGGCCGCACTTGAAGGCGAACGCCGTCGCTTTCGGCGACCAATCGCTTCGCCAGAAAACGACTTCGTGATCGGGGAAGTAATGCCAGGGCTGCTGGCGATTGATCGAAACGACCGGAACCGACGGGTCGTACCACAGCAGCGACCAGTAATCTTCGGCGTTGTAATGACCGAGGCTCTCCATCCACGCGGCCACGCCCTGCGCTTCAGCGTTGCGGAAACGCGCGGCGAAGCGATAAAGCAAATTGTAGTTGGTGTGAAAACGCCCGCCGGGATGCGAGCGTTTGTACTCTTCGCCTTTGCTGTTGCGCGTCAGCGGGCCTTCAAAAACATCGCCGAAATCGAAGACGTACCGCCCGTCCGGCGTCAGCGAATGCGCGACGTATAAATGCGTTTGCCGCAGCCCCGGCTGGTCGTAAAGGTCTTCACCGGTCGCGTGCGCGTGAGCGTCGAGGTAATGCACGATCCACGGCGTCGAAAAAATCCAATACTCGAAACCTTCGTAGTAGTAACCGTCCGTCGAGTATGTCGCCAGCACGCGGTCATAGATCGCCCGCGCAAGCTTCGCCCACTCCGGCGCGTCGGCCACTTCGTCATAAAGCGCGTAAGCCGCCACGCCCAGGCCCGCCATCGGGATGAAGACGTGATTCTGGCTGTAAGAATAAGTTCGCCCCGGTTTCGGTTTGTAATAGTCGAAGAGCAGCCGCGCCTGCTTTGCGATCTTTTCCCGATACCGCGCGCGTTCGGCTTCGCTCAGATCGTGATAGAGCAGATCGTAGCCCCAGCCCATCCCGTAAAGCAGATGCCCGGCGGCCAGATCAACGTTCGGCTTGTTGTAAGCGTACCCCCAGATGTCGTAGCTCACCGCCGCTTCGAGATATTTCTTCGCCGCTTCAAGATACTTTTTGTCGCCTTCGATTTTGTAAGCCAGCGCGGCTTCGGCGGCGCCTATGCCGACTTCGTTTTGAACGCGGCGCTCCTGCGCGGGCGGCGCGGGTGGTTCAATCTTCAATGCGCGAAGCTGCTGCAAAGCTCGCTGCCACAGATCGCGGTGCGTCGTGTGCGAGCGTTCACGCAATCCGGCCAGCCCTTCCTCCGTCACGTAAACGCGCGGATGTTTGCCGCGCAGTTCCGGCCGCAGCGATGAATTGAGCTTGCTCATCAGCGCGGTTAGCGGGTGCGGCTCCTGCGACTTCGCCGATGCGGGCTTGTCTTTCGGGCCGAGGGATTCACGCGCATCCTGCGCCGCGACGCAGACCGCCAGGGCCGCCATAAAAGCCGCCGCGCAACAACTCAGCAAACACCTTCGCGTCTGTTCGCGCATAATTTTTTCTCCGGTAGTTCTGGGAGCGCACGCATCCCTGCGTGCTCGGCTTCGATAATTGCGCCTTTATCGCAAGCGCAGCACGCAGGGATGCGTGCGCTCCCAGGGTTACTCCATCAGCATCCCGCCGTTGACCTCGATAGTTTCGCCAATCAGAAAGCTCGCCGCTTCGGACGCCAGGTAGACGATTGTCCGCGCGACCTCTTCCGATTTGCCGACTCGGCCAAGCGGAATGATGTTGGCGAAATTCTTCATCGCTTCGGGCGTCGAAAACTGTTCGTGGAACGGCGTGTCAATCACGCCTGGCGAGACGGCGTTGACGCGGACGCCGCTCGGCGCCAGTTCTTTCGCCAGGCCTTTGGTCATCGTGATCATCCCGCCTTTGGCCGTTGAATAGTGAATCGAACCGAGCGCGCCGCCGTTGCGCCCGGCAATCGAAGTCACATTGATGATCGCGCCCGATTTGCGTTCGATCATCGAAGCGGCTACGGCCTGCGCGCACAGAAACGCGCTTTTCAGGTTGAGATTGATCACCTCATCCCAGCGCTCTTCAGTCAGTTCGAGCAATCGAAGCCGCTCGACCAGCGAACCGGCGTTGTTGACCAGAATGTCAACGGGGCCGAACGCCGCGACGGTTTCGGCGACCATTCGCGCCACGTCGGCGGATTTCGTCACGTCGGCCTGAATCGTGAGCGCGCGCCCGCCAGCGTTGATGATTGTTTGTTTGGCGTCCGTCGCGCCCGCTTCGTTGCGGTGATAATTGATCGCCACCGCCGCGCCCGCTTCAGCCAGCGCGATGGCCGTCGCCTTGCCGATGCCTGAGCCGGCGCCGGTGACGAGCGCGACTTTGCCTGAAAGATCGAAATAGTTACGCATCATTTCTCCTCAATTTGAGATTCGACTTTGGTGATAGCGCCCGCGAGCGCGAACAGAACAATTGTGCCAACAGGCGCGAGTACGCCAGCCGCCGTCAGAACCGGCGTGTATCCGAAATGATCAACAATCCATCCGGTCGCCAGAACGAAAATCATGCTGCCGACGCCCGCGCCCACGCCGCCCAGCCCTGCGACTGATGCGACCGTCTTGTCGCTGAAGAAATCCGAAGGGAGCGTTTGCACGTTGTTGATCCAGAATTGA
This sequence comes from Acidobacteriota bacterium, assembly GCA_022072205.1. Classification (GTDB taxonomy): domain Bacteria; phylum Acidobacteriota; class Blastocatellia; order RBC074; family RBC074; genus JAJVID01. Next base: position 6,725 of record JAJVID010000013.1, read on the forward strand.
AAGCCGAAGAGCACCAGCCCGATCAGCGCCAGCGCCATCATCGGATCGGGCGTGCGAGCCGCCAGGATCCCTGCTGGCATCAACAACGCCGCGAAGCCGATTGTTGCTTTACGCGCCCGGTTCACGCTCCAGCCGCGTTTGATCAAATAGCCCGATGTGAATCCGCCGAGCAGACTGCCCGCGTCAGCCGCGACGAACGGAACCCACGCGAACAACCCGATCTTCTTCAGATCGAAGCCGTGAACTTTGTGCAAAAACAGCGGCAGCCACGTGATGAACAGCCACCAGACCGGGTCAACCAGCAACCGCGACAGGACAATGGCCCAGACTTGTTTGTAGCGCAGAAGATCGCGCCATTTCGGGGAATGGGGAGTAGGGAGTGGGGAGTGGGGGGAAGAAATTTTCCTATCTCCTGCTCCCCACTCCATATTCCCCATTCCCCCGCGCGCGCTCTCCTCGATCAACGCGCGTTCACCATCGGTAAGCCGGCGATGACGATCCGGCGGTTGATAAAAAGCCAGCCAGAGAGCTAGCCACAAAAAACCGAGCGTGCCCGTGATGATGAACGTCGCTTGCCAGCCGTAGCGCAATTGCAGCCAGACGATGATCGGCGGAGCGATGATCGAACCGATGGCCGCGCCGCTGTTGAAGATGCCCATCGCGAACGCCCGCTCGCGCACGGGGAACCACTCGGAGATGACTTTGGCCGCGCCCGGCCAGTTGCCCGCTTCGCCGAGTCCGAGCAGGAATCGAAACGCGCTCAAACTGCCCAGGGACCGCGCTGTCGCATGCGCCATCGCCGCCACCGACCAGACAGTGATCGAAAGCGCGAAGCCGCGCCGCGCGCCTATCCGGTCGTAAAGCCTGCCCGACAAGCCCTGGCTGATCGTGTAAGCCAGCAGAAACCACGTGCCCAGACTGGCGTATTCCAGATTGGTCAGCTTCAGCGCGTCGGTGATGACCGGCGCGAGCACCGAAACCGTCAGCCGGTCAATGTAGTTGATGAGTGTAGCCAGGAAGATCAGACCGATGATCAGCCATCGCAGGCGCGGGATTTTGACCGCCGCACTCGCAGAAGCCGCGACCTTGATCTCATTCGCACCGAGTTCCGTTTCAGCCATCGCAATCGCTCCCGTCGAGGTGTGATAACGTTATCAGCCGAATCCGGCCGGGATCGGTGTCGTTATCGTGGCGTTACGCCGCAGCAACGACCCCGAACTTCAGACCGTCTTATTGTCGTTCTTGTTTGTGGTTGACTGGCGAATTACCAGATGACAGTCGAGACAAATTTCGCGCCGCTCGCGCGTCTTGTCGCCCTCGATTCGTTCGAGCAGCAACCGGGCCGCTTCGCGCCCCTGTTCTCTGGTCGGCTGATCAACAGTCGTCAGCGGCGGTGTGGTGTAAGCCGCAAGCGGGACGTTGTCGAAGCCGACCATTGCGGCATCTTCAGGGATGCGCAATCCGGCATCTCGAATCGCACACATTGCGCCGATGGCGGTGAAATCGTTGCGCGCGAAGACGGCGGTCGGAGGCTTTTTGAGCGCGAGCAGTTTCTTCATCCCGGCGTAGCCGTCGTCCTGAGTCGAATAACCCGGCCCGGATTGCGCCGCCGGGCCGACGATCAGTTTTTCGTCAATCGGCAAATTGTTTTCGCGCAGAGCGTCGAGGTAACCCTGATAACGGCGCAATCCCGCGCCGTTGATCGGCGAAACGCCGATGAAACCGATGCGTTTGTGACCCAATGAAATCAGGTGTTCGACCGCTTCGTAACCGCCCCGCCAATGATCGGCGGTCACGCGATCAACGCGCGGATGATTGAGCGTCCGCCCGACGACCACCATCGGCAGCCCCTGCTCGGTCAGCCGCAGCAGGAAATCGTTGCCCGACTTGGTTTCGCGCGTGGCCACGATAAGGCCGTCGGCGCGGTGATCGAACATCGCACGCAAAGCCGCGTGCTCGCGCGCCGTGCTGCGTTCGCTGACGCTGATGAAAGAAGAATACCCGCGCTCGACCAGCGTTTCCTGAATCCCGCTGACCAATTGCGCCGAAAACGGATTGGCGATGTCCGGCAGCAGAATGCCGATGACGTGCGTGCGCTGGCGTTTCAAACTTCGCGCCAGGCCGTTCGGGTGATAATTCAATTCCTTGACCGCGCGTTCGACCTTCTCGCGCATCTCGCGGCTGACGTATCCGCTGTCATTGACCACGCGCGAGACGGTCATCGGCGCCACGCCCGCGCGCCGGGCGATGTCAACGATGGTCGGACGCTGCTTCCGGTCTTCAGGCGGAAGCTCCGAAATTTCCTTTGATCCGTTCCTGCGGGTCATAAATCGTATGGTAGCGTTATCACACCGGGCGCGTTTTACCCCACCTCGCTTCCGGCTGTCAATTGGATTTTCGCCGGGACTGAAAATTTTACGCGTTGACCAGCGAGGGCGCGGCGTAAAATGCGTTGGCTTATGAACCGCGAACTGAAGATCATCAAACCTCCCGCGCTCAGTGTCGGCGACACTGTGGCCGTCGTCGCTCCCGCGAGCAACATCAAGGCCGATTACCTCGCTCGCGGCGTCGCCGAACTCGAACGGCTGGGGTTTCGAGCCAAATACGATCCGGGGATTCTGGACAAGGCGCGCTACACCGCCGGCTCAGACGAACGCCGCGCGAAAGAATTGACACAGGCTTTCACCGATCCCGAAATCAAAGCCGTCTGGGCGGCGCGCGGCGGTTACGGCGCAATGCGGCTGTTCAAGCTGCTCGATGAAGACGCGCTGCGCCAACATCCGAAAGTTTTCATCGGCTACAGCGACATGACCGCGCTGCATCTTTATTTTTACCGCCGCTTCGGATGGGTGACGTTTCACGGGCCAATGGCTGCTAAAGATTTAGCAGGCGGCGAAGCTCATTACGACCGCGAGACGCTGATCAAAGCCATCACAGCCGCGACGCCGCTCGGCGAAATCAGATCAACGCGAACCGAAACACTGCATCGTGGCGCAGGGCGAGTCAGCGGACGATTGCTCGGCGGTTGTTTGTCGCTGATTGCGGCGATGATGGGAACGCCGGATGAATTGGACACGCGCGGCTCGATCCTCTTCATCGAAGACACCGCGACGCGGCCTTACGCGATTGACCGGATGTTGCAACAATTGAAGCTGGCTGGAAAGTTCGACGAAGTGCGCGGGATAGTTTTCGGCGAGATGACCGATTGCGTTCAACACGCCGATCAAGGTTATCGCATTCAAGACGTATTGGCTGAATGCACGGCTGATCTGAATGTGCCGGTGATATTCGGACTGCCCAGCGGTCACAGCCCTCTCGGCAACCTGACTCTGCCGCTCGGCGTGATGGCGACGCTGGACGCTGATCGCGGCGTGTTGAGCATTGATGAAGGGGGAGTGGGAGATAGGGAGTAGAGGCAAGAGGCTATCCCCGACTTCCCACTCCCCCGCGCCCAATTCTTACCACCGGATCGTCACACGATACGACCCGTTGTTATCTTTGAAGTAATCATCGTTGACGCCCAGGAACAGCCGCCCGTATTCGTCCGGATCAGCAGTTACCTCGTTGCGCGATCCGATGAGGACGAAGTTTGAATCGCGCCCATTGCGGTAACGGATTTTGCCGATCAATGCGCCGACTCCGGCGTCGTTCAGCGGATAGCTTGACGTATTGACGTTCGCGTTGCGATTGCCGTCAGGATTGCTGCGGGAGCGAGCGCCGATGTCAATCGTTCCTTCCGCTGTGATCTCGAACGTCATATTCGGCTCGACGTCAATGCCCGTGTCGGTCCACGGCTGATTGGCGTAAACCGTGACGGTCTTTTCGCGCCCCTGTTTCGGTTTCGATCCGGCGCCCGTTTCGCCGCCACTGACGCCGCTGCGATCAATCGCAACGTTGACGCGAAAAGCGCCCCGAGCGCTGCGCGTCTCCCAGTGATTGACGGTGAAATAAAGGATTCCGTCGCGGTCGGCGGTGAATTCGCTCGAACGTCCGATGAAGATCGAAGGCGAACTTGTGTCCTGCCCGATGGCCGCAATCAGCGCCCCATCGTTCTGTTCGGGCATGGGCGCGTCCTGATCGCGCCGTCCCTGCAAGCCTTCAGGCCCGGTCGCCAACCGGCCTTCCAGGTAGATCGTGCCGCTCGCTTCGACGCGCACTCGCTGGCCACGCGAGACTTGAATTTGCGAACGGTACCACTGATCTTCAAGCTTCACGTCGAAAGGCGACGCCGATTCCCAGCGCGGGCCGGTGTTGTTCGGATCGCGCGACGGGTAACGGTCATCACGGCGGGGAACGTTGCCCACTGTGTCACTGCGTTCGATGACCAGACGCGACACTTGATTGGGAGCGAACGACAGCCTTTGCCCGCTGGTTTCGAAAATGAATTTGCCGTTTTCGTAACCGACGAACGTTCCCCGGAGCACGCTGCCGTTTTTCAGATAGAGCACGTCGGCCAGAGCCGCGCCAGCCATCAGGACAACCAAAAGTGATACCGCAAGAATCTTTCGCATAATTATTTTGCGCGACGGCAGGCCAGCGCGTGGCCCGTCCGGCGCCATACCTCCTGTGTTTTTGATAAGCGTGAAATCGCGGATTTTGTGGGAATACAACGCGGACAGTATAGCACAGAGGCGCGCCATATAGCCTGCGGGCGCGAAGTTTGAGTTTCACGGTTCAAAATCATAAACTCGCGCCTTCGCAATTAAATCTCCTGGGGACGCATCGCCTCCAGCGCGCTCTCGGCCAAAGACATATTTCTTTCAATTAGCCTCTGGCCCAGAGCGCGCTGGAAGCGATGCGTCACCAGGTTTGAGGAGACCTGATGAACAAGAGCAGATTCCTGCAAGGCAAGCGCATCGCCCCAACGCCGATCACCAAAGAGACTTCCGTCGTTCAACTGATCGAGAATAATTTTCAAGCTTACAACGCCGCGCGCCTGCGCGAAGGCGCGCAACTGTTCGCCGAACGAATGCTGGCCGATGATGTCACCGTCGGACTGACGCTGACCGGAGCGTTGACTCCCGCCGGTCTGGGCATCTCGGCGATCATTCCGCTGATCGAAGCCGGGTTCGTTGACTGGATCATCACCACCGGCGCCAATCTTTACCACGACACGCATTTCGGACTCGGCCTTTCGATGCATCGCGGCAGTCATCAGATCAGCGATGTCGTGTTGCGCGAAGAAGGCGTCGTGCGCATCTACGACATCTTCTTCGATTACGAAGTGTTGCTTTCGACCGACGCGTTCTTCCGCGAAATCATTCGCGCCGAAGAGTTCCAGCGCGAGATGTCCACCGCCGAATTTCACTACCTCTGCGGCAAATACGTCGCCGAACGCGAACGCGTGATGGGTTTGCGGAATCAATCGCTGCTCGCGGCGGCTTATCATCACGGCGTGCCGCTTTACACCTCATCGCCCGGCGACAGCTCGATCGGGATGAACGTGGCCGCAATGGAATTGCAGGGCGGCAAACTCCGCATCAATCCATCGGCGGACGTGAACGAGACGGCTGCGATTGTGCTGACGGCCAAACGTGGCGGCGGCAAGTCCGCGATCTTCATCTGCGGCGGAGGCAGCCCGAAAAACTTCGCCCTGCAAACCGAGCCGCAGATTCAGGAGGTGCTCGGCATCGAAGAGAAAGGCCACGATCTCTTTTTGCAAATCACAGACGCGCGGCCCGACACCGGCGGATTGAGCGGCGCCACGCCGAGCGAGGCCGTGAGCTGGGGCAAGATTGATCCCGACCAATTGCCGGGCACGGTTGTCTGCTACGTTGATTCGACTGTGGCCCTGCCGCTGATCACGGCGTATGCTTTCGCTAAACGCGAGCCGCGCAAGCTGAAACGACTGTATGACCGGCGCGAAGAGATGATGAATTTGCTGAAAAGCGAGTATGCGAAGTCGGAGCGAAGATAAAATTCGCTTCAACTCAAAAACATAAGCTGGTAGCCGTATGGACACATCTCCCGACGTAACTCATCTCCTGATTGCCTGGAGCGACGGCGACAGCGATGCTCTCGAACGGCTGATGCCGCTGGTCTATCGGGAATTGAAGCGTCAGGCTGAAAGGCGATTGCGGCGGGAGCGTCCCGGTCACACGCTGGAACCGACGGCGCTGGTTCACGAAGCCTATCTCAAACTGATTGATCAGAAGCAGGCGCGATGGCGGAATCGCGCTCATTTTTTCGCCATCGCGGCCCAGGCGATGCGGCGAATACTGGTTGATCACGCGCGCGCCCGGCAGGCAGAAAAACGTGGGGGCGATTGGAAATTATCCTTCGATGAAGCGATTGATGTTTCAGACGATCGCGCCAGCCAGATGGTCGCGCTCGACGACGCATTGAAGACGCTGGCCGAACTTGATCCGCAGAAGAGCCGCGTCGTCGAACTGAAATATTTCGGCGGCTTGTCGCTGGAAGAGATAGCCGAGGCGCTGGAAGTCAG
>JAJVID010000013.1:13269-15948 GCA_022072205.1 Acidobacteriota bacterium
GCTCCCGCCGCGCATACTGAATCATTGCCGCAGGACGAAGCCGCCACTTTGCAACTCGACACGATGATCGGGCGGCAGATCGGCGTTTACAAACTCGTCCGCGAGATCGGGCGCGGCGGGATGGGCGCGGTCTATCTGGCCGTGCGAGCCGACGATCAATTCCGGCAGCGCGTTGCCATCAAGCTGGTCAAACGCGGAATGGACACCGATTTCGTCATCCGCCGCTTCCGCAACGAGCGGCAGATACTCGCCGCGCTCAACCATCCGAACATCGCGCGATTGCTCGACGGCGGCGCGACCGACGACGGCCTGCCTTATTTCGTGATGGAATACATCGAAGGGTTGCCGATTCACCGCTATTGCGACACGCGACGGCTGAGCGTCAGAGAACGGCTCAACCTCTTTCGGCAGGTTTGCGCCGCCGCGCATTACGCGCACGAAAATCAGGTCATCCACCGCGACATCAAGCCGGGCAACATTCTGGTCACTGAAGACAGGACGCCGAAGCTGCTCGATTTCGGCATCGCCAAGATTCTCGACCCCGACCTGGCCGCCGACACGCTCGACCCGACTGTGACGGCGATGCGGTTGATGACGCCTGAATACGCCAGCCCCGAACAGGCGCGCGGCGAACAGGTGAGCGCAGCGACCGATCAATACAGCCTCGGCGTGCTGCTTTACGAACTGCTCACGGGCCACCGCCCGTATCGGGTGCGCAGCCGCGCGCCGCACGAGATCGCGCGCATCATCAGCGAAGAGGAGCCTGAAAAGCCGAGCTACGTGATCAATCGCACACGCGAAATAACGGCGAGCGACGGCGCGCGGACGATTGTGTTGTCGCCGGAGGAAATCGGACGCGACCGCAACACATCGCCGGACGAATTGCGCCGTGATCTGGCGGGCGGGCTTGACGACGTGATCATGCGCGCGCTGCAAAAAAGCCAGAATCAACGCTACGGCTCAGTGCAGGATTTATCGCAGGACATCAACCGGTATTTGCAAGGGCTTCCAGTCACCGCGCCGGCTTACGCCCCGACGACGGAGCAATGCGTTGACGCGGATACAGTGGCTTTGCCGGCGCCGCCCGAGACGGATGGCGCGCTCGAAGACCCGACTTCCGTTGTCGAGATTGCGATACCGAAGAGAGCCGCGCGAAGAGCTTTGTTTATCTCCGCCGCCGTCTTCGCCGTCATCGCCGCGTTCGCGTCGTTCTTTTATTTCAAACCGCGCGCGCCGCAACACAACGCGGCGGCTGTGGCCAAATCCGTCGCCGTGCTGCCGTTCAAGCCGAAAGTCCCAAGCGAGACGGAGAAGCTGCTGGGCGTCGGTTTGGCCGATGTGATTACGAACAAGCTCGGAGAGATCAAGCAACTCTCGGTGCGTCCGGCTTCGGCTTCGCGCCGCTATCTTGAAAGCGACCTCGATCCGCGACAGATCGGCGTTGAACTCGGCGTCGAGTATGTGGTCAGCGGCGGGTTGCGGCGCGATGGCGAGCGATTGAGCATCGAGTTGCAAACATTCGGCCTCAATGAAAACAAGATTGTCTGGGCGTCGAAGATCGAAGAGAAGCTGACCGACATCGCCTCGCTGCAACATTTCATCGCCGAAGGCATCGCGCGTTCTCTGACGGTTGAACCTGCCGGGGCGTTTTTCAACAGACAGCGATCTGAAAACAGCGACGCTTACCAACTCTACCTGGCCGGGCGTTACCACTGGGGCCGGCGCAATCTCGCGGGCCTCCATGAAGCCATCAAATTTTTCAACCAGGCTATTGGGAAAGACTCGAAATTCGCTCCGGCCTACGCCGGTTTGGCTGATTGTCACACGCTGCTTCAGCTTTACCAGGTTCCGCCGCCCGCGAACGGTTACAAGCTGGCGAAAGAGAACGCGCTCGCGGCGCTCCGGATGGACGATTCGCTGGCCGAGGCTCACGCCTCGCTCGCTTACGTGAAATTCTTTTTCGACCGTGACCGGCGCGGCGCCGAAGCCTCGTTCAGACGCGCGATTGACCTCAATCCGAGTTACGCGACGGCGCATCATTGGCTGGCCAACGCGTTGTCGGCGATGGGGCGTCACGACGAAGCGATTGCTGAAATCAAAGAGGCCGAGCGGCTCGACCCGCGTTCGGCCATCGTCAAGGCCGCCGCCGGAATGACTTACGTCTATGCGCGGCGATTCGACCTCGGGCTGGATGAATGCAGGCGCGCGTTGGAACTCGATCCCGCGTTGTTCCAGGCTCACAGGATCATGCGCTGGATTTATCAGAGCCTGGGCCTGTACGACGACGCTTTCGCCGCTTACCAGAAAGAGAAGGAGTTCAGCGACGCTGGGGGCGATTGGCCCGTCATCCTGGCTCAGTTGCATGCCATCGGCGGCAAACGCGAAGGGGCGCGGGCGACTCTCAAACAAGGTATCGCCGCATTGCCCATCATCCGGGAAGGCGATTATCAGCCTTTTGAAATCGCCGTCGCTTACGCGCTGATCGGCGACCGTGACCAATCTCTCGAATGGCTGGCGAAGTCCGAAGCCGTCAGATCTTACAACTTCAATTTCGTGCTGGTTGACCCTCGCCTGGACAACATTCGATCAGACCCGCGTTTTGATCGGCTGGTGAGAAAAGCAGGATTTCAAGACTGAACAACTGAAATATGTAATATGCAATAGCACATATTGCATATT
>JAJVID010000097.1:0-13298 GCA_022072205.1 Acidobacteriota bacterium
AAAGACGCGATGTTCGCCGCGCGCAGCCAGCGTGTGTCGAACAAGAAATTTAAAGAGGCGACAGGCTGGTCTCCCGCCGTCCGCAACGCGCGTGAAGGCTGGGAGCGGATTACGGCGACCATAAAACCCTAACCGCGCACATGAATTTGCCACGGAGTCACAGAGCCACAGAGAAGATGGAGAAGGGGAAGTAATTTCTCTTGAATGCTTGTTTCTCCTCTGTGTCTCTGTGACTCCGTGGCATAACCACATGAACGTCAAACGCCTCGGCGAAATGACGCCGAAAGACCTGGCCCGAATCGAAAAATACCACCGAGCCTGGCGCGCGCTCACCCAGGAGAGTTGAAGTTAAAAGGCGCCCAGGCCCCGATTGCTCTTGCCACTTGAGCCGGAGGCAGGCAACATTCGCCGCAGCCGGACAAATCCGCTCTTCCGGCGGGATCAAAGCAGTAAAACCGAATAACGACAGATCATTTTGAAAGGACTGTGTTCATGAAACGAATCCTTGTGTTTGCAGTAGTCTTCGCATCCATATCCCTATCTGCTTTCGCTCAGGGGAAGAAAGCTTCAAGCCCGGTTGAGCAGGCCGTGCTCAAACTGGAACAGCAATGGGAAGACGCGCTGATCAAATCGGATGTCGCCGCGCTCGAAAAGCTGTATGGCGACGCGATAGTTTATACCCACTCGAACGGCCACGTTGACAGCAAGTCAACGTACATCGGCGCCATCAAATCCGGCGCGACGAAATACCAGACAATGAAGCGCGACGAGATCAAGGTCGGCGTTTACGGTAACGCCGCGGTGGTCACCTGCCACTGGGAAGTACACGTTCTGGCCAACGGTAACAAGATTGACACCAACGCGAGATACACTCACGTTTACGCTAAGCAGAAAGACGGATGGAAGCTGGTCGCCCATCAATCAACGAAGATAGCTCAATAACCGTCATCATCAATTCAAAGGATCAGCTATGTCATCAAATCAATTTACGCGGCGCGAATTCGTCAAGGCTTCCGGGTTGGCGGCGCTCGCGCGCTCTATTCCTGTCTCCGCTCAAACCGGGTCGAAGCGGAAATTGAAAGAATTGCTGATGTACGTCGGCACGTACACGAAAGGCAGGAGCGAAAGCATCTACATTTATCGAATGAATCTGGCCGATGGCCAACTGAAGCCCGCCGCGACGATCAAAGGTATCAGCAACCCGTCGTTCCTGGCGATTGATCCGAAGCGGCGGTTTCTATACGCCGCTAACGAGAGCGGCGAATTCGCAGGCAAGAGGGGCGGCGGCGTGACCGCGTTTGCGATTGACCGGAAGACGGGCGATTTGCGGAAGCTCAATGAACAGAATTCGCCGGGCGTGCCTTGCTACGTGTCGGTTCATCCTTCGGGCAAATTCGTTCTGGCGGCGAATTACGGCGGCGGCAATGTCGTCATCTATCCGGTTCGCGCCGACGGCAGTCTGGCCGAGGCGAGCGACGTGGCCCAGCACAAAGGCGCCGGCGGCGACCCGAAGCGGCAGAGCGGGCCGCACGCGCATTCCATCGTGCCCGACGCGGCGGGGCGATACGCCTTCGCGCCCGATCTGGGACTGGACAAAGTGATGATTTATCGCATTGACACAAAAAACGGAAAGTTCATCCCGAACGGTTTCGCCGCGACCAAACCAGCCGCCGGGCCGCGCCATTTCGATTTTCATCCGTCAGGCAAGTTCGCTTACGTGGTCAACGAACTCGATTCGACGATGATCGCGTTCGCTTACGACAAGACGAAAGGCGCGCTTCAGGAATTGCAGACCATTTCGACATTGCCCGACGGTTTCAGCGGGACGAACTATCCCGCAGACGTTCACGTCCACCCGTCGGGCCGGTTCGTTTACGGATCGAATCGCGGACACGACAGCATCGTGATTTTTTCGATTGATCAGAACACCGGCAAGGTGGCTCTGGTTGGGCACGAATCAACGCAGGGCAAATGGCCGCGCAATTTCGGCATTGATCCGACGGGCGCGTTTTTGCTCGCCGCCAATCAGAACACCGACAACGTGATCACTTTCCGCATTGACCAGCAAAGCGGAAGGCTGACGGCGACAGGACAGACGACCGAAATCCCTTCGCCGGTCTGTTTGAAATTCATTCCGGCGTTTTGAAACACTGGCGCGGTACAGAGAGCGGTAGCGACCTGGTCGTGGCGCACAGCAACCAGATCGCTACCGCTCTCTGTACCGCGCCGAGTTCAAAGCGACTGAAGCTGTCTTATCCGCGCGCGCAGCGTGAGCAGGAAGAGTGATGTTTCAGTCGCGTTGAACCCGCCCGCGCGAAAAGCGTCGGTCAGTTGCTGATCCGAAAGCCGTCCGAGCAGGCAGCCCATCCATCGCGCGCTTTCGACCGAAATTCCTTTGAGCGCCTTCTGGCCGCGCAAGCGGCGGTGATCGAAGACCACCACATCGCCGTGCACGGCTTTGATGAAATTTTCGTCGCTGAAAGCATGCGGATCGCCCTTCGCTTTTCCGGGAGAAAAGCTCGCCACCGCCGGCCAATCGGCGAACAACGGCACATTGTTTATGAAAGTCCCGGTTCGCCCGAACGTCGCGCCCAGATCCGCGACATAATAGATGGATGTCCCCGGCTTCTTTTTCCGAATCACTATATCGTTGTTTTTTGATTTCAGGTCCCAGTTGTTGAGCAGCGCCATCAGGATTTTCAACCCTTCCAATTCGCGCGTGCCCACAAACGGGTTCTTGCTCCACTGCCATTTCCCGATCTCTTTGTATCCGTCATCGCGCCGCTCGAAGCGCACGTTGCGCGCGTCGAAGCTCTCTGCGCCGACGATGCGAGCCTGCGGGACGAAATAATCCTGATCAACGTGGTAGCCGGCGGCCCAGACGATGCGCGTGGCTGTGGTTTCGGGCCTGGCTTCAAGCCCGAACTTCACTGTCCACTCGCGGTCGCGGTTGTCTTTGACGATGATCTTTTTCTGTGTGCCGGATTTGGAACGGCGCACGAAGGTGAAAGGCGCCGAAGGATCAGGCGCGCCGTCCGGGCCACCGGCGCCGTAAAACAAATCGCGGCATTCGATGTCCGCAGGCTCGCTCCATAAAACCGCTTGCGCGTTGGCGACAGGAACGACGGAAACGGAGCAGGGCATGTTGGTTCTCGTCTGGCTCTGTTGCTGGTGTGGAATCGAATCGGCGCTGGCGCCGGTAAAAGTTGTAGAAGTCGTCAGCAACAGGGACAGCGTAATTGCGACCACGTATTTAAATCTGGTGAATCGAATCATCATTGGCTCTCCGCGATGCTGCCTGAGCATCTGTTAAGGCCCGCGTAGTTAAGCAGGGCTTATTACGATTCAGGGGAAGCGCCGCCGAATTTATGGGAGAGTTGTAAGGGAGCGGCCACTCTCAAGCTTACGCTCGAAGAGAGTTGGCGGACATTACGACAAGCAAGCAAGGCGCCATCGAAAGCCGTCAGAGGCTATGACGCGCGCAATGGCTTGCGCGAAGCGGATTGCGAAAACGCGCCGGCCTTTGTGCGGTGTTTCGATTTCCCGTAAGCTGACGGCATGAACGACACCGTCAATACCGCATGGATACAGAAAGAGTTTACGCTCAGGGCCAGGCCGCGCGGCTTCCATCTGATCACGCGCGATGTGAATGAACATCTACCGGAACTGCGCGAGATCGAAACCGGCGTTTTGAATCTCTTCATCCAGCACACGTCGGCGTCGCTGGCCATCAACGAAAACGCCGACCCGGATGTGCGCGGCGATATGGAGCGCCATTTCAATCACGCCGTGCCTGAGAACGCGCCTTATTACGAACACACGCTGGAAGGCCCCGACGATATGCCGGCGCACATCAAGTCAGTCATTCTTGGCTCATCGCTTTCGATACCGGTTGGCGGCGGGCGGCTTCGGTTGGGGACGTGGCAGGGAATTTATCTTTGCGAACATCGCAACAACGGCGGCCCGCGGCGGCTCGTGGCGACGCTGTATGGAAAGAAAAGAACAACCTGATAACGAGGCAAGATTATGTCAATCACAAAGACCGTTCGCGGAGCAAAAGCGATGATGGCGGCTTTCGCGCTCGCGCTCCTGTCGTCGCAATTCGTTTCGATCAACGTTGGCGCTCAGAACCCCGCAAACGCCAATTACGACGAATCGAAAGTCGTCTCGTACACGCTGCCCGATCCACTGGTTGCGGCGAACGGGAAGCGCGTTGGCAATCAACGCCAATGGCGACAGCGGCGCGCCGAAATTCTGCGGCTGTTCGAAACGAACGTTTATGGCCGCACGCCACACGCCAAGCCGCGAATCAGCTTCGCTGAAACCTCGCGCGACGCGAAAGCTCTTGGCGGGATCGCAACGCGCCGCGAGATCACCATTTTCTTGCTTGGCAGGAAAGATGGCCCGCAAATGAGCCTGCTGCTTTATGTCCCGAACGGCAGGACGAAGCCGGCGCCCGTGTTTCTCGGAATGAATTTCAACGGCAACCAGGCGATCAGCAAAGACCCTGGCATCACGCTGTCGAAAGCCTGGATGCGCGAGTCAAAAGAGAACGGCGTCATCAACAATCGCGCGACCGAAGCTTCGCGCGGAGCCGAGGCTCGAAGATGGCCGATTGAAATGATCGTCAAGCGCGGTTACGCCGTGGCGACGATCTATTACGGCGATTTGTTTCCTGATCACGCGAACGGATTGAAAGATTCGATCATTCCACATTTTTACCGCGCCGGTCAGGCCGCGCCCGAAGCCGATGAATGGAACGCCATCGGCGCGTGGGCCTGGGGATTGAGCCGCGCGATGGATTTCATTGAGCGCGACAAGGAACTCGACGCAAAACGAGTCGCCGTCTGGGGCCATTCGCGATTGGGCAAAACGGCGCTATGGGCGGGCGCTCAGGACGAAAGATTTGCGATGGTGATCTCGAACGACAGCGGCGAAGGCGGCGCGGCGCTGGCCCGGCGTAATTTCGGCGAGACGGTTGAGCGCATCAACACCTCGTTTCCACACTGGTTCTGCGCCAACTTCAAAAAGTACAACACGCGGGTTTCCGATTTGCCCGTTGATCAACACATGCTGATCGCGCTCGTCGCGCCGCGTCCGGTTTACGTCGCCAGCGCGGCTGAAGACCTCTGGGCCGATCCGCGCGGCGAATTCCTCTCGGCCAAAGCAGCCGAGCCGGTTTATCGTCTGTTGGGGAAAGACGGTCTGGGCGCGGCGGAAATGCCCGGCATTCATCAGCCGATCACGACGACCATCGGCTACCACATCCGCGCGGGCAAACACGACGTGACCGATTACGATTGGGAGCAGTTTCTGAAATTCGCCGACCGGCATCTTTCAAATCCCCGCTGAACCTTTCGACAACCCAGCCTGGCATTCAAATCTGCGAGGGAGTCAGAAGGGCCATTCCCCGGAGGAGAATTCTGGAAGTCATTCTCCTGGCTTAAGGAGAATATTTTTCTGTCCACGATTTTTCTATTAAACCCGCTTTCAATGGAAATTGCGGGACAGAAAAACGCCGTTCCATAAAAAGAAAAGCAGCGCAACCGGTCAGGGCTGCGTTGCCGGCAGAAAGAGCCTTGGCGCAATCAAAACGGCGCGCGTTCGGGCGAATCGAAATCGCCGGACGCGCGCCGTTGGTCATTTCAGACCGCGACCAGCCTCTCTCCCTCCCACTCCCGCCGGGGTGTATAATCCGCGCGTCATTCAACTGGTGCAGGAATCATTTTATGTTCAAAGAAAAAATCCCCGCGATTGGGAGAATCGTCTCTCTGCTGGTTTTGATTGTCGCCATTGTCGTGATCGTGACCGCGTTCATTCGCGCCCGCAGACATGCGCCTCCCGCCGGTTTTGAGAAGGGGCCGCCGGTGTTGACGGGCAAGGTGACTTCGATCATCGAAGGTTACAAATACGTCAAGACGGAGAACGGGCGCGAGACGCTGCGTTTGCTGGCCGCGAAAGACACCGCTTACGAAGACGGGCGGCACGAGCTTGAGAAAGTTGATCTGACGGCTTTTGGACAAGGGCAGGGAGGCATTGAGCGCGGCAAGAGTTTGCGTGTCGTCGCGGATCGCGGCTCTTACCTGCGTGACCAGAGCCGGGTCACGTTCACGGGCCACGTCAAAGTAACCAGCAGCGACGGGCTTGAGGTCACCACCGAAACGCTCACCTACGAACAGCAGAGCGAAACTGCCAGCACCGAAGCTCCCGTGCAATTCCGGCACGGAGAGATCAGCGGATCATCTCTCGGCGCGACGCTTCGCGCGAAAGACCACAACCTTACTCTGACGAAAAATCCGCACGTCGTCAGCGCCAACTCTGATTTAAATAAGCTCGATCCGAACAAGCCCGATCCGAATAAAAAGAATGGGCAGCCGGTCGAGATTCGCGGCGACCGCGCGAACTATGCTGAAAACGGCGGGATGGTGTGGTTTGAGAGCAACGTAAACATCACGCAGGGCGAACGGTTGGCGCGAGCCGATGTTGTCACGGGTTTCATCAATCCGCAGACGAAGAAGATCGAGCACGTCGAGTTGCGCGGCAATTCGTTTTTGAAGTCGCAGGAGAAGGGCAAAGCTTCCGAGGCGTCGTCGCGCGACATGGATTTTTATTTCGACGAGACGCAGAAAATGAAGTCGGCGTCGGCGTACGGCGGCGCGCGCGCGCGCTCGCTCGAACCTGACGCGCCGCGCGAAATCACCGCCGAGCGTTTCGACCTTTACTACAAGCCGAACGAGAAGAGCAGCGACATTCAGGCCATCGTGACGCAAGGCCGCACGGTGATGAAGCTGGAGGCGGTTGAAAGCTCGACGAACAAGAACGACTGGTCGGAGCGCGTGATCGAAGCCGACGCCGTGCGAGTCAATTTCCGCGAGGACGGAAAAAACATGCTCAACGCCGAAGCCACCGGGAACGCCGTCATGACCGTTACGCCGAAGCGGGTAACGCCCGACGCCGAAAACAAGAGATTGCGCGCGCCGCGATTCACCGCCGAATTTTTCGAGACCGGCAACGCGATCAAAACCTTCATCGCCGAACCGAACGCCGTCGCCGAGTTCGACCCGATGCAGCCTGATGGCAAAGGCGCCGAGAGCAGGGATAAGGACAGCAAGCCGGTCAAGCGGTTGAAGAAGACACTGAGCGGCAGGAAGTTATCCGCCAACTTCAATCAACAAACTCAGGACGTGGCCGACCTGACGGTCGAAGGCGACGCGAAATTCACCGACAGCGAACGCACGGCCACCGCCGCGCGCGGCGTATACACGGCGTCGAACAGAGTGGTGGCGATGCGCGGCAAGCCGCAGTTGTGGGATTCATCGGCGCGCGCCAACGCCGATGAAATTGACGCCAACATTGAAACCGGCGAGAGCGAATTGCGCGGCCACGTCCGCACCACCTATTTCAGCCGCGAATCAACCGGCGGTTCGGCGCCATTCAAAAACAAGAAGGGGCCGGTGACGGTCGCTTCCGACCGCGCGCTGGTCAAGCACAACGAAGGCGCGGCGCGTTACATCGGCGCGGCGCGCGCCTGGCAGGACGATGATTTCGTCCGCGCCGAAAACATCGAACTCGACAAAGGCGAGCGCGTGATGACGGCGTGGGGCGCGGCGCAATCGGCATTCTACGATTTCGAGCGCGAGGTCGAGAAAGGACGCAAACAGATCGTGCCGATCTTCACCACGTCCGACCGCATCGTTTACACCGACGCGAATCGCACCGCGCATTACGAAGGCTCGGTGAAAATCCGTCAGGGCACGGATCGAATTGACGCCGCGACTGCGGACGCGGTGATGGATGAAGAGCGCAAACTGGTCTCTCTGACCGCGTCGAAGGAGGTGGTGATAACGCAACCGACGCGCCGCGCGACGGGAGATCGGGTCGTTTATACCGCTGCGACTGACACCGCAATACTCACCGGAAATCTCGCAATGGTCGAAGATCGTGAGCATGAAGCAGGCACAAAAAGCCCAAAATTGACTTTGCATTTACGCGATGCTAGGATCGAAGCCAATGATGACAACAACGTTGAAAGCGGCGCAAAGAGGCGTGTGAAGACAACGCATCGAATCCAAAATTGAATTGTGAATGGCGTCAACGATGCGCCAATCAAGGCCGGGCGGGGTTCAAGCCGTGAAATCAATCGAGAGAATGGCTGATGGCTTAAGCTTGATAAGGGAAGTTGACAGCAGGAGTTTCTGATGGGGGTGGCGAGTGATGAGGTTAATGGGGCCAGCGCAGCCAAAGCAGTCAGCGCAGCCAATGCGGGAGGATCGGTAGCGATGTTAAGCGAGGTTCTTGATCGAGAGATCAAAGACGCCGAGCTGAACCGGCTTGAAGAAGATGCGGGGCTTGATAGTGGGGCCTTGCGCGCTGAGGGTCTGAGAAAATCTTATCGCCGCCGCTGCGTCGTCAACGATGTTTCCATCAAAGTCCGCCCCGGCGAGATCGTCGGGCTGCTTGGCCCGAACGGCGCCGGAAAGACCACGACGTTCTACATGGTCGTCGGGTTGGAAGAGCCTGACGAAGGCAGCGTCTGGCTGGGCGAAGAAAGCATTACGCGGTTGCCTCTCTACAAACGCGCTCGTCTCGGAATCAGCTATCTCCCCCAGGAAGCTTCGGTCTTTCGCAAATTCACAGTGGAGCAGAATATCCTGGCGATACTCGAGACGCTCGAGATGACGCGCGCCGAACGTCACGACCGGCTGGAAGAATTGATTGAAGAATTCCGGCTCAGTCACGTAAGGAAGAATAAAGGCTACGCGCTATCGGGCGGCGAACGCCGCCGGACTGAGATCGCGCGGATGCTGACCATCGAGCCGAAATACATTTTGCTCGATGAGCCGTTTGCGGGAATTGACCCAATTGCGATAGACGATATTCAGCAGATTATCTCGCGGCTGCGTTCGCGCGGGATCGGTATATTAATCACGGATCACAATGTGCGCGAAGCGCTGGAGATTACAGACCGCGCCTATATTATCAGCGACGGCAAACTCTTTCGTTCGGGGACGCCCCGGGAGTTGACCGACGATCCGGAAGTTAGAAGGGTTTATCTGGGAGAGAAATTTAGAATGTAGGGCTGGCGTCTGGCGCCTGGTGGTTGGCTGAAAAACAAAGGAGCCAGCCGCCAATCGCCAACTACCAGCCACCGAGTCCGCTATGTCGTATCAACAAAAACTGGTCATCAATCAAACGCAACGACTGGTGTTGACGCCCCAGTTGCGCCAACGCATCGAGATGTTGCAGATGACCACGCTCGAATTGGGCGAGTTGGTTTCACAACAGCTTGCTGAAAATCCGGTACTCGAAGAGCTGGCGCCCGATGAAGTGGCCGTTCCCGGCGACGAGGGAAATGTGGATTTCACCGAAACTCCGGGCGGCTCGATCAACGGATCGGGAGAGCTTCCAGCGAATCCGGCGAGCGGCGCGGATTCGTTTGATGGCCCGGACGCGTCTTATTCAGCGGATTATTCTGCCGCTGAAGCGGGGGAGTTTGACGCGGGCTACGATGCGAGCTTGCGGTCCGTCGAACTGACTCAGGCTTCGGGCGAGGTCGCGCGCGACGCCGAAGGAGGCGAGGCGCGTGAAGCTGAGATCGGCGAACGCGATTCGTTCGAGGAGATTGATTTCGGCACGACCTTTGAGGAATACCTTGATCCGGGCTATCGCACGCGCGAAACCGAAGTTAAAGAAACGCCTTCATTCGAACAGTTCCTGCGCTCAGAAGACAGTCTGGCTGATCACCTGAACTGGCAATTGCATTTGACCATCGCGCCGCCCGATGTCTCCGCCGCCGCCGAGGCGATCATCGGCAACCTCAACGATGACGGTTATCTGGATTGCTCGCTCGAAGAGATCGCGGCGCTCGGTCCCTGGACGATGGAGACGGCGCAGAAGGCTTTGGAGATCGTGCAGCAACTCGATCCGACCGGCGTCGCCGCGCGCAATCTGCAGGAGTGTCTGCTGCTGCAACTCAACTATCTTGGATACGGCGACCGGCTGGCGGCGAAGATGATCCGCGAACATTTCGGCCAGTTGCAACAGCACAAGCTGCCGGAATTGGCGAAGGCGCTTGGCGTGAGCGTTGAGCAGGCCGCGCAGGAATTGCAGTTGATTCGCCAAAAGCTCGAACCGAAACCGGGCCGCAAATTCGCTCCGCGCGAGGCGCAATACATCGAGCCGGAAGTTTATATTGAAAAGATTGACGACGAATACGTCATCCGTTTTAACGACGACGGGCTGCCGCAATTGCGCATCAACAAGCAGTACCGTCAGATGATGGAGAATAAGGAAACATCGAAAGAGACGCGCGATTACATCAAGGATCGCTTCCGTTCGGCGGTTGATTTGCTCAAAAACATCGAGCATCGCAAACAGACGATCTACAAAGTCTGCGAACGGATCGTCGAACGCCAGCGCGACTTTCTCGACAAAGGCGTCGAGTGTTTGAAGCCGATGATGCTCAAAGATATTTCCGAAGACATCGGCATGCATCTTTCGACAGTTTCCCGCGTGGTCAACGGCAAGTACGCTCACACCCCGCAGGGCGTGATCGAACTCCGCCGTTTCTTTACCGAGGGCATGGTCAACGACGAGGGCGAAGAGGTTTCGACCCGGATCATCAAATTGAGGATCAAGAAGATGATCGAGGCCGAAGACTCGCGCAATCCGCTGACCGACGACGAGATCGCCAAAGTCCTCGCCAAAGAGGGCCAGAAGCTTTCTCGCCGAACCGTCGCCAAGTACCGCGACCAGATGAAAATTCCGGGATCGCGCGAACGGCGGCAAGTTGTTTGAATTCGGAATTCGGAACGCGGAACGCGGAATGAAGAGGACGGCTGTGCCGAAATCTTCATTCCGCATTCCGAATTCCACATTCCGCGTTCAGAATTCCCACCCGTTTCGACAGCTCTTTACCAACCACAGTCTCGCTTGGACGCTTTGGCCCCGGCGACCGGGCAAAAAAAGAAAGGAGCATTGGGATGAAGATAGAATTCACAGGCCGCAACTTCTCTGTTTCTCCTGCCATTAGAAAACACGTCACTGAAAATTTTAAGAAGCTCAACTCGGTGCTCAACGGAGCGACCAGGGCGCACGTTATCCTGAGCGTCGGCAAGCATCACCGGCATCTGGCGGAGATCGTCGTCAATTGGCAAGACCACGCGCTGACCAGCAAATCCGATACGACGGATATGTATGTCTCGGCGTCGCAGGCGATTGACCGGTTGCGCCGCCAGGCGCTCAAGGTCAAGGGGAAAATCATCACCCGCAAACATCACTCTCCATCAACGAGTGAGGTCGCGGCAGGCCATATGCCCCCGGTCGAGCCGGAAAGAGATGCGCCGCGCATCGTCCGTTCACGGCGCTATTCGGTCAAACCGATGACCGCCGAAGAAGCGATGATGCAAGTCAGCGAGGCGGCGGAAAACTTTCTGGTCTTCCGAAACGCGGACACCGACCGCATCGGGATAATTTACAAGCGTAAGGATGGAAATTACGGTTTGATCGAACCCTGATTTGCGGATTGCGGATTGGGGATTGCGGATTGGTAAAACTTTCAATCTCGCTTTCTCGTCCGCAGTTGAAGGGACTCATAAATCCGCAATCCGCAATCCCCAATCCGCAATCAACTATGATCCCTCAACTCATCATCATCACAGGTCTGAGCGGCGCCGGGATGTCATCGGCGATGAATGTCTTTGAAGACCTGGGTTATTTTTGCGTTGACAACTTGCCGGTGCAGTTGATTCCGAGTTTCGTGCATCTGTTCGAGCGCAGGGAGTCGGGCATCACGCGGGCCGCGCTGGGCGTCAACATCCGCGAGGGAGAGTTCCTGCAAAGCTTCCCGCAGGTTTACGCGCAACTCCGCGGGCGCGACGACATTGAAACGACTGTTCTGTTTATGGAAGCGAGCGACGCCGCGCTCCATCGCCGCTACAGCGAAACGCGGCGCCCGCACCCGCTGGGCGAAGGGCGCGTGCTCGAAGCGATCGGCGCCGAGCGCAGAAAGCTCGAACCGATTCGCGCGCTGGCCGATGTCGTGATTGACACTTCCGATCACACCGTCCACACGCTGCGCGCGTGGCTCAAGAACCGTTTTGCGCCGGAAAACGCCGAGGTCAAAACCGACATCACGATCATCAGCTTCGGGTTCAAATACGGAGTCCCGCTCGACGCCGACCTGCTTTTCGATGTGCGGTTTCTGCCAAACCCGCACTTCGTCCCCGAACTGAAAGACCTGACCGGCAACGACCAGCCGGTCATCGAATATCTGGACAAGAGCGAGGAGGCGCGCGAAACCATCGGACGATTCTGCGAACTGCTCGATTACCTGATGCCGCTTTACCAGCGCGAAGGCAAAAGCTACGTCACCGTCGCGGTCGGTTGCACGGGAGGCAGGCATCGTTCGGTGGCCGTCGCCAACGCCATCGGCAAACACCTAAATCGTAACGAGCAGCATGCGCGAGTGACACATCGGGATGTGAAGAAATAGAGGAAGAATATGCGCAATGAATTCACCGCGATTATAGAGAAAGACGACAATTGGTTCATCTCTTACTGCCCGGAAATTCCTGGCGCCAATGGACAGGGCCGAACCATCGAGGAGTGCCGCAAGAGTTTGGCCGAAGCGGTTATGCTCATTCTTGAAGATCGCCGGGAAGATGCGCTGCGTGGAGCGCCGCAGGATGCCATTCGGGAGACGGTCGTAGTGCAATGAAGCGAAGCTCGTTGCTCAGACATCTGCGCAAGCACGGTTGCTACCTCAAGAGAGAAGGCCGTGAACATTCTCTCTGGTGTAATCCGCAGACAGGCGCAGTGGAAGCAGTGCCTCGCCACACGGAGATTCCAAACCAGCTTGCGAGAAAAATCTGTCGTGGGTTATCCATACCTGAAATTTGATGTTCAACATGAACAGGAAGTCCTATGCCACTAATCGGAGGCGTGGTCGTCACACACGGTAACTTAGCGACCGAACTGGTCAGCGCGGCGGAAACGATCATCAACGAAGACATCCATCACATCACCGCCGTCACCATCGGCTGGCACGATGACGTTGAGATCGCCCGCGACGAAATCGGCAAAGCCATCGAGCGCGTCAACCAGGGCGCAGGCGTGCTGGTGTTGACTGACATGTTCGGCGGCACTCCAACCAATCTGGCCTGCACTTTTCTGGGCAGCGAGCCGATTGAAGTCGTGACCGGCGTCAATCTGCCCATGATCCTCAAACTGGCTGACCAACAACCTGATGAAACACTGCCCGTCATCGCGCGCCGCGTGCGAGACCAGGGCCAGAAGAC
>JAJVID010000097.1:13398-15696 GCA_022072205.1 Acidobacteriota bacterium
TGGGCAGCGAGCCGATTGAAGTCGTGACCGGCGTCAATCTGCCCATGATCCTCAAACTGGCTGACCAACAACCTGATGAAACACTGCCCGTCATCGCGCGCCGCGTGCGAGACCAGGGCCAGAAGACAATCTATCTGGCGAGCGAAGTTCTTACACCAAAGTAGGGAGTAGGGAATGGGGAGTGGGGGGTAGGTGGATAAGGAAGATACTTTCCCACTCCCCACTCCCCATTCCCTACTCCCTGAGTTCAGATGCAACGACTCACCCTCTCCATCACCAATCGTTTAGGGTTGCACGCGCGGGCGGCGGCCAAGCTGGTTAAATTGGCGAATTCCTTTCGCTGCGATATCCGGTTGGCCCGCGCAGATTCGTCGCGCAATGCGGCCTCGCAGCCTGCGCCAAACGGGCCGCCCGGGCCAGTAGACGCAAAGAGCATTTTCGGAATCCTTCTTCTCGCCGCGTCGCAGGGCGTCGTGATCGAGGTAATCGCTGAAGGCGCGGACGAGACCGAGGCGATAGAAGCGGTGCGCAAGTTGATCGAAGGCAAATTCGGCGAAGAATGATCAAGCAGATGGGCGAAATCACCGGCCATATTTCATATGAAATATGTTCCCGACGCCTCTCGCTACACGAACCTGGGGTGAAAAGATGCGTGGCTTAGCTGGGAAAACTACTGAACTCAGATACGAGGGCATAGGCGTTTGTCAGGGCGTTGCGATTGGATCGGTCTTTCTGGTTGACGATCCGCGCGGGCGCATCGTGCGGATGTTCATCCCGAAACATCAGGTCGAGGCCGAGATCAAACGGTTCCGCGAAGCCGTCCGCGCCGCCCAGCGCCAGGTTCATCAGGCGATGCGCCGCTTCCAGGAGGTCTTCAGCTCCGAACGCGCCTACATTCTCGAAGCTCACCTGATGATGCTCAAAGACCGCAACCTGGGACGCCAGGTCGAAGACTGCATCCGCGAGAACCGCGTCAACGCCGAATGGGCCGTGCGCGACACGTCGAATCACCTGCTGCACATTTACACCAAGATCACCGACGATTACCTGCGTGAACGCGGCTCGGACGTGGCCGACGTGGCCCATCGTCTGATCAAAATCCTTTCGGGCACGAAGGCGCGCGACCTGAACGAACTGGCCGCAAATTCGATCATCGTCGCCGACGATTTGCTGCCTTCGGTCGCCGCCGATCTCGATCCGCGCCGCGTGCTGGGCTTCGTCACGAGCGCGGGCGGATGGGCTTCGCACACTTCGATCATCGCGCGCAGCGTCAACATTCCAGCCGTAGTCGGCGTGCGCGACGTCACCGGGCGCGTTCGTTCCGGCGAAACGATCATCATTGACGGCACGACGGGCACGGTCATCGTCAACCCGCTGCCCGAAACTGTGCGTTTTTACATCGAGCTTCGTGAGCGCCAGCAAGCCGAGCAGCTTCATTACATCGAAGAACGCGAACTGCCGCCCGTCACACGCGACGGGCGCAAAGTCGAACTGCGCGCGAACATCGAACTGATTGAAGAGATCGAGACCTTGCAGCGGTTCAACGCCGCGGGCGTCGGGCTGTACCGCTCGGAGTTTCTTTATTCCCAGGCGGCTTCGGGGTTGCCGACTGAAGAGGAGCAATACGAGGCCTACAAATTCCTGGCCGACACCTGCGGCGAAGATGGCGCGGTCATCCGCACATTCGATCTGGGCGGCGACAAACTGCATCTGGACGGATTCAAACCCGAACGCAACCCGGCGCTGGGGCTGCGCGCGATCAGACTCTCGCTGGCTGTTGACAAGATTCTCAGAACGCAGGTGCGCGCCATCCTGCGCGCGGCGCTGCATCCGGACGGCAACGCGCGATTGAAAATCCTGCTCCCGTTCGTTTCAAATCTCGACGAAGTGCGCCGCGCCAAAGAGATCATCGCCGAAGTCGAGCGCGACCTGCGCGCCGAACACGTCCCGCACGCCGAAGACGTAGAGATCGGCGTGATGATCGAAACGCCCGCCGCCGTGATCATGGCCGAACCGCTGGCGCGTGAAGCCGATTATTTCAGCCTCGGCACCAACGACCTGACCCAGAGCCTGCTCGCCGTTGATCGCGGCAACGAGAACGTTGACAAGATGTTCGACCCCATGCACCCGGCAGTCCTGCGCGCGATCAAATACGTCGCCGACTCAGCCAAAAAGATCAACATCCCGATCAACGTCTGCGGCGAGATGGCGTCGAACCCGGCCCAGGTGATTATGCTTTTGGGAATGGGGCTGACCGACCTGAGCATGACGCCGAGCGCGATTCCGGCCATCCGCCGC
>JAJVID010000172.1:0-13649 GCA_022072205.1 Acidobacteriota bacterium
ACCCGGCAATACTCCCTGCCGCATTGCGGGCACGGCGCGTGGCCAGCCGGGCTGATGATGTGCAATTGATCGTCGCAGACCACGCGCGGGCCTTCGGCGACGAAACTCCACTCGCACGGCAGCGGATCGAGTTGTCTGGCGATCGGGTTCCAATCCAGCGGCAGCTTGCGTTCGCCTTTGCGGCGTTTGATGGCCAGCGTGACTCGTTGAACCTGGCTGATCAATTCCAGCGTCTGGACAAGCTCGACGTTGACGCGCAGATCGTATTTCTGCTTCAAGTCGGCGACCTTCGCCTGGTACTCGCGCTCGGCGGCTTCGATCCGCAAGCGTTCGCGCGCGGCGTCGCCTTTCTGCTTTTTCAACTTGCGCCACGATTCTTCGCGCAAGCCGTTGAAGTACTCGTGAACACGCTCCAGATCGCGATCCAATCGCCGCTGCATCCCGTTGACGAACTGCCCCAGATGCGCGCGGACGCGGACAGGCAGAGCGCGCGTGACCGCCTTCTTCAACTTTTCAGCAGTCCAATCCGCGGGCAGTTGCGACGCCGCCGGCTTCGTCACGGTCTCCGTCGCGCCTTCGTCGAGCGCTGCCGCCAGCAGTTGATCAATCATCGGATCAATCGCGCTCCCGTTGATCAAGTTGAATCCGAACCTGATGATCCCCTCGCGCTTCTCGTCCGAGATTGCGGTGTAGCGGAAAATAAAAATCAGATAGCGCGTCCACGCCTGCTCGATCTGCGACAGGCGATAGACCGCGTTCTGCAACGCGACGTTGTGTTCGACTATGCGCTCGACGTGGCCGAGCGGCGGGACGGTTGCGCTCGCGGCGAATTTCAATCGCCGCCCTCGCCCATCCAGCAATTCGCCGAACCGTTCGAGCCAGTCCGATTCGAGGCTCGCGCGCTCAGCGCCCGCCGGCAGTTCCGCCGCGAAACCGAGCCGCAGAAACTCCGGCGCGCGCAACGCCTGTTGTAAATTTCCGGGCAGCATCGCTTCCAGTCCGTGCGGTTCGACGGGTTCGACCAGCGCGCCCTCGTGTTCGAGCAACTGCGCAGCGAAAGTGCGGAAGCGGTTTGATGAATCAGTCATAGATTGATTTCAGATTCCGAATCTCAAATCTCAAATCTCAAATTCGAGATCGTCTCTCACCCCGTCACAAATTCCTCACCGAACAACTCTTCATCGAGCGCCTTGACCTCTTCGTACTGCTGTTTGGCTTCAACCAGCCGCTCGCCCAATTGCTCAAAGGCCGATTCGCGTTCGGCTTCAGTGGTCTCGATCCACGCGGCGTAAACCAGTTCGCCGAAATCCTGCTCCTCATCCATCTCGCCCAGGATTTCGCCAATCTCGCCGACCACCAACTCGAACATGTTGATCTTCTCGTCCAGAATCTTCAGCACCTGCTCTTCGAGCGTGCCGCGCGCCGCCAGGTT
Organism: Acidobacteriota bacterium; assembly: GCA_022072205.1. Classification (GTDB taxonomy): domain Bacteria; phylum Acidobacteriota; class Blastocatellia; order RBC074; family RBC074; genus JAJVID01. The sequence continues at coordinate 1,433 of JAJVID010000172.1, forward strand.
GAAGACGAAGACATCACGCGTCTGGCCGATGCGATGGATGCGTCCGATGCGCTGCTCAATCGTCATCGGATTCCACGGCAGATCGAAGTTGATCAGTGTGTTGCAGAATTGCATGTTGCGTCCTTCGCCGCCCGATTCGGTGCAGATCAGCAGCGGGACTTCGTCGTGGAATCGCCGGACGGCGGCGTCTTTCTCAGGCCCAGTCATTCCGCCCTCGAACTGCTCGCAGGCGACGCCTTCGCGTTTGACGAGTTCAGCCAGCCTGTGCAGCGTCTCGCGGTGGTGGACGAAGACCATCTTCTTCTCCGCCGGGTTGCGATGAAGCAACTCGATGAGCGCCTGCTCCTTGCTACTCGGCTGAATCCCGGCGTAACGCTCCTGCAATTTTTTCCATTCGCGTTTGCCGTTCTTCGATTCGAGATAACGCCCGATTGCGCCAGCCGCAGTCGTCGTCGTCGAACCCGCAGCCGAGAGCAGATAACGCAGCGCCATTCGCTGCTGCGCAGTGGCTTTGCGATGCGCGTCGGCGACCAGGCCGGTCAATTCCAGATAACACGCGCGCTCTTCTTCGCTCGGCTCCAAACGTAATGTCGTCGCGTGGCGCGGTGGCAATTTCACGTCAACCAGCGAGCGCGTGTTGCGAATCATCACGTCGCGCATCAGATCGCGCATCGTCTCCTTGTTCGCGGGCGTGCGCGGCTTGCCGCTCGTCATGTAGCTCGCGCGAAATTCCTTTTCGGTTTTGAAGATTCCGGGTTTGAGCAGCGTCAGCAGGTTGTAAAGCTCGACCAGCGAATTCTGAACCGGCGTGGCCGAAAGCAGCAGCAGGAAGCGTTTGTTCAGAGCGTTGACCAGCTTCCAGTTCGCGGTCGCGCGATTTTTCAAATGATGCGCCTCGTCAACGATCACCAGATCGTAATTCTGTTTTGCCAGAATCTCCTGATGCTCCTGCCTTCGCGCCATCGCAATTGAAGCGATCACGCGCGGCTGCGTCCAGAACTTTTCGGGATCGTTGCGGAGCAGCGAATCGTAGCTTGTCGCAAACTCGATCCCGAACTTCGCCGCCATCTCTTCGCGCCACTGGCCAACAAGCGTCGCGGGCGTCAAGACCAGCACACGCTCGGCCATTCCGCGCAGCAGGTATTCTTTCAAGACCATTCCGGCTTCGATGGTCTTGCCCAATCCAACCTCATCGGCCAGCAGCACGCGCCCGCGAAATTGCTTCAACACCTTGCGCACGGTTTCGAGCTGATACCAGTACGTCTCGACATCGCGCAGCGTCGGCAGGCAGAGCAATTCGTCGAAGCCCTGCAACAAGCCCAGATGAGCCAATTCATACCGCAATCGGAAAGCTGCGCGATCGGATTCATCCGAAGAACTGCGGACGGCCAGCGCCGCTTCGAGCGAATTCGGCAATTCAACTGAGAGCGGAATACGAATCCGGTAGCGCGGCAAGGGCGCGAATTCAGGCTGGGCGGTCTGCGGCGTCTCGGTTGCGGCGTCGGTCGGGATCGTCTCTTCGACTTGCTGAACCTTCTCTTCCTGGCGAAGTTTGGCGGCGTGCGGCGATTTCGCGTTTTCGGCCTTTCGTTTCTCGGCGGCTTTTTTGGCGGCGACTGATCGTTTCTCGCGGTCTTCAAAACGCTCGATCTGGCGCACCCAGCCGTGCGCCCAGTTGCGCAGCGCCCAGCCTCCGGGCAAATAGAGAAACGCACTGTAAAGATTCGGCCATCCGATCTGTTTCCCAATCTGAGCGGCCTGCGCCCAGAGTTCCTGCTGAGCCAGGGCGATGGCGCGCAGCAACTGATCCTCGTTCTCGTGCGCCTGCCAGTTCTTGGTGAAGCGATGTAAAAATCGCATCGCCTGATCCGGCTTCTCGTCCATCAAAGCCGCGAGGATCGTCAGCAGCAACACCTCAGCGTCGTTCGGGTAAGCGTTGAGCGCGGGCAATGCGGCCTGCAAAGCGTTTGGCTCCTGATTGAAAACGCGCTCTTTCAAAATCAGCTTCAAAGCCGCCTTATCTACTCCCGGAGCCGCGAAATCGTCTTTCTTCCGTTCGTCACTCATCTTTTATAAAGCGTTCCGCCAGGACTTTGTGTCCCGGCTTGCGTCTCAAGCAATCCTGAGTTTTACTGCGAAAGTCATGAAACCGGCTGTTCATTCTGAAAGTCTTGTAGCATAGAGAAAGAGTAAGTGTCCGGCAAGCTGCCAGTTTGCCGTTGGCTCACTTGAGACGTTACCATCACAACTCTTTTCGCCCCCTTGCGGTTAAGCTCGCGGCAAGCTGGCAGCTTGCCGGACATTTAGAGGAGAAATGGAATGCGCAAACTGATCCTGGCAATAATCGCCGCTATTTCAATCCCGGCCATCGCGCTGGCCCAGGCCGCCGACGCCAAAGCGAAAGCCGAGCAGATACTCAAACAGGCCCGCGCCGCCATCGGCGACGAGAAGAAGTTGAAAGAGTTGCAAGCTATTTCAATCACCGGCACGCAGCGCCAGACTTTCGGCGACCGCCAGATGGAGAACGAAATTCAACTCGACCTGATGATGCCGGATAAAAGTATGCAGACGACAAACGGCCAGTTCGGCACCAGGATCAACACGCTCAACGGCGATCAGATCTGGGCCGATTTCATTCCGGCGATGAGCGCAGGCGGTGGTGGCGGTTTTATGGTGCGAATGGGCGGGCCGGGTGGCGGCCAGGGCGGCGGCAATCAGAATCCGCAGATGGCCGAGTATTTCCAGCTTCAACAACGCCGCGATCACTATCTGGTGATGATCGGCTTCCTGTTGGCCGCGCCGCCAGCGGCTCAGCTTCAATATTCATACCTCGGCGAAGCTCCGGGGCCTGAAGGCGCCAAGCTGGACGTGCTTGAAGGCAAAGGCGCAAACGGTCTGGCTCTGCGCCTCTACTTCGATCAGCAATCGCATCAGTTGATCGGCGTCATTTACAAAGCGAAAAACATGCGCCAGATGATGGGTGGCCGCGGCCCGGGCGGTCAAGGTCGAGAAAGAGGCCAGCGTCCGCCGCAAGAGAATGCTCAAGCACAACCGCAGGGAGGTGGGCAAGGCAATGCGCAGGGCGGCGGACAGAGGCCGCAGGGCCAGCGCATCGAACTCACTCCCGAAGAGCGCGAGCGGCGGATGAAGGAATTTCAGGAGAGATTCGAAAAAGCTCCTGAAGTTGATTACCGCTGGGAATTCGCCGAGTACAAGAGCGTCAGCGGATTGAATCTCCCGCACCGGGTCACCAAGTCAGAAGGCGGCACGCCGAACGAAGAATGGACGATCAGCAAGATCAAGATCAATCCCAAGCTATCGCCCGATAAATTCGTGAAGAAAGAGAAACCTCCCGCCGGCAATTAGCCGAACGGCGACAACTTTAAAAGCTAAACGCCGGTGAGCGTTGTCGAATTTCGATCAACGTTCATCGGCGTTCCGCTTTCCACTCCACAATCAGCCCTTCACTTCCCGCACATAACTTACCATCATTCTCCCGTTCGACTTGATGGTCTGACAATCTTGTCTCCTCGTATCACAAAAATATACCTGGCTCGCCTGCTCAATTCGCTTGCTCATTTCGTTAGGTCAAAAATAGAATTCGCCCTGCTCAATGCAATCTTGCTAAATCCGAAGTCACAATTGTGGAAATAAAGGAGATACCCCTATGAGGAAACACAGAGGACTAGGCGTGTGCTGTTCCCTGCTGGCGTTGCTGTTGTTGATCGCCTCGCCAACCCTGATCCACGCCCAAACCCAGATCACCACAGGCGTCATTCAGGGCACGGTCTTCGACCAGGCCAATGCGGTCGTGGCGGACGCCAACGTCGAAGTCAAAAACACCGACACTAATCTGACCAAAACTTTGAAGACCGATTCCGACGGGCGTTTCGTCTTCCTGCAACTGCCATCGGGCCGCTACACGCTGACGGTCTCGAAGCGAGGCTATTCGACGCTGGCGCAGGAAAATCTAAGCCTGACCGTCGGCCAGGCGATCAACCTCAACCTGAACTTGAAAGTCTCGTCGGTTGAGGAGCGCATCACGATCACCGCCGCGCCGACGATTGACAACGTCAAGACGGAATCAAGCTCGACTCTCAACGAAATCGCCGTCAGCCGCACGCCCGTGCTGGGCCGCAAGTTTGAAGACCTGTTGACGCTCACTCCCGGCGTCAGCATCACCCAGGGGCCGGACGGCGATGAAATCAACTTCAACGGACAGCGCGGCATCTTCAACAACGTCAGCCTGGACGGCGGCGATTACAACAACGGATTTTTCGCCGAACAGGCAGGGGGGCAGCGCGCCGCGATTGACATCTCGATGGAAGCGATCAAGGAGTTTCAGGTCGTGGCCACAGGCGCGGCGGCTGAGTTCGGACGCAGCGCGGGCGGCATCATCAACGTCATCACCAAATCGGGCACGAACAAAGTCAGCGGCAGCTTGTTTCATTTCCAGCGTCTCGAAGCCCTGACCTCAAACACTTCAGACGGCAAACCGCTCAAGGATTTTCACCGCGAACAGTTCGGCGGCAACATCGGCGGGCCGATCAAAAAAGACCGCGCCTTTTACTTCGCCAACTTCGAGCAGATCACCGCCAATCTGACGCGCGACAATCTGAGCGTGCCCATCGGCCAACCGTGTTCGGTTCAAAACCCAACGGTTCAGGCCAACGAGGCGTTGATCAATTCCAGCGCCGATTGCCAGCGGCTTGCGCTGCTCAACTTCTTCAAAACCACGCGCCAGCAGGACGAAGGCTTGCCGGTCAAAAAGCCGATCAACACTTCGTCGTTCCTCGGCAAACTCGATTTCAAGTTGAGCGAAGCGAATGAACTGGCTTTCTCCTACAACTTCACCCGCACGAACAAGGAGAACGAGACCTTCGACGTGCCGACTTACGGCAATTCGGCCAACGGCACCGAAGGCCCCGGCAAGATTCACGCCTTCAACGTCAACTTCTTCACGACGTTTTCGGCGACGAAGTTGAACGAGTTTCACGCCACCTACCTGCGCGAAGACCGCCCGCGTTCGGCCACAAAATCGAACATCCCCGCCGACACGGCGATGGGCTTCGCGACGACGTTTCGTTTCGGCAATCCGTTCTTCCTGGGGCCGAACGTTGACGAGTTGTTCCAGCGCGCGCAGTTGAAGGACAACTTCTCAATCGTCTCCGGCAATCACACGGTCAAGATGGGCGGCGATTGGACGTTCAGCAACAACGCGCAGGTCTTTCGCGGATTCTTCGAGGGCCGTTATCTTTTCGACAGCGTCAATGGCTTCCTGCGCTACGCCTCGCCCGCATCGCTCGGCCCTGGTTACGGGCCGAACATCAAAGGCTGCTCGAATGGCAGCTACGTCGCGGCCACCGGCGCTTGCCCGGCGGGAACCACAACGACGGGCGGCCCGCTGCTGCTTTATTTGCAGGGCGCGGGACTGGACGGCCCGGCTACCGACGCGGCTGGCGCGTCGAACATTGACAACGAAGAATACGCGCTTTTCATTCAGGACAAATGGCAGGCCCGCAGCGGCTTCACGCTCAGCTACGGCCTGCGCTGGGAAGCGCAGCTTTTCCCCAACCCGGTCACGCCGCCTTCGCAAACGGCTTACGGAAAATTCCTGAACGATCCGCGCTTCCCTTCGGACGGCACACTGCCCGATCAGTTCAAGATGATTCAGCCGCGCGTCGGCTTCGCGTGGGACATCGCGCGCAACAGCAAATCGGTCTTGCGTGCGAGCTACGGCATTTACAACGCGCGGCAGAACATGCTCTCGCAGGTCGGTTCGATCACGACCAACGGCGTGCAGCAGCAAACAATCTTCCTCAACTCGGACATCATCGCGTCGGGCGTTCCCGGTCCGGTCTGGCCGAACGTGGTCGCGCCGGCGAAAGTGCCGCCGGGCCAGTTCCCGCTCTTCACCGGCGTGCGCGTCTTCAGCCGCGATTACGAGAACCCGCGCGTCTATTCGACCAACGTCCAGTTCGAGCAGCAGATCGTCAACAACCTGGCGCTCTATCTCGACTTCACGCACACGAAGGGCGTCCACCTGACACGCTTCCTGAATTACAACGTCAGCGGAATCTTCTCGCCGCAACTGGGCGAGGTGATGGTGACCAATTCGCGCGGCAAATCGCTCTATCGCGGTTTCGTGGTGGGACTGAGGAAGCGGTTCAGCAACCGATTCCAGTTCGACGGGAATTACGTGTTGTCGAAAGACCTCGATGACGACTCGAACGAACGCGATCCGTTCTCCGATCGTTCGTTCAACCTCAACAACCTGCAAGCCGATTACGCGCTCTCAGACCGCGACATCCGCCACAAGTTCAACTTCATTTTGAACGGCGAACTGCCGTGGGGCTTTGAGGCCAACGCGCGCATCCAGGCCCGCAGCGCCCAGCCGATCACGCCCGGCGCCCGCACCGCCACCAATCGCAACACGGCGCGAAAAGACAACGAGTATTTCTCGTTCGACTGGCGATTGTCGAAAGTCTTCCGTTGGGCCGAACATTATTCGATCATCCCAACCATCGAGATGTTCAACACGTTCAACAACAAAAACCTGGTCAACCCGCTCACGACGCCGGGGCTGTTCAACTTCGACGGCTTCCTCCGTCAGGGAGTGGGCGACCCGCGCCAGTTGCAACTGGCCGTGAAGTTCACGTTCTGAGATCGAGAGTGAAAGAGCCGCAGATTCAACGTAGGTCTTCGCAGATGATAATCGGCGTTGATCAACGTAAATCTGCGGCTCTTCGTTTTTGTGACGAGAGTTTGAACAAGCGGCGCTCATCATGCCGCAGGGTTAACCGGCATTTGCGCCAGTCAACGAGCGCCTCGGCCCGCGATTCAAGCGCCAGGAAGTAACCCCGAATCAACAGTGACACGACGCCTTGTTTGGCGAGCGCCGCCGTTCGCTGCAAACTCCGACCGTTCGCTGCTATTCCTGAACATTTTCGGGAAAATTCCCGTTACATTTTCCGCATTAATATAACCGCCGTTCAAAAAGGAGCTTCTATGATCGCAAAAATTGCCATTGCGCTGACAATGGCCGTGGTTGCTTTCGTCGCGCCGGTTGGCGCGCAGAGACCCGGCGACAAACCAACTTCCACACAAAGGGGCGCACAAATGCCGAAACACGAGCTACTCAAAAAATTGATTGGGAACTGGGAAGGAAACTGCCGGACCTGGACCGAACCGGGGAAACTGGCCGACGAATCCAGGGTGTCGGGCGAGTTTACAAGCGTGCTGGATGGCGCCTTCGTCCGGCACGTTTACACCGGCTCGTTCCAGGGAAAACCGCGACGTGGCGAGGAATTGATCGCCTTCAACACGATAACGAAAACCTTTCAGACCTCCTGGGTGGACAGCTTTCACATGAACTACGCGATTATGTTTTCGCAGGGCGAAGCGATGGAACGGGGCTTCAAGGCGCGGGGTGATTACGACACCGGCCCCGGCCAGCCGCAATGGGGCTGGCGCACGGAGTATGAGTTGCTTGACGACAATCAACTGGTCATCACAGCCTACAACATCACGCCCGCCGGTCAGGAAGCCAAAGCCGTCGAAACCAAATACCGGCGCGTGAAGTAAGCGGCGGCGAGGCGATTCAACTCGCTGCATTTGGGATTGAAGCGAGGAATCATCCCTCATGCTGGTCGCCGTCAAAACAACATGATGGCGCGCGAATGAATGATGATGTCTTGGCTGAAGGTAAACGAACAGCAATGGATGACGATTCGGCGCTATGCCGTCGCGTGGACGTTGGTTGGCTTGATTTCCGCGACGCAGGCGACGCTGTTGTGGCCTGCGTCCAACCCGCCTCCCGTGTCGCGCCTCAAGCTGGCCGTGTGGCATTTGCTGATATGGTACGGCTGGGCCGCGCTCACGCCCGTCGTTTTCTGGATCGCCCGTCGCTGTCCGCTCGAAGGCCGCCATTGGTGGTCAAAAGCCTTGCTGCATGCGCTCGCGGGCCTTGCTGTTGCGCTGGCGCACTTGTCGTTTTTCGTCTGGACCTGGCGCGTGTTTGAACCACAGGTTGCCCGCCGGGCGCCCTTTGCCGCGAGTTTGCGTCAGGTGATGTATCAAGGGCTGGTGTTTGAATGGCTGATCTATTGGCTGGTGTTAGGCAGCAGTTACGTGCTCGATTATTACCGCCGCTATCGAGAACGCGATCTGGCCGCCGCGCAATTGCAACGCCAACTGGCCGAAGCGCAATTGCAGGCGTTGAAGATGCAACTGCATCCGCACTTTCTCTTCAACACGCTCAACACCATCGCCACGCTGGCGCGCAAACAGGATAACGACGCGGCGGTGCGGATGCTGGCTGGCCTGGGCGATTTGCTGCGCCACACGCTGGAGCAAGCAGACAAACAGGAAGTCCCGCTCCGGGAAGAATTGGATTTCATCGAACGCTATCTCGACATCGAGCAGGCGCGCTTTCACGACCGGCTGACGGTGCGGATGCGGATTGCGCCGGAAACGCTGACGGCGGCCGTGCCGAGTTTGATTCTGCAACCGCTGGTCGAAAACGCCGTGCGGCACGGCATCGCGCGGCGCGCGGCGGCGGGCTTGATTGAAATTTCAGCCGCGCGCGAAGCCGGCCAATTGCGTTTGCAGGTGCGCGACGACGGGCCGGGTTTGCCGGAAGACTTCGCGGCGGAAGATGAAGGCGTCGGTCTGCGCAACACGCGGGCGCGGCTTGCGCGGTTGTACGGCGATGAACACAGCTTTGCGTTGCTCAACGGAGCCGGGTTGACGGTTGAAGTGGTCATTCCGTTAAGACGACGCACAGCCGAAAATTCAAACAAGGAAACAACCCATGGAATAAACCAGGAAACAGCGATGGCGCAGGATTCAGCGATAGATCATGCCTGACCTGACACGTCGGATGGCTCGATGACCAAACATTCGGAGGCGCAATGAAGAGAAAAACGGCTGCTTTGTCGTTCCCGGCGATCTGCCTGGCGCTGGCAATTCCACCGCTTACGAAAACCATCACTCCATTGGCTGGCGACATTATGTTCGCCCCGGCCTATTTGGGCTATAGATGCGTGAAACCTGTGGAAGGCGCGAGGTCAGTTCCCGCTTTCGGAAGCGCCGGCGGAAGCCAGGACGCGCCGGAACCGGTCTCCTTTCCGACCCATGACGGAGGGCTGATCTACGCCAACCTGTACGGCAAAGGCGACCGGGGTGTGGTGCTGGCGCACGGAGGCAGATTCAATAAAGAGAGTTGGGAGCAGCAGGCGCGCGTATTGGTGAAGGCCGGATTCCGCGTTTTGGCGATTGACTTCCGTGGCTACGGCCAGTCGAAAGGTCCCGGCCAGGCCGACCCGCTCAGCGCCCCGCTTCACTTCGATGTCTTGGCCGCAGTCCGCTACTTGCGCAAGACGGGCGCGCAAACCGTCTCGGTAGTGGGCGGCAGCATGGGTGGCGCGGCGGCGGCCCAAGCATCGGTCGAGGCGAAACCAAACGAAATAGACCGTGTCGTGCTGCTGGCCTCTTCCATCACAAAGCCCGAGCAGATGAAGGGACGCAAGCTGTTCATCCTGACGCGAGACGATTACAGCGGAGACAGCAAAATCCCGCGCCTGCCCCGCATTCGTGAGTGCTACGAAAAAACGCCAGGGCCGAAAGAGTTGGTCATTCTGGATGGCTCCGCCCACGCGCAGCTTATTTTCGAGACCGGACAGGGAGAGCGTCTGATGCGTGAGATTCTACGCTTTCTTTCTGAGCCATAGGTCAACAGAGATGAGTAAGATCGTCGGGAACCATCGAACCTACGGAAGAGCGCCATTTGCAGTGGCTGTTGTCCACGGCGGCATGGCCGCGGCTCTTGATCCGCATGTTTTGACCCACCGATCAAGACAAATCTGAAATGAAGGAGATTCACAGGCCATGAATGCGTTTCCACCAGTGGCGATTGTTTGCGCCTTGTTCGTCGGCGCAGCGCTGGGCGGGCCGTTCGCGCCGCGCCATAAAACCGCCGCGAGCCAGCAACCATCAATGGCGCAGGATGCGGCGCTCAACAACCTGCGGCATCCGCCCGGCGCAGAAACTACCCCGGCGGGGACGCTCGGCAATGTCCGCCGTGTCGGAGAGGGCAAAAAGACGATGCTGCTGATCGCGGGCATTGGCTTCGGCGACGGCGTCTGGACCGAGTTCATGGAACGGCGCAAGACCGAATACACGATGTTCGCCGTCACGCTGCCGGGTTTCGGCGGCACGAAGCCGCTGGCCATGCCGGCGGACGAAACGAAATTCGGCGACACGCCGTGGATGCGCTCGTCGCTGCGGGCGCTCAATGCGCTGCTCGACAAAGAACGCATCGAGAAGGTGACGGTCGTCGCGCATTGGATGGTGGCGACGCAGCTCGCGCTGCAGTTGGCGCTCGACCAACCCGCCCGCGTCGAGGCGGTGATCCTGATCGGCGGCGCGCTCAAGATGTATTACGACAGCAACCCCGCGACGCTGAACTGGACGATTGAACAGCGCCGCAGCTTTGCCAACGCGATGGGCGAGCGATGGTTCAAAACCGTCACACGCCGCACCTGGGATGACAACAACTTCATGTCCTACGACTATGCGGTGAACCCGCGGCGGGGGTTGTTTCTCTGGCGCGAGGCGCAAGCGCCGACGCTCCCGGTGTGGATTCGCTACCTGCTGGAATTTTATTCGACCGATTACACGGCCAGTTTGAAAGACCTGCGGGTTCCCGTGCTGGTCGCGCAGCCGGGTTTCGACGATCCGGCGTTCTATGTCGAGGCGGGGAAAAACTATATGCGGAATTCCTGCATTGACAGTTGGAAGGGCGCGGCTGAATTGAACCAGCGGCTTGAATTCGTCACGATTCCGAAGTCGCGGTTGTTCATCCAGTACGACCAGCCAGAGGCGCTCGACCGGGCCATCGCCGCTTTTCTGAGCAATGCGCAACGCCGGTAACCTTTCCCTCACGAATTGGGACTTATCGTCGGAAGCTGCTTCGACCGACAAATTGGAGAATCGGAATGAGTGAGAGCGCGGCGTTGGCCGAGTTGGTGAACAAGGCGCGCGATGGCGACGCGGAAGCGTTCGGCGCGATCGTGCGCCGATTTCAGGACATGGCCGTCGGCTATGGCTACTCCTTGTTGGGTGATTTGCCGCTGGCCGAAGACGCCGCGCAGGAAGCCTTTCTGGAAGCGTATTTGTGTTTGTCGCAACTGCGCGAACCGGCGGCGTTTCCGGGTTGGTTTCGCCGCATCGTCTTCAAACAGTGCGACCGGCTCAGGCGCGGCAAGCTGTCAAGACTGGAACCGTTGCAACTCGCGCAGGAACAAGCTTCACCCGCGCCGATGCAGGACAAAGCGCTGGAGCAGCGGGAAATGAAGAATCAAATCTGGGCGGCGATTGACGCGTTGCCCGAACACGAACGCGCGGCGGTGATGCTCTTTTATCTGAGCGGATATTCGCAAGCCGAAATCAGCGCCTTCCTCGATGTCTCGGTCACCGCGATCAAGAAGCGACTCTTTTCCGCGCGGCAGCGGTTGCGCGAAATGTTGCTGGATGTGGTGGCGGATACGTTGCGCGAGAGCCGTCCGTCGCAGGATGAACGCTTCGCCGCGAGCGTGCTCGCCATGCTGACTGCCGCGCGCACGGGCGATGTGGCGCGCGTCAAGGAACTGCTCGAACAAAACCGCCGCTTGCTGGCGGCGCGCGATTGGCTGGGCAATACAGCGCTGATTATGGCGGTCAATTCCGGGCAGCAAGCCGTCGCCGAGTTGCTCTTCAAAGCGGGCGTGCAACCCGACATTCACGAAGCCGCCGCCATCGGGCAGACCAATCGCGTCGCCGAGTTGGTCGGCAAAGACGCTGCCTTGTTGGATTCGTATTCGGCGGAAGGGTTCACGCCGCTCGCGTTGGCCGCGCATTTCGGGCATCCCGAAACCTTGTGGTTTTTGATGGGGCGCGGCGCGAACGTCAACGCCGTCGCGCGTCATCCGCTCGGAGTCACGCCGCTGCATGCCGCGCTGTTTGGGCGGCAATCCGACACAGCGCGTTTGCTGATTCGTCACGGAGCCGACGTGAACGCCCGGCGCGGCGGCAAAGGCTGGCCGCGCGCGGGCTGGACGGCGCTGCATTACGTTGCGGCGTTCGGAATGATTGAACTGATCGAACCGTTGCTTTCGCGCGGCGCTGATCTTGATGCGCCGGACGATGTTGGCTGCACGCCAGTGCAAGTCGCGCTGGA
>JAJVID010000172.1:13749-15620 GCA_022072205.1 Acidobacteriota bacterium
GTCACCCGCGAATCCATGAAAATCACGGCGCTGCATTCAGCCGTGGCCGCCAGACAATTCGAGATGGCGCGCACGCTGATCGAGCGCGGCGCCAACGTGAATCCGCGCCAGGCGGAAAACGGCGTCATGCCCTTGCACGAAGCCGCCGCCAACGGCGAGATCGAATTCGCCAGACTGCTGCTGAAACACGGCGCGGACATCAACGCCAAAACCAAAGACGGCAAGACGCCGCTCGATTTCGCCGTCACGCGCAGCCAAAACGAGATGGTTGCGTTTCTGCGCGAATGTGAGGAAACGAGAAAATGAAACAGTCTCCCCTGGAAATGCTGGAAGCCTATGTGCGCGCATTTGAATCGCTGCGTGCCGACGAAGTAATACCTTTCTACGAGTTGCCCTGCACCTTCATCCGCCCTGACGGTGTCTGGGTTGTGCAGGATGAAGCAACTGCGCTCGTGCTGGCTGATCATCTCATCGAGCACGCGAAGGCGCAGGGTTATCACAGCACCGAAGTTAGCGAACTCCTGATGCGCACGCTCGCGCCGGAACTGGTTGAACTCAACGGCGTGTTCGTCCGCTACGGAGCATCACGGTCGGAGATTGGCCGATTCGGGTTCACATACATAATTCGCGGTGATTCCGGCGGATGGAGAATCGTCGTTGCGGTGGCGCACGACGCCAAAACGGAAACAACTCTGCTGCGCCGGACACGGGCGACTGAATAGGCAAGTGGGGAGCGTTTTCACTTTGTAGACTCTGCCAGAATCTGCTTTCAATGAACTCCCATTCGCGCACTCCGACAAGCAGTTCGATCCTGACGGCGCCAAGGTCGAGTTGTGGGAACCGCGCCAACCCTGAACCGCACGGTATGGACAAACTGAAAGCGATGATCGTGGATGACGAACCGCCCGCGCGCGAAGGGCTGCGGTTGTTGCTCGCCCGCGATCCAAGCATCGAAGTGATCGGCGAAGCCAGCAGTGGCCAGCAAGCCGTCGCCCTGATTCGCGCCTTGCGACCCGACCTGTTGTTTCTGGATGTGCAGATGCCTGAGATGGACGGATTCGCGGCGCTGGAACAGGTCGGCGTCGAAGCCGCGCCGCTGGTGATTTTTGTGACGGCGTATGACCGCTACGCGCTGCGCGCGTTTGAAGCGCAGGCGCTCGATTACCTGCTCAAGCCGTTCACTGACGAACGTTTTTTCAAAGCCTTGCAGCGCGCCAAAACGCAACTGGCGCAGGCCCGGTCGCAGGAATGGCGGCAACGACTGCACGGCCTGTTTCCGCAACCGCAGGCGCTGCCCGACACGGTTGATTCCTCGCAACCGCTGGAACGTCTGCTCATCAAATCGGGCGGGCGCGTGAGTTTCCTGCGCGTCGAGGAAATTGACTGGATCGAAGCGGCGGACTATTACGTCGTGCTGCACGTCGGCGCAAAAACGCATTTGCTGCGCGAGACGATTGCGCGTCTGGAAGCCCGGCTTGACGCGCGACGGTTCCTGCGCATTCACCGCTCGACCATCGTCAATCTGGCGCAGGTGCAAGACTGGCGTCCACAAGACGCCGGAGACTTCGCCGTCAGCTTGCGCGACGGCACGCAGCTTCAATGCAGCCGGCGGCGGCGCAAAGCGTTGGAGAAAGCGATGCGAACAGGCTCATCCTCGCGCTATCGCCTCTCCAACACGTGAATGTAGACGGTCTTCCCATCAGAGCCGTTCTCAGTCCGCTGGTCTTTGAGGGTGGCCGTCTTGCTCGTCTTCGACCAGCCTTGAAAATCGGCGACCGAGCCGGGATCGGTCGCATGCACTTCGAGAAGATCGCCCGCGCTCATCGCGTCAATCTCCTTCTTCGCTTTGACGATTGGCATCGGGCACTTCA
>JAJVID010000043.1:0-9617 GCA_022072205.1 Acidobacteriota bacterium
ACCGGCCCGATTCCGCGCATGCGGCATCTTACTGCCTCTCGGAAAATTTCCCTGAAATGCTCGGCGTACTCTTCGTCGGAGGCATGCCCGACCGCTTTCGATGGATCTAAATCCCAATATCGGCGATGTCGAACGCCGCTGCTGTCAACAATCAAGCAATGCGCCGGGAGCAATCTCAAAATCCCCTGATACAGCGTCTCGTCCGGAGTGCGAATCAGCCCGGAGAGGTATTCGCCAACCATGCCCTCATTCAACTCTTGTCGAACTTCGTCATCTTCGAACAAGGAATGAAATTCAGACGCCCACCAGAAGCTCTTTCCGTTGAAATAATAGAAGAGCGGTTTATAGCCGATGAAATCCCGCGCGCAGTAAATCCACTTTCTTCGTTCGTCCCAGATCACGAATGCGAAATCGCCGATGATCCCTGCCGCGCAATCCTCGCCCCACGCTTCGTAAGCGCGAAGGACTATCTCCGCATCCGTGTCAGAGCGTAAACGAAATCCCCTGGAAGCCAGGGCGGATTTCAACTCGTCACGGTTATCAACTCTTCCATCCAGAACCAGACAGAGTTGATTCTCTTCATCCATCAGGGGCTGTTTCTCAAAGAGCGATTCTGGAGTGGTGTGAAACATTCTGTGGGCCATTCCGATCGGCCCATTAAACCACATCCCGCTATCATCTTTGCCCCGGTGAGCGATGGCGCCGCTCATCCTTTGAAGCAATTCCCGATCAACGGGGCGGCCATCAAGATGATAAATTCCTGCGAAGCCGCTCACGGCGTGACATAACCTCTCGATTGCGATTTCAAAGCCGGCGCGGGGACTGCTAAATCAATCGCGCCGGAGAAAGGGACGAATTCAGCCGCGACATCAGGACGATCATTCAAAACGACCCCGTTCAATTCCACCCAGGCATGGGCTTTCAACTGTTCGGCTTTATTCGACACGCCTATCCGAATGGTCCCTGAAAACCCGCGCCGCCGCAACAGGCTCCACAACAGCAACGACCTCTCAAGACAATTGGCGCGGATGATTCCTCTATTCGCGGCCACGTTGACCAGATACGTAAGCCTTTTGATTTCGATCTCCGGCCAGTCTCTATTTCGGCCATGCATCGCCAGGCTCAAAAAGCGTTGACTGCGCCGCAGTCCAAGCAACCAGAGGGCGATCCTGATGACGGGGAGTAATACCGCAGACCCAATCAGGATCAATTTTTCACCTGAGGCGAGGCAAATGAATTTTTTCGCCCTGCTATGCACTACTCACCTCCAGTAATCCCTTTGCGATCAGCTTATCAATCAGTTCGCTTAAATCCGTCCGTAATCCATCAGCGCTTACATCGTATTCATCCAGCAATCTCTCGTATGCCGCCTGGATCGAATCAGAGATCGTCAGCAGAGTCCACATCCGCGTCCCGACCTGATCCAGACCGAAATAGCTTTCGCTTTTAAGATTCAGCAGCACCGACTCGCCTTCGATGACGTTTATCAGCGTGTCAGGCGTGACCACCAGTTTTTGATCGAAAGAAACAGGCATAGTTCAATCCAGGTGTATTCTCAAACGCTTCAATCCGACGCCCATATTGCGCAGGTCGTCGAGTTTGCTTTCGGGCACTTTGAGGCTTGAAATCAAAACTTCGCTGACGCCGTGTGAGGTTATCAAATCCGGAATCTCCTCGCTGCTGAAGATACGATAGCCACGCAGCAACTTGCCGGTCTTTTGGACATCGTCGTCAATGAACCCGACCGGCTGGTAATGATAGGCCGGATTGTTCAACAGTTCCCGGATCAAAATATCGCCGCGATCTCCTGCGCCGTATATCAGCACCGGGGTGGAATCGGGCAAGGTCTGTCTTCTGCCGACAATCAACGCCGCCAGCAGCCGGAACGACACCCGGCTGGCTCCGACAAACAACAGCAGCAACACGCCATTGAGAATGAACACAGCGCGCGACGGCCCATGAAACTTGTAAAACAGCAGCACAGTCAATCCGCTCACGGCAGCTCCGGCAAAGACCGATTTGGCGATGTCAACCAGATCGTCAACTCCCGCGTAACGCCAGATGCCTCTGTAAACTCCTCCGACCAGGAAGAGGAAAATCTGGATAGCGATGAACAGCGGCAGAGTCTTGATGAAGATCGCGATCTGTTCGCCGG
This sequence comes from Acidobacteriota bacterium, assembly GCA_022072205.1. Classification (GTDB taxonomy): domain Bacteria; phylum Acidobacteriota; class Blastocatellia; order RBC074; family RBC074; genus JAJVID01. The sequence goes on from JAJVID010000043.1 coordinate 2,156, forward strand.
GCATATCGCCGTCGAAGCGCAGCAGATAAGCGCTGTAATAAGCCAGCACGATCAAACAGGTGTCGAGCAGGATTTCAAATACCCGACGGCGATGCGAGAAGTTCGCCAGCACGTCAACTAAGGTTCCAGATGGCGTTTCCGTCGTGGCGTCGCCCTCTTCGTAAACGCGGACTTTGCCCAGATACAATCCGATAAACAGAATACTCAACGCGAAACCGGGGATCAGCAGCAGCGTGACTTCAATTCGCATCTGTCTGACCGCCAACGCCAGCGCGCCCGAAATGGCGGCGAATAAATACAGTATCAACACCGCGCGGCGTTCGGACATACCCAGCGCGACCAGGCGGTGCGATGTGTGGTCGCGCCCGCCCTGCGACACTGGACGGCCCGACAGCTTGCGCGCCACAGTCACGACGGAAGTGTCAAAGATCGGAATCATCAGGATCAACACGGGAGCCGACAGCACCGAAACCAGATTCCTCGTACGCCCGAAATCACTCAACAGCGCGGTCCCGCTCAGCGTAAATCCGAGAAACATCGAACCGCAGTCCCCCATAAAGATCGAAGCCGGATTGAAGTTGAACCAGAGAAACCCGGCGACCGCCCCCGCCAGAATCAGCGGCAGCGCGGCTTCCTCAGTCTGCCCGTTGATCAGGAATGACACCGCCAAAAAGACGCAAGCGATCAGCGAGACGCCTCCGGACAGCCCGTCCATGTTGTCCAGCAAATTGACTGCATTCGTGATCCCGACCAGCCATAAGATCGTGATGAAATCATTGATTGGCGCGAAACTCGTCCACGGCAGATGCAATCCACCGAAGACAGTGATTGAAGCGGCGACCACCTGCATTGCAAGCTTGATGTATGGTTTGAGCTGCGCCAGGTCATCAATGATTCCCGTAATAAATAAAAGCGTCGCCGCAAGCAAAATCGGATAAGCGCGCGAAAGATCGGGCGCGAAGATCAAACACCCGATAATGAACGCTGCATATATGGCGATCCCCCCCATCAACGCCGTTGGCTTGCTGTGCCAACGATCTTTTCTCGGGGCGGCGACAATTCCCAACCGGTTTGCGCCGGATCGAACCAGGAACGTAAAAGTCAGACTAAGCGCGGCCGTGACAGCAACGCTTGCACCAAGCCTCGTCATACCTCTCCTGTGGGGAACTGAATCTATTTAGGGCTTGCTGGTTTGCGGACGGAGGACACTATCCGCCTTGCTGATTCACAGATCTTTAAATTGATTGTCGGAAGCTGCAATAAACCACTCGATCTATGGCTGGCCTACACCTGAAATGACGTGGGAGCCGGGGCGCCAAACTTCGTTGCCAGCTTTGAGCGCTGGTAATCTATCACACTTCCTAAAATCTCGTCCAAATCAAAGGTCGGCTGGTAATCTATCAGCCGGTGTATCTTCAAGGTGTCTGGCACACGGCGCAGCATGTCTTCAAAACCTTCCTCATACGCCTGCTCGTAAGGCAGGAAGACGATTTCGGAATCGGACCCGGTCAGCGATTTGATCCTTTCGGCCAGTTGCAGAATGGTCACTTCCCTGTCGCTGCCGATGTTGTAAACTTCGCCGACCGCCTTCGGGTGTTCGACCAATCGCATCAGCGCCCAGACCACATCGGAAACGTGCGTGAAGCAGCGGCTTTGCGAACCGTCGCCGTAAACCGTGATGTCTTCTCCGGTCAGCGCCTGCCTGACAAAATTGGGAATCACCATCCCGTAACGCCCGGTCTGGCGCGGGCCGACGGTGTTGAACAGGCGCGCGATGACGGTCGGAACTTTCTTCTCTTTCCAGTAGGCGATGGCCAGGAATTCGTCAATCGCCTTCGAGCAGGCGTAACTCCACCGGCCCTTGTTCGTCGCGCCCATCACCAGATCGTCGTCTTCCTGAAACGGAACCCGGTCGCGCTTGCCGTAAACTTCCGAGGTCGAGGTAATCAGAACCCGTTTGCGTTTCTTGGCGGCGTGGTGAAGCACAACTTCGGTGCCCCGAATGTTGGTTTCGATTGTTCGCACCGGGCTTTCGACTATCAGCTTGACACCGACCGCCGCAGCCAGGTGATAAACGACATCGCACAGATCAACCAGTTCAGCGATCAAATGATGATTAGTCACCGAATCCAGGTAGTAGTGAAAACTGGGTAATCCCTTGACGCGCTCTATGTTTTCCATAGAGCCTGTCGAAAGATCGTCAATGATATAAACCTCGTCGCCGCGTTTCAGGTGCTCTTCGGCGAGGTGTGAGCCTATGAACCCGGCGCCGCCTGTGATCAAAACTTTCATCGTTATCCTCTTGTCCCAAACTATTCTTGAAATTCACGGGACGATTCAGAACCGTGATGGTTGAGCGAAATTATCAGTGTGAAGAACTCGGATCAGCCGGGGCAACGACAGGTCTGAGATATCGGGGGAATCTATGCGCTCAGTTCGCAATACAGGCGCTCAATATCGCCTATCAGCCGCTCTTTTGACAACCTCGTTGTGACAAATTCGCGGCCACGCGCTCCCATTTCGAGCCGCAGACCCGGACGTTCGATCAAATATCTTAAGGCGTTCGTGAAGGCTCCGATGTCCCGGCTTGGCGCCGTCACCCCGTGATCCCAGATGGTGAACCCGTCGTGCGCCTCCAGCCTCCGGCCCATCAAATCAACTACGCCGCCGACTTCGGTCGAAGCCACCGCGCAGCCGCAACTCATCGCTTCGATCAGCGTCAGCGGCGTGCCTTCATTCAACGAGGTCAGCGCCGCGATGTCGAAATCGGCGTAAAGCGACGCGGCGTCGCTGCGGAACCCGGTGAAAGTGACGCAATCATCAGCCCCCGCCTCTTTCGCCTGCTCTTCAAGCTCCGCCCGTAAATGCCCGTCGCCGACAATGGCAACCTGTGGGGCAGGTTGATAACCTGCCCCACATCCCATCTTCAATTTTGCGACGGCTTCGATCAACATCGCGTGATTTTTGACTTCGCATAAACGCCCAACAATGCCGATTAACGCGCCGCTCGCGTCCAGCCCAATCTCTTCACGCAACAGCCCGCGCTGCGGTTTTATCTCGCCGAAATCAATTCCCAGCGGAATAACCCTGAACTGCTCGAATCTGCCGACTTTGAACTTGCGGCAGATTTCGTCGCGCTGCTGCTCGCTGATGACGACGATGCGATCTGTGCAGAACCGGGCCAGCGCACGTTCGATGGCGATGAACAGCTTCGTTTTGGCCGCGCCGTAATAGCTGTGAAAGATGTGGCCGTGATAAGTGTGAACCACGCCGACTTTGCGAGGCCGCAGCCAGAGCGCCGACGGTGTCAGCCATTTGTAAACCAGCGCCGCCACGCGTCCCACGGCTCCGGCTTTGGCCTTGTGCGTGTGGACGATGTGAGGCTTCAGCCGAAACAATTCCCGCAGGATTTTGAAGATGACTACGACATCGCCGAGGCTCAACTCGCGGCTCATCTCCTCGATAACCAGCGGCTCAACGCCAGCGGCGAGGGCGAAATAGCTCATGTCGCCTTCGCCTTCGGGAACGACGCCGGTGATGAGCGTCGTCTCGAACTTTTCCGCGTTCAACCCAGCCGTCAACCACGTAACGTGTTTCGCCGGGCCGCCGATGTTCAGCCGGTCTATGATTCTGACCACTGTGACCACCCGGGGTCGAACCTCCTGCCGGAAAGAATTCCCCATTTGCTCAGCCTGAATTTCAAAGCCGTCATCACGCGCTTAAGGATTGGGTACGGAATAAAACTACCAGACCACGGGGAAACGGGGATCACGGGGAAACGCAGAGGGGAAAACTTGCGAAAGAGACTTTGCCAATTATCATTTCAACACCTTTCCCCAACTTCCCCGTGCTCCCCGTTTCCACGTGGTTGATTTGTTTTCGATTCGTCCCTAAGAACAGAGGAATTCCCGATGCCACAACTCCAGCATCAACAAATTCCAGAGTTGGAACGAATGATCGGCGCGGCGTTCCAGATGCTCATCAACCAATCGCCTGACTTCCGGCTCGCGGAAATAGCCGCGCTTCAGCGATTGCTGCGAAAGCAGCGCGTCGCGCAACAATTCGCGCAGCGGCCCGCGAAACCATTGGCCGACTGGGACGCCGAATCCCATCTTGCGGCGGTTGACGTTTTCAGGCGGCAGCAGATCGGCGAACGCGCGCTTGAGCAGATGTTTCAATCGCCGGTCGCGGAATTTGATTCCGACCGGCAATCGAGCGGCGAACTCCATCACTTCGTGATCCAGAAACGGCGAACGCGCTTCCAGACTGTTCGCCATCGTGGTGATGTCAACCTTCACCAGCAGGTCGTAAGGCAGATACGACGCCACGTCAACCGCCATCGCCGCGTCAACAGGCTCCAACGCCGATCCGAGTCCCGTAAGCAACGACTTCAGCCAGCCGTCACTCTGGCCGTTGAGGTGATCGGCGAATTCAGGTCTGTAAAATTGCCTTCGCGTATCATCCTGAAAGAAAGTCACCCATCGCGGATAACGTTCGGCCATTGGCCGCGACGCGACGGAAAGAAATCTGCGCGCCTGACGAACGCGGCTCTTCGGATTGATCGAATCGGGGATGATGTGGCCGAGCGCGCGCGCAGCCATCGCCACGCCGGGAACCGCCCGCATCCGCTCGGCGATGTCGTTCGCAAGATAACGTTCGTATCCGGCGAAGCTCTCGTCACCACCGTCGCCGTTGAGCGCAACAGTCACATGCCGCCGCGTCATCTGCGACACGTAAAAAGTCGGGATCGCAGATGAATCCGCGTAAGGCTCGCCGTAATGCCTGACCAGTTTGGGCAGGATCGAGAGCGCATCGGGTTCGACTATGAATTCGTGATGATCGGTGTCCCAGCGTTCGGCGATACGGCGCGCGTGATCGGTTTCATTGTAAGCCGCTTCGTTGAAGCCGATTGAAAACGTCTTGACCCGCGTCTCCGAAAGCTTCGCCATCAATCCGACTACTATGCTTGAATCAATTCCGCCCGAAAGAAAAGCGCCGAGCGGCACATCGCTGATCATCCGCAACCGCACGGCCTCGGTCATCTTCTCGCGCAAGGTCTCGCAGGCTTCCTCCTCGCTGATGCGGAGCTTCGGCTGGTAATCGAGCGACCAGTAACGTTCAACCCGTTTCTCAAAACCGGAGTCCTTCAGATCGAGCGTCAGGTAATGCGCGGGCGGCAGTTTGAATATGCCTTTGAAAGCAGTGTGCGGCGCGGGCACGTAACCATAGGCCAGATAGCTGTCAATCGCCTGCGGAACGACTTCGCGCGGAACGTCCTTGTCAGCCAGAATGCCCTGCAATTCCGAGGCGAACAGGAAGCGATTGCCGAACTGAGCGTAAAAGAGCGGCTTCTTGCCCACGCGGTCACGAGCCAGAAAGAGCCGCCTTCGCCGCTGATCCCAGACGCCGAACGCGAACATCCCGCGCAGCTTCGACAGGCAATCAACGCCCCACTGCTCGTAGGCGTAGATGATCGCTTCGGTGTCGGTTCGCGTGCGAAAGCGGTGGCCCAGACTCTCAAGCTCGCGGCGCAACTGCTGGAAATTATATATCTCGCCGTTGAACGTGATCAGGATGTCGCCGCCGGCATTCGACATCGGCTGCCTGCCCGCTTCCGACAGGTCAATGATCGCAAGGCGGCGATGACCGAGCGCGCAAGCGTCATCCGACCAGACGCCCCAGGCGTCAGGGCCGCGATGCGCCTGTGCGTCAATCATCGGTTTCAGACGCCCGTCAAGCAACGCTCCGTTTTGTGAAACTATTCCGGCGATTCCACACATAATTCAGCGGCATTCGGAGTAGAAGAGATCGAGCGTGACATTCATCGCGTCTCCGACGAACCGCTGCACCTTCCAATGCGTGCGCCACCAGTTCCGAGTCAATTCTTCCTCGTCTTCCGGCGCATAACTGACGGACAGCGCAACGCCTTCTCTTCCAAAGTATTTGCGCATCAGGCGGGCGGCGTAGCGGCTGTCTTCAGGTTGTGTAATGAACAACGCGCTCTTCCACCCGCGAGCTTTCACGAATTCGACGATTGTGGGGAGATTCACTGCGGCGCAGGGCACGATAGGCAGGCGCATGGAGATGACATCTTCAGCGGGCACGCCCAGTGAAATCAGATGCTCGCGCGCGTAATCAGCCGGGTAAAGTTCCCGTGAAACCTGTGCGCTGACACAAACGATCTTTCGCGCCACTCCCTGCCGGTACAAACCCGCGATGTATTCGTCCGCTTTGGAGTGCGCGCTAATCGAACCGTGCAAAATAACATCCGACTTCAGTGTTTCCATCGGCGCGATCAACAGGTGTGGCAAAGCGAAGAACACCGCGACGCAAGCCGCCAGCGACAGGCCCAGCGCAATCAACACGCGGCGCAACCATCTCTTCTTTTCCTCGATCATTGCCAACCGTTCGCCAGCGTGTTCGCCCACGAGATGAATTCGCGCGCGGTCACGAAGACATCATCCCGGCGCGACCACCAGCGATGAGGCTCCCATTCGGGCGCATTCGCCGGCACGGGCGCTGAACGGAACGCCAGGCCCGGCGCAGCTTTTTCAATCGTGTACATCGCGCGGCGCGAATGGAACGCCGACGTGACGATGATCGCCGAACTCCATCCGCGCTCCTGCATCAATTTCTGAAGAATTCCGGCCTCGGCGCGCGTGTTCAACGTGTCGCTGATCATCGAGACATTCGATTCGGGCACGCCCAGACTCACCACGTACCGCCGCGCCGCTTCGCCAGTGTGAAATCCCCACGCGTATTCTATCCCGCTGACCACAACGTTATTCGCCCATCCCTGATGATAAAGCTCCGCGGCCCTCCGCTCGCGGTTGCAGCGCGGGTCTCCGCCAAGCGCGACGATCACGTCGGCCTTCACGAGTTCATCTTCTCGAATCAATCCTTCCGCCGCTTCATTGAGCAAGAAAGGCGTCAGGAAGTACGCGGATAACAGCAACGCGAAAAGCATCAACACCACTCTCGCCCGCCTTGACTGCCTGAGATGATTGAATTTGATCACTCAATTAGTCACAACCGGTTTGCGCCCCGTCGCGCACCATCCGTAATTCGGCCTGATGACGATCTCTTCCAATTCGGCGCGCCGCATCCATCCTTCGACTTCATCGCGCGTGTAGCGGAATTCGATCGGCGCCGACAAGCGGTCGAACTGATCATTGACGCAGACGCGGAACGGGTATTGAGCGTATTGTTTCATCGGCATGCGTTCAGCGATTCTGTTCAATCCCGACGCCGCCAGCAACTGATAAGGCCAGACGAACCCGGCGAACGCCACCGCCGCAACGGGGAATGACAAGCCGTATAGCAGCCGATGAGGAATGTGTATGGTGATCCGGCGAATCGCCGCGACCAGCGACAGCAGCGCCTGTTTGACCGGTTGATTCTCCGGCTTCCAGTAAAGATAGATGTGAATCCGCCCGCCCGGTTTCAGGTATCGCAACAGATT
>JAJVID010000043.1:9717-15540 GCA_022072205.1 Acidobacteriota bacterium
CGCGTGCGGATTTTCGATCCAGTATGTCAACGGCCCCATTTCCAATTTCAGGCGCGTCACCAACCAGTTCAAATGCAATCGGCGCAGATGCAATGTCGAGTAATCATCATATTCCGGGCGTTGCATCACCTGATCCAACGGCTCCAGCTCGCGCACGTGCGGCGGGTTCTGGCCATCAACCAGCACGCGTTCGCCGGGCTGCAATTCCGCCTCGGCCACCACGTGATTGTCGCTGCCGTAAAGATTGATTCGCTGCGCCTTGATGCCTACGGCGTCCGCCAATCGGATGAAAGCGCGCGTCACTTCGCCGCAATATCCTTTGCCGGAACGCAGCGTGTCCGCCGCCGATGCCCGCAGGAACGGGCGATCGTTGTAAGGGGCGCCCTGAAATGAGATGTGTTCGCGCAGGTAATCGCGCAACGCGATCACGCGCGCACGACTGTCTTTCGCGCCTGCCTTTTGAACCACCTCTTCGGCGACCGATTTTATGTACCGGCTGTTTTGACGCTGAACGCCAGCCTCGAAGAGAGACATGACTAAGGCCATCGTGATTGCCGACCAGTAAAAATGTTTCAGTCGCATTGCGGGGAAAGCCGAGGGCGTGATTTACACAAGTTCATTGAGCCGATCTCAACACCAGATTGTTTTCCAGCGCGAGCGCGTCGAAGCTCGCGCCCTTGAAAGTCCTGATCGCATCCTGCGGTTTGCAGACAATCGGCTCCTGAATGTTGAACGACGTGTTGAGCAGCGCCGGAACTCCGGTCAGCTTCTCGAATTCCTTGATCAAATTCCAGTATCGCGGGTTCGTCCGGCGGCTGACGGTTTGCGGGCGCGCGGTGTTGTCAACGTGAACGACGGCGGGGATGCGCGCGCGCTGATCCTCCGCCACTGTGAAGACGGTGACCATAAACGGATCGTGGCGCTCGACGCCGAAAATCCGGCTGCTCGATTCTTCGAGCATCGAAGGCGCAAGCGGGCGGAACCATTCGCGCAGCTTCACTTTCCTGTTGAGCAGTTCGCGCATGTCGGCGCGGCGCGGGTCGGCCAGAAAGCTGCGGTTGCCCAGCGCGCGCGGCCCGAATTCCATCCGGCCCTGAAACCATCCGATGATCGCCCCATCCGCGATCAATCGCGCGACGCGCGGCAGCAATTCTTCATCCGGCAACGACTCGTATTTCAATCCGAACTCGCGCAGAGCTTTCGCGCATTCTTCATTGCTGAAACGCGGCCCCCAGTAAGCGTGATCCATCTCGAATACGCGCCGGTTTTTCAGAATCGTGTTGTGAGTCAGGAACGCCGCGCCCAGCGAACAGCCCGCGTCGCCGGCGGCAGGCTGAATGAAGACGCGCTTGAACGGAGATTCGTTGATGATCCGCCCATTCATCACCGAATTGAATGCGACGCCGCCCGCCAGGCACAGATTCTCTTCGCCCGTCTGCTGATGTAGTCCTTCAAGCAGATAAAGCACGACGTCTTCGAGAACCTTCTGCGCGCTGGCCGCGATGTTCTGGTGACGTTTGTTTATCAACTCATCGGAGTTGCGCACGGGGCCTAAAGCTTTAAGTATCTCGTCGCTGAACTGATACCGTTTGGCCAGGTGATGATCGAGCACGCGGATGTTGACGTGGAAATCGTAATTGCCGTTTTTGATCAGGACGCGTTTGGCGAAGAAGTCGTAAAATTCAGGCTCGCCGTAAGCCGCCAACCCCATCACCTTCCACTCGTCGCCGCCAAACATATCGAAGCCCAGCAAATTGGTCACCGCCGAATAAAACTGTCCGAGCGAATGCGGGAGCTTTATCCGTTTCAACGGCTGAATCCGCGTATCACGCCCGTGTGAAAAGAGCGTGGTCGTCTCCTCGCCGGTTCCGTCCAGCGTGAAGATTGCGGCGCTCTCAAAAGGCGAGACGAGAAACGCGCTGGCCGCGTGACAGACATGGTGTTCCAGGTAGCGAAAACGAAAACCGCTCGGCCCGTAACGCTGCCGGATCATTCGCGGCAATTTGAGCATGCCCAGATAGCTGTCGCTGACCTGCGCCACGCCGCGATCAACGCGAGCGCGGAACATGTCCGGCGAGATGACCAGCGACTTCACCGCCTGCATAGCTTTGTGGCCCAGAATCCACGGCTTCCAGTAAAGCGAAACGTGTTCGACATCGCTGATCCTGATCCCCGCCTGATCAAGGCAGAATTGCACGGCGTTGTAAGGGAATCCGCTGTGATGTTTGACGCGCGAAAAGCGTTCTTCTTCGGCGGCGGCGACCAGTTTGCCATCGCAAATCAACGAAGCCGCCGAATCACCCAATGTGGTCAATCCCAAAATATACATATCGCTATAACTCAATTCACTTAACAAGCCGAAAGCTTTCCAACTCTGCCGTCGCCCTGGCGACCTTGTCGCTGGCTTCCTGCCTCTTCACCCATTCGAGCAGTTCAGGAATTCCCTGCTCCAGCGAAACTTTCGGCTCATAGCCGAGCAGCGTCCGAGCGCGCGTGATGTCGGCCACGCAATGGCGGATGTCGCCTTCGCGATATTTGCCGACGATCTCAGGCTCGATCTGTTTGCCAAGCCCTTCGGCTAACATCCTCATCACCTGCTTGACCGAAGTCGGTTTACCAGTGCCGACGTTGACGGCCTGGTAATCGGCGCGGTCGGTCTCCAACGCGAGCAGGTTCGCCTGAACGATGTCGCTGACGTGGACGAAATCGCGCGTCTGCCCGCCGTCTTCAAAAATCACCGGGCTTTGATCGTTCAGCAACCGCGACGAAAAGATGGCGCAAACACCGGTGTACGGGTTCGACAACGCCTGACGCGGCCCGTACACGTTGAAGTAACGCAACGCGACTGCCGGTATGCCGTAAGCACGCCCGACAACCAGACAGAATTGCTCCTGATCCTGCTTCGTCACGGCGTAAACCGATGTCGGAAAAAGCGGCTTCTCCTCGCTTGTTCCGGTCGGCGTCAAAGCGGAGCCGGTTCGCGGGCAGATCAATTCCCACCGGCGCTCGGCCAACTGGCTGGCCGGACGAATCGCCGGATAGACGACTTCGCCATCGGCGTTGCGGTAAGCCCCTTCGCCGTAAATTGACATTGACGAGGCGACGATCAGCTTGCGAATTTGCGCCCGGCGCTTGATCACGGCTTCGAGCAACGCCGCTGTGCCCAGGTTGTTCGCTCTGACATATCTCTGAATTTCATACATTGACTGGCCAACGCCGACTTCAGCCGCTTCGTGGTAAACAACGTCAACGCCTTCGATGGCTTTTTCGATCAATGCGGCATCGCACACATCGCCGCGAATGAATTCGGCTTCCGGGTTCAGATATTGCGGCTCGCCAGCGGCATGAACCTGCGGCACGACGGCGTCGAGTATCCGCACGCGGTGGCCGCGCCCGACCAGCGCGTCAACCAGATGCGAGCCAATGAAACCGGCGCCGCCGGTAATCAGGATATTGAGTTTCGTCATTCCTTCCCCGTTACAATTAACAGCCCACACTCCCAATGGCGGCGTCTTCAAGCACCTTCGCCAATCTCGGAGCGTGAACTTTCAAAGAATACTTCTCTTCGATGGTCAGCTTCCCCTCGCAGGCCAGCCTCTCTCGCATCGCGCCATCTTCCAAAAGCGCGCTGAGCGAACGAACCCAGTCGCCGGTCGAATCGGCCAGGAGGCCGTTCACTCCATCCCTGACGACTTCCGTTGTCATTCCAACGGAAGATGAAACGCACGGCACACCGGCGGCCATGTATTGAATCGCCTTGAAAGCGCATTTGCCGAGCGACCATTCATCTTCCCGAATCGGATAGACGCCTACGTCGAGACTGCGAAAATCGCGCACCTCGGTCGCCAGATTCCAATTGCGATTTTCCACTTCAACGCCAGGGATGCTGACATCGCGCCCCGCGCCGATTACGCGAAATACGAACCGATGCCGTCGAGCGAGTTGTTGCAGAGCGGGCGCAACCAAATCCAGATATTGCGCGGTGGAATGGCTCCCAATCCATCCGATGACGGGCAGGTCGTTGGAGCGAGGAAGAGGATCGGCAAAGGCGAACAATTCCGTGTCAACCACCGTAGGCAGGATCGTCACCCGGCGATTATGCCGCCGCGCGTAATCCGCCAGATATTCGTTGCCCGCCGTAATATGCGCGCTCATCTCCAGAATCCGCGATGATTTCGAGGGATATTTCAGCCACGAGGCGAACCGGCCATAAGTCGGACTGACATAGGAGACGAAGACCGCGTCGTCGAAATCGAAAACCATTGGGCGGCGCGCAATCTCGCTGATCAACCATTCGATCACGGGAGGCCCGAACAGCATCGCCTCCCGCGAAACGCAAACTACATCAAAACGCCTGGCCCGCATCACATCGGACAATCGCCCGAGCGCCGAGCGCGCCATCCCGGCAATCTTGCGAGCGGTCTGGCCGCGTTTGTACATGACGCCAAACAGCTCGCCTGACACGAACGGCGCAACCTCGCATTCCATACCTCGCGTTTGCAGATATGGCAGGAACTGGCAGACGCGGTATCTCGTGTTCGCCGCCTCGATTGGATTCGGTGTCAGGAAGAGTACCCGCAACCCCATTTCAACGAACTCAAATCAAACCTGCCTCGGCTGCATCAACGGCTGGCTTTCAACTTTGGCGCGGCGCTTGAGCAACTTCTGCAACGCGCGCTGCTCCAGACCGACAACCGCGATGATCAACAACCAGGGCAGCAATTGCGCGCGCTGCCGGAAGATCAACCCGACGTTGCCGAACATCATGCTGTAGAGCACTCCCAGGCCCAGTATGAAAAAGAGCATCGGTTGAACCTCGGCGAACCGCGTCCGGCAAACATGCCACAACCCCGGAAACAATCCCACAAAGACCAGCCCCCACCAGACCAACAATTCCGGTATGGTCAGCAGCATTCGCATGCTGCCCCCGCCCAATTGCCAGGGGAAAGGCGCCAGCAACAGGTGCGCGCCGCCGACCGTAAGCGCCATCGCCAATCCCGATGTCGTATTCAGATCGTACCCAGTTTCGACCCCGGAACCATACCCCCGCGAAACGTTGCCCCTGAATCTCTCTATCTCTTTCAATTGGGTGAATCTTTCGATAGTCGCTTCATTGCGGGCCAGATACCCCGATGAGAGAACCAGCGGCACAATCAGCGCCGCTACCGCCAGCGCCGAACGAAACGAGGATTTACCTTTGCTCAATCGCGGAAGCACCAGCGCCAGCATCGCCACCGCCGCCGTCAGATAAGCCGCGTAAAACCGGAATGGCGGCAAAAGAATGATCGCCACTACGCACAGCAGGATGTACTTCAGCGAAAAACCCGAAAGCTTCAGATGCACGCAGGCGTATAGAGCCAGCGATTCCAGGAAGATTACCACCGGCTCTTTCAACGTCTGGGCCGACCAGATGATCAGGGACGGAAAGAAACAGGCGATCCACCCGGCGCGCACCGCCGTCCATCGCGAAAACAGACTGATCGCTATGCGGTAAACAAGCACGACAGTCAGCGCGCCGAAAAAACAGTTCATCGCAGCCACCGGCATTCTGGCCGCAGCTCCGGTGATATAGAAAAATATCCCTGACAGATAATGAAAGCCCATGTGGTGTTTATCGTATGATTCCGCCCACATCTCCGGCAGGCTGAGCAATCCCATCTGCTGCTTATCCCATCCGTTCGCCAGAAAGATGCCATACATCCATCCGCTGCTGTCTTCATCACCGAGCACACTCACCAGCCCCATTTCATAAACGACGATCGAAGCCAGGAATCGGACACCGAGCGCCACGAGAAACAGTTTGATCTGTTCGTGCCTGGTCTG
>JAJVID010000090.1 GCA_022072205.1 Acidobacteriota bacterium
CTGACCGTTGCGACGGGGATGGAGGAGCATAACAACTACGCGGTGGATTTCATCCGCGCGACGCGGTGGATCAAAGAAAATCTGCCGCTGGCAAAGGTGAGCGGCGGCGTCAGCAACATCTCGTTTTCGTTTCGCGGCAACAACCCGGTGCGCGAGGCGATGCATTCGGCGTTTTTGTATCACGCGATCAAGGCCGGAATGGACATGGGCATCGTCAACGCCGGGCAGCTTGCGGTTTATGACGAAATTCCGAAAGACCTGCTCGAACTGGTCGAAGACGTTTTGCTCAACCGCCGATCCAAGTCCGGGGAGGGTGCGACCGAGCGATTGATCGCATTCGCCGAGACGGTGAAGAAGCAGGACAAGGCCGAAGCGAAAGAAGAAGAGTGGCGGCAGGCTTCGGTCGAAGAGCGTTTGTCGCACGCGTTGGTCAAAGGCGTCACCGATTTCATCGAACAGGATGTCGAAGAAGCGCGGCAGAAATACGGACGCCCGATCAGCGTGATCGAAGGGCCGCTGATGGACGGGATGAATGTCGTCGGCGACCTGTTCGGTTCGGGCAAGATGTTTTTGCCGCAGGTGGTGAAATCGGCGCGCGTGATGAAAAAAGCTGTCGCCTACTTGCAACCGTTTATGGAAGCTGAAAAAGCCGCGAACGGCGACGCGCGCGCGCAGGGCAAAATCCTGATGGCGACGGTCAAAGGCGATGTTCACGACATCGGCAAAAACATCGTCGGCGTGGTGCTGGCCTGCAACAATTACGAAGTGATTGACCTGGGCGTGATGGTCCCGTGCGAAAAGATTTTGAAGACGGCGCGCGAACTGGACGTTGACATCATCGGTCTGAGCGGATTGATCACGCCGTCCCTGGACGAAATGCAGCACGTCGCGCGCGAGATGCAGCGCGAAGGTTTCACGACGCCGCTGTTGATCGGCGGAGCGACGACTTCGCGCGTTCACACGGCGGTGAAGATTGCGCCGAATTACGAGCCGCCGGTCGTTCACGTGCTCGACGCTTCGCGCGCCGTGCCGGTCGTGGGCGCGCTGGTCAATCCCGAAACGCGCGGGAATTTTGCGTTGAAGAATCAGGGCGAGCAAAACCGCGACCGCGAGATGCACGAAGCAAGCCGGGTGCAGAAAAAATCGCTCACGCTCGAACAGGCGCGGGCGAACAGAACGCCGATTGACTGGGCGACGACCGAAATCGCGCGGCCTGAATTCACCGGCGTTCGGTTGCTGAAAAACTTCCCGCTTGAACAGATCGTCCCGTTCATTGACTGGTCGCCGTTCTTTCACACCTGGGAGTTGAAAGGCGTCTTTCCGCGAATCCTCGATGACCCGAAGATCGGCGCGCAGGCGCGCAAGCTTTACGACGACGCGCGAGCCTTGCTCGAACGCATCGTCAGCCGCCGCTCGCTCCGCGCGCACGCCGTCTACGGCTTCTGGCCAGCGAATGCGGTCGGCGACGACATCGAAGTTTACAGCGACGAAAACCGTTCGCGCGTTTTGACCGTCTTCCACACGCTGCGCCAGCAGGGCGAAAAGCGCGCCGATCAATTCAATCAGGCGCTCAGCGATTTCATCGCGCCGCGCGAGAGCGGGCGGGGCGATTACATCGGCGGTTTCGCCGTCACGACGGGCATCGGCCTTGAAGAACTCTGCGCGCAGTTCGAGCGCGATCACGACGATTACAATTCGATCATGGCCAAGGCGCTGGCCGACCGTCTGGCCGAAGCCTTCGCCGAACTGTTGCACAAACGGGCGCGCGCGGAGTGGGGCTACGGGCGCGATGAAGATTTGAGCATCGAAGATTTGATCAAAGAGCGTTATCGCGGCATCCGTCCCGCGCCCGGCTATCCGTCGCAGCCCGATCACACCGAGAAGCGATTGCTGTTCGACCTGCTGCAAGCCGAACAGAGCGCGGGCGTGCGCTTGACCGAAAGCTTCGCGATGACGCCGGCCAGTTCGGTCAGCGGCTTGTATTTCTCGCATCCTGAAGCGAAGTATTTCGCCCTCGGCAAGATCGAACGCGATCAGGTTGAAGATTACGCGCGGCGCAAGGAGATGGAAGTGAAGGAAGTGGAGCGGTGGCTGTCGCCGAATTTGAACTATGAACCGTGAGGAGTTTAAGTGATGAAATTAGTCAGATTGATGCTGCCTCTTCTGATCTGTGCGACAAGCGCCTATGTACAAGCTCAATCCCCATCCGACTGGAAGGAGTATTCCTCAGCGGAGGGCAAATTCAGGGTTTTGATGCCCGGCGAGCCAACGAAGGGGATGCGTTACAAAGGCGAAGATTCGCCCGATTCGGTGACTTACATTATCAATTTCCAGTCCGGCAAGCAGGCTTGGACAGTCGCCTATTTTGACGAACCAGTTCGTCCAGCAAACGCCGAGGCTATAAAGAAGATTTTTGATCGCACGCGTAACTACCGCACTCGGAGCGAGTACCATAAGCTCGTCAGTGAGAGAGAACAGGATTTTTCCGGTTATCCAGCCCGGGACATCAAGGTTCGATTTGATTACGACAAAACGAGAGTTGAACTCACCAGGATCATACTTGTCGGACAACGCGTTTATGAAGTTTCAGTGGTTACTTTTGCTGACAAGGCCGATGCGCCTGATGTCAGCCGCTATTTCGATTCATTCAAGGCGGAGCCGCTGACGGACGAAGAAATCAAAAAGTTAAATAGCTTTTCTGCGGCCGAGAATGAAAAAGCAGTTCCCCGCAAAATTCGCGTCTCAAGGGGAGTGTTGGAAGCCTATGCAACCAAAAAGGCGAAGCCGTCTTATCCGCCGGAGGCAAGATCAGCAGGTGTTTCAGGACAAGTTGAAGTGAGTATATTGGTATCAGAGCAAGGCGAAGTGATTGAAGCGCAAGCTATCAGTGGTCCTATGGAACTGCGTGATGCTTCGGTGCAAGCGGCTCGAGAATGGAAATTCAAGCCCGCTCGCCTCTCAGATATCGCGGTGAAAATGGAGGGCACGCTCATCTTCGGCTTCAAATTATGAGAGCAGGATGAAGAGTATTTCTATCTGTTTCATATCTTCTTTCCCAACTCTTCAAACCCCAGCGATATTTTTTGTAACACTCAGCGGAGATTGAACCGTGACAGAACCACTCGACCAAATCCCATTTCCCGACCCTGAATTTGTAGACAACCCCGAACCGCGCTGCCCGTGCGTGCTGCTGCTCGACACTTCGGGTTCGATGAATGATCCGACGCAGGTTTCGCACGCGCTTTCTCCCGTCCAGAAAATACTGAGCGATTCGCTCGTCACGAAATCAATCAGGCCGATTGATGAGTTGAATGCGGGCCTTGTAGCCTTCCGCGAAGAGTTGATGGCCGATGAATTGGCGGTCAAGCGAGTGGAGATTTCGCTGGTCACGTTCGGGCCGGTTCGCAAGCTCACCGATTTTCAAACGCCGGATGTCTTTCGTCCGCCGAAGCTCGCCGCAGAAGGCGACACGCCGATGGGCGCTGCGATTGAGCGCGCCGTCGAGATGGCGCGCGAACGCAAAGACGATTACCGGCGGAACGGCGTTTCGTATTATCGCCCCTGGATTTTTATGATCAGCGATGGCGAACCGACCGACGATTGGCGGCGCGCGGCTGAGCTTGTTCGCGCGGGCGAGCAGGCCAGAGCGTTCGCATTTTTCGCGGTCGGAGTCGAAGGCGCCAATTTCGACATCCTCAATCGCATCGCTGTGCGCCAGCCGCTCAAACTCGGCGGGCTGCGCTTCCGCGAGATGTTTATGTGGCTCTCTTCCAGCCTGAGCGCCGTCTCCCGCTCAAGCCCCGGCGACGAAATCGCGCTCAAAAATCCAACGGCGCCCGACGGATGGGCTTCAATTTAAACCGGGGCGCACGCGATCGGGGCGCACGCGGCCCGCGTGCGAGCTGAATCAGAAGGCAGACTGCGATGAAGGTAACTTTTCAGTAAGCCTCGCACGCGGGCCGCGTGCGCCCCCGGGAGGTTGAAAATATGTGGAAGTACGGTTTCGCCTCGGTTGCAGGGACTTTCCATCTGAAATCTTCGACGCCGTGTCAGGACGCGAGCCAGGTCGTAGTCGTCGTTGACGCAGGCGGCAATGAGGTTTTGATCGCGGCGGCTTCTGACGGAGCGGGCAGCGCGGCGCTGGCTCAACTCGGCTCCACACTGGCTTGCGATCTGTTCGTTGATGAAGTGAAGTTGCGCATCGCGGGCGGCGACTCGCGCGCCATCTCGTCCGACAATTTCTTCGCGGATTGGATCGGCAAATTCCGTCAGCGCGTGGTTGGCTGGCCGGGCACGGGTGGCGCGAGGTTGCAGGATTACGCCTGCACGCTGCTGGCCGCCGTTGTCTGGCCTGATTGCGCGGCTTACTTTCAACTCGGCGATGGCGCGATTGTCGAATTGCGGCGTGGTGAAACGGATCGTTACTCGGTCGTTTGCTGGCCGCAGCAGGGCGAGTACGCCAACTCGACCAATTTTTTGACCGACGACGACGCGGCGAAGAAAATCTTTTGCGAGGTGAAGCCAAGCGCCGTTGATGAGGTCGCTATATTCACCGACGGCATTCAACGGCTGGCGCTCGATTACCGCGCGCAAGCGGCGCATGCGCCGTTCTTCGAGCCGCTGTTCGCGTGGTTGCGAAAGCGCGACGGCGGGCATTCGCGGGAGCTTTCGGATTCGCTGACTGCCTACCTGAATTCGGAGAAAATCAATTCGCGCACCGATGATGACAAGACATTGATTTTGGCGACGAGAAGATGACGATGTACCGCAACTCTCAAAAAGAGATCATTCGATTGAGCCAGCGGATCGGAGTCGGCGCGGAAGGCGAGGTCTACGAAATTCAGGATCGGAGCGATCTGGTCGCCAAGATTTATCACGAGACGCCGCCGCCTGAAAAAGCCGAAAAGCTGATCGTCCTTTCGCGCCTCGGCAACGAGCGATTGTTCAATATCTCCGCGTGGCCGGTTGACGCATTGCGCGATGAAAACGACGGCCAGATCATCGGCTTCCTCATGAAAAAGATCAGCCAGGCCGAAGAGGTTCACGCGTTGCACAGCCCGAAAAGCCGATTGCAGAAATTTCCCGAAGCGAGTTGGGCGTTTTTGATTTACGTCGCGTCCAACATCGCGCGCGCTGTCGCCGCCATTCACGAACACGGCTTCATCATCGGCGACGTGAATCCCAAAAACATCCTGGTCACGCGCAAGGCCACTGTCTATTTGCTCGACGTTGACAGCTTTCAGATTTCAGCCGGCGGCAAGACCTGGCGCTGCGAAGGCGGCTTTCCCGAATACACTCCGCCGGAATTGCAGGGCGTCGCATTCCGCGATGTTGATCGCGCCGAGGAGCACGATTGTTTCGGACTGGCCGTCGTGATCTTCCAGCTTCTGTTCATCGGCAGGCATCCGTTTTCGGGCCGCTTTCTCGGCGCGGAAGAGATGCCGCTGGAGCAGGCGATCAGAGAGTTCCGATTCGCTTACGGCACCGACGCCGAGACGCGGCGGATGCGGCAACCGCCCGGCACGCTCAGTCTCGATGCCGTTCCCGCGCCGCTAGCCGAATTGTTCCGCCGCGCATTTTTATCAGCTTCACCGTCTGGCCGTCCGCAGCCGCGCGAATGGGTAGACGCGCTCGACGCGTTGTCGAAATCGCTGAAGAAATGCCAGCTTCACAGCGGCCACAGCTATTTTCAGGATTTGGCCGAATGCCCGTGGTGCGAGATCGAAACGCGCGCCCGCGTCCGGCTGTTCAACTTCCTGCTGCCCGGCGGGGATTCGCAGCGCGGACATTTCCGGCTCTATGAAATCTGGAAGGAGATCGAGAGGGTTGAGACGCCGGATACTCCGCTGATTCCGAAGGACAAAATGTTGAAGGCTCTCAAACCATCCTCGGAAGTCGCGGCGGCTGCGCAGGCGAGAAGAGCAGATATGCTTATGGCCGTCGGCTTTTCCGCCACTCTCAGCTTCGGAATTGGCTTGATAGTGGATTTCCCGCTTTCCTTTGCGTTGCTTATTCTGGTATCGGCGGTTGCCTGGAAGATTTCCGGGGTTGAACAGTTCAGCCTCAATAATACGCAGACGATCTTTCAAAGCCTGCAATCAATTCCCGACGATCCTCTTGTTCAAAAGGTCCAAACGCGATGGCAGCAAGCGAAGGATACGGCAGGGCGGCTTCAAGAGCAGTATGACCTTGAAGCAGGGAATGAGCGTTGGGGGGCCAAGCGAGATGAGTTGCGGAAGCAGAAAGAGACTTACGAGAATCTGGCGCAAATCCGGGATTCCAGGCTTAAGCGGTTGGCATCGGAGGCGAGAAAGAATCAGTTCAATGAATTTCTCGACCAGTTTGAGGTTGGTTATGCGGAGATCGAAGGTATCAGTTCAGGTATAAAAACATACCTGCTATCGTATGGCATAGAGACCGCTGCCGATGTGACAAAGCAGAAGCTGAGTCAAATTCCTGTCGTTGGCGAGTCGCGCTCAAAAAAACTGCTTGAATGGCGGCGCGATTTGGAGCGGCGATTTGTGTTCGACCCCGGCAAAGGCGTTTCGCCGGAAGCTCGCATCAACGCAGAAAAAGAGATTGACGCGCTCCGGCTTCGTCTGGAGCATGAACTCAGCGGCGGAGCGCATTACCTCAGCCGCGTTAAACAGGAGATCGAAACCAGCAGACAACAATTGCAGCCTTTGTTGGCGCAAGCTCGCCGGGAACTGGCGCAGGCCGAAAAGGACTGCGAGACCGCGATCAAGCGCAATTCGTTCAAGCCGATCATGCTGGCGCTGAGCATCGCGGTTTTCATCGGCATGATGATGAAATGGGATCGCGAGCCGCCATTCGCCCCTCTCCCCAGAGGTGATTTTCCGTACGGCGAAAGCGCGCCACCTGCTGCGCCTGCGCCTGATAACGCCGCGCGTGTTGAGCGACGGAAGACAGAAGCCGTGAATCTTTACCATCTAGGGGTGAGTCTCTCGCAGGAAGGGAAGTTTGCGGAATCCGTCAGGGTACTCCGGGAGGCCATCGAAACTGATACGAAGCTTTACGAAGCATACGAAGAACTCGGTTACGCCTTGTATCGCCTGAAAAAATATGAAGAGTCCGCCGAGGTGTCGAAAGCGGCGATCAGGCTTCACGGCGATTTCGGCCCTTACTACAACCTGGGGCTTGCTTATGTCGCGCTGAAGCAATGGGACGACGCGAAGACGGCCTTTGAATTCGCCATCGCGCATCGCTACAAGGATTCCTGGGAAGAGAGATACACGCAGGCCTTTTACTATCTGGGGCTTTCAAAAGCCAGACTTGGTGAGGCTGAGCAGGCGATTGAGATACTGGAGAACACGTTGAAAGGCTCTCCGTCAATTACCGTTGAGCGTCTCGAACTCGGAAGCTTGTATCTGTGGATTGGTAAATATGGTTCGGCAAGGGAGCAATACAGGTTACTGAAGAGTCGCGATCCCGCACTGGCGAAGGAATTGATGTGGCTGATGAAAAAACACGAAGCTCGCAAACTATCTTGATCGCGCCAAACCAATCGCCGTTGATGTAGAATCGGCCTGAGCGATTTTCAGGAAAGGAGTCAGCGTTTATACCCACGCTTCCAAAAACGCGTTACACCATCGAAGAATACATAGAGCTTTTGAAAAACTCTGACGAGCGGTTCGAGTATTTCGACGGCGAAGTCGTCTCGATGGCTGGCGGCAAGATCGCGCACGGCGACATCGTCTCTAACATCGTCCGTCATCTCGGCAATCGGCTTGCGGATCGTCCTTGCAGGGTTTCAGGCGGCGACACTGCGATCAAAGTTCCCCTCGCGTGGCCTTTCCGCTTCCCCGACGCCAGCGTGACTTGCGGCGAGCGGGTGGTTGAAGAATTTCGTGGAATTGATTTAGTAGTCAATCCGCTGTTGATCGTCGAAGTCTTGTCGCCGTCAACCGAGATTTACGACCGCGAAGGGAAGTTCCTGGCCTATCAGTCAATCGAAAGTTTTCAAGAGTATTTGCTGGTGGCGCAGGATCGCCCGCACGTCACGCAGTACGTACGCCAGCCGGGCGGTAAATGGCTGCGCGCCGACTTCATCGGTATGGACAGCGAGGTCAGGCTCGAATCACTCGGTGTGACGCTGCCGCTCACCGAAATTTACTGGCAAATCAACTTTCCTGCGCCTGCTCCCGACGCTCCGAATTCAAATCCAACTCAACAGCCAACATCGCCGAGGCAGTAATCGGACAGGGCGGGACAATTTGCCAAAGTGTCCCGCCTGCGCGTTTCGTAATGTTCTAAAAATCGAACTTCAAACCCAGCCGCATCGTGCGCGGCTTCACCGTCCGTTGCGGGACGAGGAAATTGCCCAGGCCCGACGGCGTGAAATCTACGAACTCGGCGCCGAAGCTGAAGACGGCGGAGTTGAGCGGGTTGAACGCTTCGATCAGAAATTCGACTTTGCGTTTTTCGGCGAAACGAAATTCGCGCGACAGGCGCAGGTTGAGCGTGTACGAGTTCGGCCCGCGCCCGGCGTTGCGCGGCAGATTGCCGACTGAGCCAATCGGCGGCAGCGTGAAGCCTTCGGCCAGCAATTCTTTCAACGACGCTCCGGGCCGCCGCCAGTTGATCGCGTCCGGGTCGCCGCTGAAGTTCGGGCGGTCGTTGTCAACGTCGTCCAGGTTGCGGTCGTTGCCGTTCGCGCCGATGTTGAACGGGCGCGCCGATGCGAAGTTGAACGTTCCCGCCAGATTCATCCGCCACAGCCAGTTCGGGAATTCGTAATAGCCGCTGACCGCCAGCCGATGTCGCGCGTCCATCAGGCTCAGCGCGCGTTCACGCCGGAAATCTCCAGCGACCAGCGGCGATGAGGTGTTGACGACTCCGTCATCAACCAGACGGCTCAATGTCCACGACGCGCGGATCGAGCCGCGTGATGACAACCGCCGCTGCAATTCAAAACTGACGCCGTGATAGCTGCTGTTGCCGCGCGATTGCAGTTCTTCGATCTGGGTCAGATTCGGGTCGGGCCTGAATTGTCGAATGGCTGTAAGCGCGGCTCTCGTCCCAGCCGATGAATTGCTGGTCGAAGGATTGTTCAGGCCGAACAGAACAACAGTCTTATCGCCTTCTCTGATTGTTTGAGTCGGCTGCGCGCTCAGGTTGAATCGCACGACATCGGAATTACCCGTCGCCGTGATCGGGCGCTGACCCGTTACCGGATCGCGGGCGTTGTCGAAATCGCGCGAGAGCAGGTAGTCGGTGAAGTTGTTGAAGCCCGCAGGCAATCGCGGCGCGTTGGCGTTGATCTCTCGCCAGAGATGTAAACCGCGATTGAAGACGTAATTGACTTCGAGCTTGAAGCCTCGCGCCAGTTCACGTTCAAAACCGAACGACGCCTGATAGCTTTCCGGGATGCGAAAGTCTTTGCTCAAACGCCGAATGAATCCGGCCTCGCGCACGCTCAATTGCCGGACGCGCGGATCGCCGGACGAGAGAACCTGCGGGAATTTCAATTCGGCCAGCAACGCTTTCGCCGCGTCGTTGTTGGTGTCAATCCGCAGCGTGTTCGAGGTCAGGATGAAATCGTCGAGCGTCCGCAGCATCGCGCGGTTATAGAAAATCCCATAGCCGCCGCGCACGACTGTCTTGTTCGTGTCGCGCGGCGCCCACGCGAACGACAGTCGCGGGCCGATGTTGTTTCGATCTTCAAGGATCGTTTCGTTATCCCATCGCAGACCTGCCGAGACCGTCAGGTTTCGGCGCAGCTTCCAATCGTCCTGAACAAAAATTCCCGCGTAGGTGTTCCGCAATTCCGATTCGGTGAAAAAGCGATGCTCGTAACGCGCGGGCTTGCTGGCCAGAAAGGCGGCAGGCGTGGCGAAGGTGAAAGTTCCCGTCGCATCGCTCAAATCAACGAAGCGCGAGCGGATGCTTTGAACATCGGCGCCGAAGCGGAGCGTGTGCGAACCGCGAATGTAGTTGAGCGTCTCCTGAAGCTGGTAACGGTCTTCGCGGCGGTCAACTCCGCCGATTGTGCTCGAACCGGCGGTCAGATTGCCGCGACGCGTCAGCGGATTGGCGTTGGGATTGCCGGCCACATCGCGCGGGTCGTCAATGTCAATGATCACGACCGGACTCGCGTTCGGCGGAGCGTCGGCGGGAGTCAGCCGCGAGAATTGAAAGCGCGCGCTGTTGACCATCTTCGGCGAGATGATGAAATTATCGGCGAAGGCGTAAGACTGGCTGTCGCGCCCCGTGCGCCGCAGCGTGTCAAGCGTCCGCCGCCCGCCGGGAAAGCCGCGCTCATCGCGGTTGCGCGCGAAAGCCAGCAGCGCGAACGCGTCGTGCTTCGTCCCGGGCTTGAAATCCACGCGCGATTGGACGGTGTGCGCGGCGCGCGGCGTTGTGACCTGCAGGTCGTATAGTCCGACAGCCGCGCCCTCGTTCACGACAATCGGTTTGCCGTTTCTGTCCACCGCCGCGCTGCCCAGATTCGCGCCGTTCGGTTTGGGCAGCGGGAACGCGGGATTGATTTCGACCGGCAGCAGCGCCGTGATGTCCGCGCGGTCGTAGATGTAATCGTGTTCGTACGCGACGAAGTAGAAAAGCTTGTCGTGTTTTATCGGGCCGCCAACGCTCCCGCCCGGATTGTGATTCTGAAACGGGATTCGTTTGCCGCGCGACTGATCGGCGTTCCGCGCGAACGGGTTGGCGTTCAGGCTCTCGTCGCGGAAGTAATAAAAACCGTGACCGTGAATCCGGTTCGCTCCGCCGCGCAGCCTCAGGTTGACGCGCCCGCCCGAAGCCCGCCCGTATTCCGCCGAAAACTGATTGGTGATCAACTGAACTTCTTCGACGGCGTGTGTCGAAGGCAGGAACCGTTCGCGCGCTGCGCGGTCGTCGTTGTTGTCCAAACCTTCGATGGTGAGGTTGTTTGAAAAAGGCGTTCCGCCGGTCAGCGAAAAGACGCCCGCTTCTTCAGGCGTGCGGCGATAACCGCTCGCGCGGTCGCCTTCGGCCAGGTCTTTATCGCTGAGCGCGGGCGGCGCGGTTCCGGGCAGCGTGTAAATCAAATCGAGCGGATTGCGCGATTCGGTCGGCAGCTTGTCAATCTGCTCTTTTGTGACCGTCCCGCCGACGACCGTGCGCGATGTGTCAACGACGGTCTGGTCGCCTGCGGCGTCAATCGTCATCCGGGCTTCGATGGCGGCGGGGTTGAGTTGAATGTCGCGGCGGATGGTTACGCCCGCGACGGCGTTGATGTTTTCGTATTGCGCGGTTTGAAATCCGCCGGCCTCGACGCGCAATTCGTAAACGCCCGGCGCCAGCGTGGTGAAGCGATAACGCCCTTCCTGGTCGGTCTTGATCGAGCGTTTTTTGTCGGTATCCGTTTGCCGGACGATGACGCTGGCGCCGGCGATTACGTTTTTGTTGGAGTCGGTCACGACGCCTTCAAAATTGACGTGATCCAGATCGTCGAGATCGCTGGCTGGCTTTGCCTGAACTTGAACAATCAAAGAGAAACAGACGCTGAGAGCGCCGAGAGTGATGGCTGAATGGGACATAAATCACCTCGTTTGAGTAAATGGCCTTTGCTGAATTTGACCGAAAAGGTCAGTAGCTGAAATTGTCGCTGACGCGCGGATGGTAAATCAGCGGTTGCGTGGAGGCAAGGCGCTGGCGGGTTGGCCGCAGGGCTTTTGCAAAGTCGGTTGTGACCCTGCTTATAAACTAAAACCTATCACCGAACGGCTACAACCTATAAACCTTTCCTTCGAAGCGTCATCTGATCAAGCCATCGAAGAAAAAATTTATAGGTTGTAGGTTGTGGGCCTTGGGTTTTAGTCCCTCCCTGACGACTTTGCAAAAGCCCCAGGGCTGGCCGAAAAATGATTCGACAGGATGAGGGCAGGCCGGCGCAGATTGATCAGTCCACGCTCAAAGGCTGCGGAACCGGGAAGCCACGCGGTGATTTGTGTGAATGCCGAAAATCACAAGAACGCAATCACTGCAAAGGTTTCTTCAATTGGATCTCCACCTTCGGGGTTGCGCGGATCGTTGGTTTTGTGTCTTTCGGCGCCTTGTTGTCTGATGGAGCTTTGCTGTCCTTCGGCGCTTTGTTGTTTGTTGGAGCTTTGCTGTCCTTCGACGACTTGGAGCCTATCGGAACCCGGATGTTGATCGGCGACTTGCTGGTTTTCGGCGCTTTGTTGTCCTGTGGCGCTTTGTTGTCTTTGGCGTCTTTTGAAGACTTGCCGCCCAGCGGAATTCCGATGTTGATCGGCGATTTGCTGCCTTTCGGCGCTTTGTTGTCTTTCGACGACTTGCCGCCGAGCGGAACCTTGATGTTGATCGGAGACTTGCCGTCTTTCGGAGAGGCAATGTTGATCGGGACTTTGCCGACTTTCAGAACCGGGGTGGCTTTCTCGTCCCGGTTGTCGTCCATGACCTTCCGGGTGTCGGGCGACAGGTAATTCTGGATGAGTTTCGCGACGCCCGCGACCGCCAGCTTCTTCGAGGCTTTCTTCAAACTCGGCTCCTCCTCTTTGGCGTCGTCTTCGTAAGCCTTGCTGGCCTTCTTGTACTCTTCGCCTTCGGCGCCGCCGACTTCATCGCCTTTCTTTTTGTAAAGCGTGGCCAGCGCCAGATTGTTGGCCGCCACCTCGCCGGAATCTTTCGTCTTGCCGCGATAGCTCGAAGCTACCTGATACTGTTTAATCGCCTGATCGGTGTTTCCCATCGCGTGATAGCAGTAAGCCAACTCGCGCTGCGCTTCGTAATAATCGGGGCGCAGCGCAATCGCCTTCTTCAACTGCGGGACGGCCTGCTGGTATTGCTGTTTCTGGCGATAGACCGAGCCTACGCCGAAATATGCTTCGGCTTCTTCGGGCGCGATGGTCGAGGCGCGAACGAAAGCCGCGAGAGCGCGGTCGAGGCTCGCGGGGTTGGCCAGACAGGCGAATCCGAGCGCGAGATGAGCGTCGGCCAGATTGGGGTTTTTCTGAATCGCCAACTCGGCGTCGCGGATCGCTTCGGCGATGAGAGACGCGTCTTTGCCGCCCGATTGAGTCGTATTGGACTGCTCACCGATTGCGCCAGTTGTGATGGCTCTGGCGCCGGTGTCAGGGTTTTCTTTGCCGCTGTTTTTCTTGCCGCTCTTGCCGCCGCTTTTCTTGCCGCTTTTACCGCTCTTCTCTTCTTTGACTTCGCTCTCGACGGCTTCCTCAGTGTCGCTCTTTTTGCTCTTCTTGCCTTTCTTGCTCTTCTTGCCTGATTCCTCTTCGGGCTGCGGCGCTGACGGTTGCGGCTCAGGGGCGGAAGAAGGCAAAGACAGCGGCTGATCGTCGCTTGCGGCCAACGAGCTTCGGGCGCGCGAACGGCGAGCCAGAAGCGCGGCGTTGTCGGGGAATTTTTGCGAGGCTGTGGTCAGCAGCGCGATGGCTTCCTGGTAGCGTCCGTTTTTCACGTAGACCTGAGACAACCGCTCATACGTGGCCGTCGAATTCGGATCGTCGCGCAGAGCTTGTTCGTAAGAGGCGATGGCCTGCGGCCACAATTGCTGCTTTTCAAATTGCAGGCCCTTTTCGTAACTCGGGCTTCCGGCGACGGGCTGCAAATTGATCGTGACCTCCTGCTGGTAACCGGCGATCACGTTGACTTTGGTCTCAGTGGGTTGGAATCCCGGCGCCTCGGCGCGGATGGTGTACTGGCTCGGAGAAAGCTCTTTGTGAAGCGGCCCGCGCCCGGCCTGCTGGCCGTTGATCGAGATCAGCGCGCCTTCGGGAGAAGTGTTCAGCATCACTCCGGCGGCGTTCGACAGGACAGGGACTTTGGTTGAAAGGGGCGTGATGCGCGCGACCAGAACCGGGCCGCGCACTTCCGATGCGACCATCGTCGGGTTTTGTTCGACCGCGATCTTTGATTGCTCTCTCGCCCATCGGCTGACGTTTTCTCTCAGATACCCGGCGAGCCGCCCGGCTTCAACGCGCCCGTCGGGGCGGTCGGCAAGCTCACGCAGACCGCGCAGAATGTAGTAGGTGAAGACGCCGTGTTGCAGTTGGGCGTTCTCGTAAGCTCGTTCGCCGATCTGGCAGGCGTAAAAAATGACGCTGGTCGGCGGCTCCGTTCGGGATTGTTGTTGCGGACGGTTGGAAACCCAGTTCAGCAGCCGCGCCGTCACATCGGTCAGCGTGTTGCCTTTCAGTCCGCGTCCGGGAAACGGGTCTTCGCGGCAGGCGTCGAAGAAGACGGTGAATTGCGCGGCCTTCAACGATGACAGCTTGCGCGACAGTTCTTCCAGGTTTATCGCCGTGCGCTCCAGCGACTCTTTCGTCTGCGCGTCGGTGTCAACCGGCAGAAGGTAGCTCTGGGCCTCGGCGCCCAGGCCGCGCACGACGCCGTGTCCTGCAAGAAAGACGATGACCTGATGTCCGGGCTGGACGCGCGGCGCGAGGTATTGATCAACGGCGGCGAAGATGTTTTGCTTCGTCGCTTTCGCTTCGCCGACGCCATCGTCGGTGAGCAGCCGGATGTGATCTTCGGGAATGCCAGCCGATGAAATCAGCAATTCCTTGATCGCGCGGGCGTCGGCGCTGGCGAACCGCAGGTCTTGAATCTCGCCCGGATAATCGCTGACGCCGATGAGCAACGCCCACTGGTTCGGATTCGGAGCGGGCTTTTGCGCAGCCGTCCGCAGGTCGAATGTCAGTACGAAAAATAACAGGCTGATTGCAATGAAAGTACGAATCACTGAGTCACCTCGCTTGTGTTCATAGACTGGCGATAAATTTGGGGGTATTGATGTCGCAAACATTGCCAGAAGATTCCGGGCAAAACAAGGCCGTTGAGCCGCGCTGTGAACCGGACGCGGCCCAACGGCTATGGATTGTCGAGGCAGGTTTACTCCGTTCTGCCCAGTTTGAACGTGACGCCGGTCTGTCCTCTGTAAAGATTGAACCAATGGCCGCCCTGGCGCACGGGCGTGTAATCAAGCTGGAAGAGCCGGAGGGCTATGTTGTCGCTGACGTTGAGATCGAGACCGCCGCCACCGGCAAACGAAGCGACTGTCAGGCTGCCTCCTCCGTTGGGCGCCCTGACACCGCCAGCGAGCGCGTGAATGAAGAACGTGACTCGCCTTCCGCGAAACGACAATCGCGGCCCGGCGTAAGCCGAGTAAATTCTCAGGTCGTTGTCTCTGTGAACGCCGAACTCGGCCACGAGTCCGAAGAAGCGGTTGAAGTTCCCGGCGAATTCGGCGCCGATTCCGTTGGCGTGGTCGAGGTTATCCAGGTCTCCGGCGACCAGCGCTGAGTATCCGCCAAAAATCTCGACCCTCGGATATTCCTGCGCGAAAGACGGGATGGCCAAAAGCAACATGGCTGCTGCGGCTAACCAAAGTCTTCTAAACATAGGGGGGCCTCCTTGTTTATTTAACGGTAGTGATCTGACGAAAGATGCCCTGCGAAATCAGGGCGTTTTGCCTGCGCAATGTAACCGAGAGCGGAA
>JAJVID010000184.1:0-5583 GCA_022072205.1 Acidobacteriota bacterium
ACAGCCAGATCAAGATTGGCAACCACTTCCGACACAGCCAGAAACCGATTGATGTCGCTCGCCTTCGGGAAGACCAGTTTCGACATCTCCCACGCCGTGACGCCCTGTTTCGGAACCAGGCTGATGATTTTGGCCAATCGTTCGTGGATGTGGCGGACGAGACGATGGAAATGCTCTTCGTAATCGGTCACGTCGTCGCCGTGCGAGGTTTTGATCAATGTCGGCGCGAGCGCGCGGATGCGAGCCAGCGAAACCAGGTATTCGCCGAGCGACGCGAAACGGCGATTAGGATCAATTGGGTCGGGATTCAAAACGGGATTCGGCGTGATGTTTTTGAGGATCGTGTCGCCGGAGAGCATCA
This sequence comes from Acidobacteriota bacterium, assembly GCA_022072205.1. Taxonomy (GTDB): domain Bacteria; phylum Acidobacteriota; class Blastocatellia; order RBC074; family RBC074; genus JAJVID01. The sequence continues at coordinate 362 of JAJVID010000184.1, forward strand.
GCCGATTGCTCTCGCGCAGCAAACACGAACTGCCGGGAGTGTGGCCGGGCGTGTGAATCACACGCAGCGCGCCTGATGCGAAAACGAATTCCTGCTCATCGCGGTAAGCTTCGACATCTTCAACGGCGTCGGCGAAATGATGGATCAACTGATAACGCGCCGCCATTCTCTCCAACTCTTCCGCAGACGCGCCCGCGCGTTTGAGCAGGCCGGCGTTGACGCGCGTGTGGCGATGGTCGGAGATGTTCTGAAACTCCCATTCGTGAACGTAGACGCGCGCGCCGGATTCGCGCTGCAACATTCCGGCCAATCCGCAATGGTCTTCGTGCGTGTGCGTGAGGATTATGCGTTTGATGTCTTCGGCTTTGAATCCGAGTTTGCGCAACTGTTCGCGCAACGCGGCAGCGGCTTCGTCGGTCTTCGGCCCTGTGTCAACGAGCGTGATCGGATCGTCAACTACCAGATAGATGTTGATCGGGCCGACTGGGAACGGTGTGGGAATGACGAGTTTTTCGATGCGCATGAAGTTTTCGGATCAGTACCGCTCACAATACTGATCCGCGAGCTTGAAGACGCGCCGGGCGTTTCGACAAAGGAAATTCTCTTTCACCTCACCCGGCAGGCCCAATTCTTCGACCTGCTGAACGCATTTTTCGAGCGAAAGCTGCGGGAAGTTGGTTCCGAAGAGGACCTTCTCTTTGCCGTAGGTTTTCAGATAATGAATCAACTGCGATGGGTAATAACGCGGCAAATAGGCCGAAGTGTCAATGTAGACGTTCTCGTGTTTCCACGCCACACCGATCATCTCTTCCGTCCACGGAAAGCCGATGTGCCCCGCGACAATCTTCAACTCCGGGAAAGTCAGCGCGACTTCGTCGAGATAAGGCACAGGCCGCCCCGTCTCCGAAGGCATCAGCGGCCCGGTGTGTCCGACCTGCGTGCAAAACGGGATGCCGAGTTCAATGCATTTGACGTAGAGCGGAAAGTAAAACTTGTCGTTCGGCGGGCGGTTCCACAACCACGGCACGACGCGCAAAGCCTTGAAGCCGAGTTCCTTCACCGCGCGTTCCAATTCGCGTACTGCCTCGACCGGTTTCTCCAGATTGACGGCGGCGACACCGACGAAGCGATCCGGGAATCGCCTTGTCATTTCGGCGATCACGTCGTTGTGAATCACCCACTGCCCCGGACGATGCCAGGCCGAAAACATCAATGTTTGGACGCCTGCGCGATCCATGGCCTCGATGATCTGTTCGGCGGTCAAACCCGTTTCGAGCAGGTGTGATGAACCGGATTGTTTAAAGAGTCTGGCGATTTCAGGCAGCTTCTCAAACGCGATCGCAAGCGCAGGCTGCGCCCAGGCGTCAATGATGAGAGGGGCTTGGTTAGATTGATATTGAGTCATTCGCGAGTCAGGCTGCCTTTCACCTCTTCCCAGGCGCGAGCTATCATTGAGCCTCGCGCAAAACGTTCCAGTCTTTAGAAAATGTAGCCGCCAGCAGCTACGGCCCGATCCGCCAACCGTGTGCGAATCGCCGACGTGTTGATCGGCGTGTATTTTGTGAAGCGGCGCAGCGCGGCGAGCAGCGTCCTCAGTTCGTCGCCTTCGACCGTCGCGGCCAATGCGTTCTTCGCCGCCGCTTCGACGCGCGCCATCGCGTCGTTGATGTAAAGCCGAGTCGCGTCAATCGCGGCTTCGTGTTTTTCGACCCCGTCGCGTTCGATCATCTTCAGGGTGCGGCCCAGCGCGCTGTCCATCAAATACGACTCGATGATGATGTCGGCGATCCAGGTCAGGATCATCTGCTCTTTTTCCAACGCCTGCATGAATTTCTGCGCGGCGGTTCCGAGCGTCGCAAGCGCGACCTTCTTCGAGTTCGCCACCAGCTTGCGCTCTTCGGCGAGCGGCGAATCGTCTTCGTCCACGTCGAACGAAGGCCCGGCCAGCAACTCTTCCTGAAGCTTCTGCGCGGCTGCGAGCAGCGGCAATTGGCCTTTCATCGCGCGTTTGAGCAGCATTCCCGGAATCAGCAACCGGTTGATCTCGTTCGTGCCCTCGAAGATGCGGTTGACGCGGTTGTCGCGGTAAATCGCCTCGACCGGGTAACTGCTCGTGAATCCGTTGCCGCCGTAAATCTGCACGGCTTCATCGGCGCAGTAGGCCAGAATTTCGCTGCCCGCGACTTTCAGGATCGAGCATTCGACCGCGTACTCTTCGATGGCGGCGAGGACTTCGGTCGGGTTGTTCTTGTCAATCGTGCTCTCGCGGTCTTCGATGAAGCCGGCGGTGCGATAAACAGCCGATTCGCCGACGTAGGTTCGCGTCAGCATCTCGGCCAGTTTGTATTTGATCGCGCCGAAGTTGGAAATCGGCTGATCGAATTGCCTCCGTTCTGCGGCGTATCGCGCGGACAGCTCCAGCGTGTGTTTGCTCCCACCGACGCAGCCCGCGCCGAGTTTGAAGCGGCCGAAGTTCAAAATGTTGAACGCGATCAGATGGCCTTTGCCAATCTCGCCCAGCAAGCGGTCTTTCGGAATCTTCGCATCCTGCAACAACAGCGGCGTCGTCGAAGAACCGCGCTGGCCGAGTTTGTGCTCTTCGGCTCCGGGTGTCACGCCCGGATCGTTGCGTTCGACAATGAAGCCGGTGAACTTCTCGCCGTCAACTTTGGCGAAGACGATATAGACATCGGCGAATCCGCCGTTTGAAATCCACATCTTCTCGCCGTTCAAAATCCAGTGCGTGCCTTCGGGATTCAAACGCGCCGTAGCTTTCGCCGCCAACGCGTCTGATCCGGACCCCGATTCGCTCAGGCAGTAGGACGAAACCCATTCGCCCGAACCGATCTTCGGCAGATATTTCTTCTTCTGTTCCTCAGTGCCGAAATAGACAATCGGCAGGAGGCCGATGCTCGTGGTCGCGCCGAACGTCGTCGCGAATGATCCCTGGCCGGTCAGGTATTCCGAGATCAGCATCGAAGAAATGTGATCGAGCGCAAGCCCGCCGTACTGCTCCGGGATGCTCGCCGAAAGCAAACCCAGTTCGCCCGCCGTCCGCAGCAACTGCCGCTGCAATTCGTAATCTTTCTCTTCGATGCGCGCGCTGTTCGGTACCAGTTCTTTTTCGACGTACTCCTGCGTCGTCTGCGCGATCATCCTCTGCTCTTCAGTGAAGTCTTCTGGCGAGAAGACCTGACCAGGCGTCGTTTCAGTGATCAGAAAGCTGCCACCTTTGAAAATTGTTTTTTGTGTCGCTGCCATAACTCAATCCTTTCTGGGACGGTACTGTACCGAGGTTTTATCTCATCAAGTTCTCGAAAATGCCCGCCGCGCCCATTCCGCCGCCGACGCACATCGTGACCATTCCGTAGCGAGCCTTGCGCCGCTTCATTTCGTAAAGCAGCGTGGCCGTCAGCTTCGCGCCGGTGCAGCCGAGCGGATGGCCGAGCGCGACCGCGCCGCCGTTGACGTTCAATCGTTCGAGATCGAGGTTCAACACCTTGATCACCGACAGGGCCTGCGCGGCGAAGGCTTCGTTGAGTTCGATCAAGTCAATGTCTTCGATCTTCAGACCGGCGGCCTTCAACGCTTTCGGAATCGCGACGACCGGGCCGATGCCCATCTCTTCCGGCGCGACTCCGCCTGTGGCGAACGAGACGAAACGCGCCATCGGCTGCAATCCCAACTCTTTCGCGCGGTCGGCGGACATCACCAGCGCAGCCGCCGCGCCGTCCGAAGTTTGCGATGAATTGCCCGCCGTCACAGTTCCCTTGACGTGAAAAGCGGGACGCAGCTTGGCCAGGCCTTCCATCGAAGTGTCGCGGCGCACGCCTTCGTCAACTTCAAAGACGTTCTCTTTGACGCGAATTTTGCCGCGCCCTTTTTCATCAACTTCCAGATCGCGGATCACGAAATTGACGGGCACGATCTCTTCCTTGAATCGGCCTGAGTCAATCGCCGCCGCCGCGTTGCGATGCGAGCGCACCGAGAATTCATCGGCCTGTTCGCGCGTAATCTCGTATTTGCGCGCCAGGTTTTCAGCCGTCAAACCCATATTCAAATAAGTGTCGGGATAGGTGTCCACGAGCGTCGGGTTCGGCGACAGATTGTGGCCGCCCATCGGCAGTTGCGACATTGATTCGGCGCCGCCTCCGATGGCGACTTCCGAAAAGCCGCACATAATGTGCTCGGCGGCCTGCGCGATGGCCTGCAAGCCCGACGAGCAGAACCGGTTGATAGTGATCGCCGAAGATGAATTGGGCAATCCGGCGAGCAGCGCGGCCTGTCGAGCCATATTCATTCCCTGCTGAGCTTCGGGCGTGGCGCAGCCGATGACCACATCTTCGATCTCTTCCGGTCTGACTTCAGGCGCGCGCGCCATCAACTCTTTGATCACCTGGGCGGTCATGTCGTCGGGCCGCACGTCTTTGAGCGCGCCGCGCGGGGCTTTGCCGATGGCGGTTCGCAACGCATTGACGATTACTGCTTCTCGCATAATTGCTTTCTCCCTTCGGAATGAGCCGCGAAGATTCGGATCGCGGCTAGAGCAGGATGGTGAAGCCTTCCTGCTCGAAATGATGATCGTGTGTTAAAACTTCGTTGACGCCGCGCTCGCGCATCAGATTCATCGAGATGCAATCGGTCACGCTGTAACCTTTGTCCGGGCGCGCTTCATAAAGCTCAAGGCCGGCGAGAAACATCTCGTATGAATGCTTGACGATTTCGATATCGAAATTATCCAGGGAACTCCTTACGAGACGCGCCGCCGATTGCCGAAGAAACTGTTTGTACTCGGCGTAAAAGTTGAGGACTTCAATCAATACCGACTCGGTAGTGATGATCTGAAAATCGCCGAGCGCGGATTCAGCGCGAAGCACGGCTTCATGCCATTGATCACGCGGGTTGAGGCTGGCTACCCAATAAATGGTGTCAGCGAAAACAGTCTTCATTTCTTCGGCGCCCCGTAAAGATAATGATCTATGTTCGATGACGCGTCGGGTGGCACTTCGTCCCAGGCTTCCGGCGGAACATCTTTAGCCGCATCTTCGAACATTGCGCTAAACTTCGAACGCGGCGGCTCCGAACGCGCCAACTCTTCAATGAAATCCAGCGCCTGTCGCTGTTTGTCGAGCGAAAGCAGCGCGAGTTTTTCGATCACAGCTTGTTGGATGTTTTGGTCAACAACTGTCTCGGTCGTCTCCATAAAACCTCCTCAGGAGCAA
>JAJVID010000184.1:5683-15468 GCA_022072205.1 Acidobacteriota bacterium
TTCAATGAAATCCAGCGCCTGTCGCTGTTTGTCGAGCGAAAGCAGCGCGAGTTTTTCGATCACAGCTTGTTGGATGTTTTGGTCAACAACTGTCTCGGTCGTCTCCATAAAACCTCCTCAGGAGCAAAAACAAATCACGGCAGCAAATCCGCGACCGCAATCGAAACTTTCGGCTTGGCCAACGGCTTCACCGAATCGCCTTCTTTGAAAATCATCTTGTCCCCGTAGCTGAATCCGAACTCCGCATTGGCGTCAGCGATCGGGCGGCGGTGAACCTCGATCTGCCGATCCTGCAAGTTGACGATCCAGTAATCCGCGATTCCGGCTTTGGCGTAGAGGCTCGCTTTGTGATTTCTATCGTATGACAGCGATGAATCAGCGGCCTCGATGACCAACGCCGCCGTAGTCGGATGAGCGTCTTTGAAATCGCGCGCCTTGCCCGCGACGAGAGCTATGTCAGGCTCCGGATCAGAGTTAGCGTCCAAACTAAGAGGTTTTTCCTCACGGACTATCCAACCTCTGCCAAAGATTTCGCGAAGAACCTCGCCAGCCAATGTGACCGAAGTGGCATGCGGGCTGTAAATCGGACTCATCTCAAACACCCTCCCTTCTATCAACTCGACGCGCTTGTCATCGAAGAAACCAAGTTCTCCCATTTTGTAATACTCTTCGCGCGTCCATTGATACGGCCTCGGCTCAGGAATGATGTATCTCTGCGCTGTCGCCATAACTACCTCCAACAAACTGAATTTCTCGTCACATGCTAATTTCTCAGCGGCTTGCCAGTCTTCAGCATATGCGCGATGCGCTCCTGCGTCGCCTTCGTTCCGCACAAGCTGACGAACGCTTCGCGCTCCAAATCGAGCAGGTATTGCTCCGACACACGCGTCGGGCGCGTCAGATTGCCGCCCGACATCACGGTGGCGATCTTCAAACCGATCAGCGCGTCGTGATCCGAGATGTAACCGCCGCGCTTCATCATATGCATTCCGAGTTTGAACTTCGCCAACGCGGCTTCGCCGAGCACGAGCACATCCTTTCGGGGCTGCGGCGCGACGTAACCTTCAGCGGCCAATCGCAGCGCGGTCTGCTTCGCCTCTTCGATCACGCGCTTGTCGTTCATCACTACGCGATCCTGCCGTCGCATCAAGCCCCAGTTCTTCGCTTCGACGGCGCTCGTGGCGACTTTGGCCATCGCGGTCATCTCGAAGTTGCGCCGGAGAATCTCGAAATGATCGGCGCCCGGCGTTGATTCAGCGATCTCGGATGCGCGCACGGCCATCTCTTTCGTGCCGCCGCCGCCGGGGATTAACCCGACGCCGACTTCGACCAGGCCGATGTAGGTTTCAGCCGCAGCTACGGCTCGATCCGCGTGCAGAACCATCTCGCATCCGCCACCCAGCGTCAGATGATGCGGCGCGACGACCACCGGCTTCGACGAATAGCGCAAACTCATTGTCGTGTTCTGAAACTGCTTCACGGCCAGGTTGAGTTCATCCCACTCGCCTTCCTGCGCCGCCAGCAGAATCATCATGATATTCGCGCCGGCTGAAAAATTCTCGCCCTGATTGCCGATCACAAGTCCGGCGAAATTCTTCTCGACCTCTTTGACCGCGAACTGGATCATCCCGATCTGATCCTGACCGAGCGCGTTCATCTTTGAGTGAAACTCGACGCAGGCCACGCCATCGCCCAGATCAATCAGGCTCGCGCCCGTATTTTTCTTGATGACCTTGTTCTGGTCTTTGAGCGATTTGAGAATCGTCACGCCCGCCGGCTGGCGAACGGGTTTGTATGCGCCGCTGCCGAAGTCGTAATAATGCCGCGCGCCGTTTTCGGTTTTATAAAAACTCATCGCGCCTGCGCTGAGCATCTCCTCGACGTTGGCCGGAATCGCGCGGCCTTCTTCGCGCATTCTAGCGACTGATAGCTCGACGCCGATCACGTCCCAGGTTTCAAAGACGCCGAGTTCGTGCGCGAAGCCCCACTTCATCGCGTTGTCAATTTCGACGATGTTGTCGGCGATTTCGGGAATTCTGTTCGCCGCGTAGATCATCGCTTCGGAAGTCGTGCGCCAGAGGAATTCGCCCGCGCGGTCTTTGGCGTATATCAATGCCTTCAACCTGTCTTCGAGCTTGTCCATGTTCTTCGCCGTTTCGAGCGAGGCGATCTTCGGCTTCTGCCGCTCGCGATATTCGAACGTGTTCAAATCGAGCGTCTGAATCTCGTCGCCGACCTTTTTGAAAAACCCGCCTTTGGTTTTATCGCCGAGCAGCTTGCGATCAACCATCTTCTGCAAAACGTCGGGCAGCGTGAACGTCTCGCGCTTTTCGTCGTTCGGCAAACTGGCGTAAAGATTTTTTGCGACGTGAACCGCCGTGTCCAAACCTACGATGTCGAGCGTGCGGAAGCTGGCGCTTTTGGCGTGGCCGATGGCGGTTCCGGTCATCGCGTCAATTTCTTCGGTGGTGTAGCCGCCTTCGAGCATGACCTTGATCGCGTCGAGCATGGCGAAATTGCCGATGCGGTTGGCGATGAATCCCGGCGTATCTTTGGCGTGAACGATGCCTTTGCCCAAATGTCTGTCACAAAAATCAGCGATGAAGCCTGCGACCTCCGGGTCGGTTTCGGGCGTGGTGATGATTTCGAGCAGATGCAGGTAGCGCGGCGGATTGAAAAAGTGCGTGCCCAGAAAACGTCGGCGGAAGTTGTCGCTGCGGCCTTCGGCAAGCGATTGAAGCGGGATGCCCGAAGTGTTCGACGTGACGATGGCTTCGGCGCTCAGATGCGGCTCGATGCGTTCGTAAAGCGAGCGTTTGATGTCGAGGTTTTCGACGATGGCTTCAATGATCCAATCGCAATCTTTCAGCTTCGGCAAATCATCTTCAAAGTCGCCGACCGAAATCAGGCTGGCGATTTCGGGCGAAAAGAACGCGGCGGGCCTGGCCTTCTTCGCGGCTTCGAGACCGGCGTTGGCGATGCGATTGCGCACGGCGGGCGATTCAAGCGTCAAGCCCACTTTCTGTTCTTCCGGCGTCAACTCTTTCGGCGCGATGTCGAGCAGCAAACAAGGGATGCCGGCGTTGGCCAGATGCGCGGCGATCTGCGCGCCCATCACACCCGCGCCCAACACCGCTGCTTTTTTGATCTGCATAGTTGAAGTCTCCTTGAAATCGGGAGTGGGGAACGGAGAGCGGGGAATAGGGGTAGGAAATATTCTCCACTCCTCATTCCACACTCCCCGCCACTCAGTAATTCGTCAAAATCTTTTCCGGCGCGAAGCCCAGGCTCATCAACCGCTCGCGCGTCTGTTCGATCATCTCCTGCGATCCGCACACGAGCGCGACCGGATTTTTCAAATTGGGCACGATGTTGTCGAGCAGGCTTTGAACGTAGCCTGTCGGCCCGCTCCAGTCGCCGTTCGGGCGGCTGAGAACTTGCCGCAGTTCGACCCTTTGCTCCAGCCACTCGGTCGCCATCTCATCTTCGTAGCAGAAATCCTCTACCGCGCGCGCGCCATAAAGCACGATCAGCCGTCCGAACTCTTTGCGCGAATGAAAGACGTGGCGCAGCGTCGAACGAAGCGGCGCCAGTCCCGTGCCCATCGCCACGAAAACCAGGTCGCGGCCTTTGTGATCTTCGACCAGAAAGCCCTGCCCAACGATGTTTTTCAGAACGACGTGTTTAGCGATGTGCGGATCGAAGAGCGCTCCGGTAACGTTCGGCGAATCTCTGCGTTTGATCAGGAACTCGAACTCGTTCTCTTCGGGCGCCGAGGCGAAGGCAAAGTACGAATCGCCGTAGCTGCCCATTTCCAGAACCGCCACCTGTCCCGCTTTGAATTCAGGACGCGGCGCGTTCCGAGGAGTCATGAAAAAGCTCCACACCGCCGGTGTGTGCTTGTTGATTCGCGTAATGCTTAAAGTAATCGGACTCATCTGAAATCATTTCGAGTCGTGGCTCGCCTCCTTCTCAGCGTATAGCTGATCAATCTGTTTCTTGTTTTTTTCGACGACGACGCGGCGTTTGATCTTGAGCGTAGGCGTCAGTTCGCCGCTCTCAACCGTCAGTTCGCGCGGGAGCAGCAACACCGCCTTGATCTTTTCGTGCCGCGACAAATCGTTCGTGTGTTTATCAACTTCGCTTTCGATCAGGCTGACGATCTTCGGATGTTTGATCAATTCGTCTCCGTCAATAGAGATTCCCTGCCGCCGGGCGAAGTCATGCAGCGCGTCCGCTTGAGGAACGACCAGAGCCGAAGGGAATTTGCGCCCGTCGCCGATGACCACCACCTGATTGACGAAGCGGCTGCGCTTGATGGCGTTTTCAATCGGCTGCGGCGCGACGTATTTGCCGCCGCTGGTCTTGATCAAATCCTTCTTGCGGTCGGTGATGAACAAATAACCGTCGGCGTCCAGATAACCGATATCGCCCGTCCGCAGCCAGACGCGGCCCTCGGCGTCGGTCTCCAGCGTCTCTTCGGTTTCGTCAGGAAGATTGTAATAGCCGCGCATCACGTTCGGCCCCGAAGCCAGAATCTCGCCGTCCTCGGCGATTCGCACCTTGACGCCGGGAACGGCGCGTCCAACCGAGCCGATGCGGTTCGCTCGCGGAGTGTTGCAACTGATCGCGGGCGAGCTTTCGGTCAAACCGTAACCTTGATAAATCGGCAATCCCGCGCCGTAAAAAAATTGCGCGAGTTCGGGCGCGAGCGGAGCGCCGCCAGAAACCAGCGCGCGGATGCGGCCTCCCAGCGCCGCTCGCAACTTTGAATAAACCAGCGCGTCGGCGATCCTGTGTTTGAGCTTCAACACAACGCCTGCCCGCCCGCCTTCGCTTGTGGCCCGCGCCCACTGCCTGGCCACCCCGACGGCCCAGCGCGCGATTGCGGCGTTCGCGCCGCCGCTCTCTTCGGCCTTCTCCATCGCGCGCGCGTAAATCTTCTCGAACAAACGCGGGACGCTGGTCATGAAATGCGGTCGGACTTCGATCAGGTCACGGGCGACGCTCTCGACGCTCTCGGCGTAAAAGATCGAAACGCCAGCGTGAAGATACATATAAATCGTCGTGCGTTCGAGGATGTGCGAGAAAGGCAGGAAGGTCAGCGCCACTTCGTTCTCGGCCAGATCGGAGTTGTGAAAATTGGCGAGCGTGTTTGAAACCAGATTCGTGTGGGTCAGCATCACGCCCTTCGGGTCACCAGTGGTGCCCGAAGTGTAGATCAGCGTCGCCAGACTGTCCGGCGTCACGCTGTTTTGCAAAATCTCGTAAAGCTCCGGCTCCGCTTCGTCCGCTGCGCGCCCCCAATTCAAAAAATCGCCGAAGGTCATCACCTTGCCCTGCGGCGCGCTGACCTGATCAAACGCGACGATCACGCGCAGTTTCGGACAGTTGTTCAGCGCGTCGCGGATACGGTCGTATTGCGCTTGATTCGAGATGAAAAGGACTTCGACGGCGGCGTCATTCAAAATGTAAGCCACCTGCTTCGGCGATTGAGTGGCGTAGATCGGAACGTCGGCGCCGCCGCAATTGATCACGCCCAAGTCGGCTATCGTCCATTCAATTCGATTTTCGGAAAGCAGCCCGACGCGATCACCTGCGCGCACGCCGAGCGCGTAAAGCCCCATCGCCACTCCGCGAACCTGATGTTCGAGGTCACTCGCCGACATCGAACGCCAGGAGCCTTCAAACTTGTAATTGAGCAGATCGCGCTTGCCACGCGCGACGGCGCGGCGGAAAAGCTCGACCAGCGTCGCCGGCTCGCCGTCGAGGCTCCAATTTTCAGTCCCGACTTTAGCTCCAACCTCAGACATTGGCTCCACTCACTCCGTTCAGAAATATATCCAAAACCGGTTCGACCATTGCGGTCAGGCTGTGATTATTGTGGCTCAACACCCAGTTGGTGGCCATCTCGTCGAGCGCGCCGAACAGGAATTTCGCCACGACCTTCGAGTTGAGCCGCTTTCTGAAAACTCCGCGCCGCTGCCCCTCTTCGATGATCTCGCGCAACATTTGCAGGTATTGAGCCAGATAAGTGGTCGAAAACTGCTCCATGAACTTGGTTGACTGGCGCAACTCGATTTGAAAAACGATGGCGATGTCGCGTTCCCGTTCGAGCATCGAAAAATGCAGGCTCGCAAACCGGCGCAGTTTCTCACGCGGATCGGCGATCTCAACCATCTCCGATTTCGCGCTGCTGATGAATTCGCCCATCGCCCAACTGAAGATCGAAGTCAGCAGGTCGTCTTTGTTTTTGAAATAAAGATAGACCGTGCCGTCGGCCACGCCGGCTTTCCGCGCCACGTCGGAAACCTTGGCGTTGAAATAACCCGACCGCGCGAAGACGTGAGCCGCCGCGCGCAAGATGGCCTCGCGCTTGCCGTTGCGTGACTTTTCCTCCACCGGTTCAATCGTTTGAGCGGCGTTTTTACGTTTTGTTTGCATTGGATTTAAGTTATCGGGATCGAACTGAATGAGCGTTCATTCAGCGGGCATAATAGTTGAAACAATTGTTGCGGGCAAGAACGCAACTTGAACTTTGAGCTTTCAGACATAAACTTCGGTTATGGTTCAACGCAGTAAATCAAAAACCGAAGTAAGAAAGATCGGTCTGGTCACCGGCGGTGGCGATTGCCCCGGTCTGAACGCCGTGATCCGCGCCGTTGTCATCAGCGCGCTCAACCGGGGGTGGGAAGTTTACGGCATCGAACGCGGCTTTGAAGGACTGCTTTACCGCAACCGCGTTCACCAACTCGACACGCATTCCGTGCGCGGCATCATCCATACCGGCGGCACGATCCTGGGCACGACCAACCGGGGAGACCCTTTTAAGCTCGAAGTGGCCACGAGCGGCAAAACCAATATGGTTGACGTCTCGGATCAGGTGGTCGAGCGGTTTCACCAATTGGGACTGGAAATACTGATTGTCATCGGCGGCGACGGCACGCTGACAATCGCAAACAATCTGGCCAGAAAGGGCGTCCCCATCGTCGGCGTGCCCAAGACGATTGACAACGACCTGGTGGCGACTGAAATGACCTTCGGATTCAGCACCGCCGTGACCACCGCGACCGATGCGATTGACAAGTTGCACGCGACAGCCGCCTCTCACGAACGAGTGATGATTGTCGAGGTGATGGGGCGTTACGCCGGATGGATCGCGCTTCATTCAGGCGTGGCGGGCGGCGCCGACGTGATTTTGATTCCGGAAATTCCTTTCCAGCTCGAACCCATCGCGCGAAAATTGCACGACCGGTGGCGGCGCAAACGCAACTTCGCCATCATCGTCGCCGCCGAAGGCGCGGCCCAGGTCGGCGGCGAGATGATCTTCAAAGCGAGCGGAGTCGGAGGCGGGCCGCGACTGGGCGGCATCGCTGAACAATTGGCGGTGGATTTAAACGCGATGACCGGTTACGAAACGCGGTCGCTGGTGCTGGGACATTTGCAGCGAGGCGGACAGCCGACTCCCTCCGACAGACTGCTGGCGACCAGATTCGGCGCCGCCGCCGTCCGCGCCGTCGAAAATGGAAAGAAGAACGTGATGGTCGCTTATCAAGCGTCCACCATCATCACCGTCCCGCTGGCGAAAGTGATCAACAACATCAAATACGTCCCGCGCGATTACGATGTCATCCGCTCGGCGCGCGATCTGGGCGTGTCGTTCGGAGATGAATAATCTGTTTCAGTTCGTATTGATTGGTTGTTCTTGTGTTTTTAGTGAGCGAAGAATGAACTACATCGGCTCCAAGCACACCCTGCTTCCCTTCATTGAACAAACCTTCCGCCAAATCTCCGACGGAAGCGAGAAGACGGCCTGCGACGTCTTCGCGGGCACCGGCGCCGTCGGTCGCCTCTTCAAAAGACTCGGTCTGCGCGTCATGGCCAACGATATTCAGTATTACGCCTACGCGCTCAACAAAGCCTACATTGAAATCAACGAGCAGCCGCGCTTCACGCGGCTACGGCAAAAATACAAAGGCGAATTTGCAAGGCTCGGAGATGTGCCTGCCGCCGTGACCGAACGAACGCTGGCTTTCGTCAATTCCCTCCCCGTCGCCGAAGGATTCATCGCGAAGAATTACGGCCCGGCGGGCGGGCGTTTTTATTACTCGGAAGAGAACGCCGGGAAGGCCGACGCGATTCGCCGGACAATCGAAGACTGGTTTGCTGAAGGAATCATCCGCGAGGATGAATATTTCTATCTGCTCTGTTCGCTGCTCGAAGCGGTTGATCAGGTGGCGAACACCGCGAGCGTTTACGGCGCTTTTTTGAAGAGGTTCAAGCAGAGCGCGTTAAAGCCGCTCACGCTCAAGCCGCTCACGCTCTACAACCACGTCACCGGCTGCCGCGCGTTCAATCGAGACGCCAACGAACTGATCGAAGAGATCGAATGCGATTTGCTCTATCTCGATCCGCCTTACAACCACCGGCAGTACGGCGCGAACTACCACGTGCTGGAAACCATCGCGGCTTACGACAATCCAGAATTGACCGGCGTGACCGGACTGCGCGATTACCCGCGCAGTCGCTATTGTCAGCCGCGGGCCGCGCGCGAGGCTTTGGAACATCTGATCACCAGCGCGCGCGCAAAACACATCCTGATGAGTTACAACGACGAGGGCGCGCTGAGTCTTGAAGAGATTCACCGCATTCTCAGCCTGCGCGGAGAGCCGAAGACTTTTTCCCAGCGCTACAATCGTTTCAAAGCCGACAGCAACCGCGAATACAAACGCGACGCGACGGTCGAATACCTGCATTACGTGCGAGTGATCAGATAACCCTGGGAGCGCGCGCATCCCTGCGTGCGCTCCCAGGAATCAGATCATCAACCGGGTCGTGATGTCCGAGAACTCAAACTGGCGCGCAGTCCCGCGAGTTGCGCCTCGTTTGTGCTTGATCTGAAAAGTAACCACCACGCGCCCGTCAATCTTGATCCCGAACTCCGACGCGACGGACTGACCCCCGCGCGGACGCGATGGGCGGAACGAAATCCGCTCAGCCGTCAAACGTTCGATGTCAACGGCTTCGAGCAGCGACTCCCAATTCACCTCGCCCGATTCCCGGTCGAAGATGATCACCGCGCTGCCGTCATTGCCGTGTTTGAATTTCAGCAGTTGGCGGAATAGGAATTTGGCCGCGTCCAGATTGGTCACGCGGGCGCGGCTGAAATCGTCAGGATCGCAATCAACAAGCCCAAGCCTGCGGATCAAAACCTGCGCGACAAGTTCGGCGACGTTTCGATAATTCGATTTGAGTTCGGCCATCGAATCGAAACCAAGCTCGCGCGTCAACGATTCAAGCTCGGCGGGCGAAACTCGAAAATATCTTTCAGCCCACTTCGCGCCGATGTCGGGCGTCTGGCCTTCAGCGACAGCGACCTTGTTCGACTTTTCGGTCTTGACCGAAATCGGCCAAACCGACCCGTCGTCGAATTCGAGCCGCAGGTCGGCGGCTTTCGCGTCGGCGAATTCTCGCGCGGTGTGGCGAACGCGGATGAGCGACGCAGGCTTCGCGCGTTCGAGTAGCATAGCCGCGCCACGATCAACCGCTATTGCGATGTTCACGCGCTCGCGTTCAAACACGACGCGCGCCGGATGGCCATCAGGCAGGCGGTTGATCGCGGCGCGCATCTTGGCTTCGCTGCGAGAAAGATCGAACGGTTGTTGGCCGTTTTGCGAGAGCGCGATCAGCCTGTTCGCCAGCGTCAGTTCGGCGAATGTTCCGAGGCCATCGTGGAAGACGCCTTCGATGATCTCGAAATCTTTTTCCGGCGCTCGCTTCGGCGC
>JAJVID010000173.1 GCA_022072205.1 Acidobacteriota bacterium
ATGATGTTATGATCCCGCTCGAACCCACCACATAAAGTGTCTCAGGTTGCCCTTGATCGTGGAGGCGGTCTCCAACGAATTGTGAAAACGCGGTTGCGGCCTTTGATTTTGAGATGTTGACGGTAATTTCGATTGCGGGTTTTGATCCATCCGGCGGCGCGGGCGTGCTGGCCGACATCAAGACTTTTGCGGCCTTTGGGTGTTTCGGCGCCGCAGCCGTCACCTCGTTGACGTTTCAAAACACTGTAGCTGTTTACGGAGCGGCGCATCAGACGGCTGATGTGTTGCGCCGTCAGATCGAACCCGTCATCAACGATTTCAAGATCGCGGCGGTCAAGACCGGGATGCTGCCCACGCGCGAGATCATCGAGGTCACAGCGGAAATCATCGAAAAATACAATCTGCCGAATGTAGTCGTTGACCCGGTGATCCGTTCTACCAGCGGCTACGATCTGATTGACGCAGAGGCGATGAGTTTTTTGATCGAACGCCTGCTGCCATTGGCCGACGTGATTACTCCGAACATGGCTGAAGCCGAGCGGCTGACCGGATTGGAAGTGAAAGATGTGGACGGGATGAAAAGGGCGGCGGCGCGGATTTACGAGATGAGCGCCGGGAAAAAGGCCGAGCGAGCGGTTCTCGTCAAAGGCGGACATCTGGAAGTCGAGGCCGCCGATGCGCTCTTTGACGGACGTGATTTCCACATTTTCAGAGCGCCGAAGATTGCGACGCGCGACACGCACGGCACGGGCTGCACGCTTTCGTCGGCGATTGCGGCTTTGCTGGCGCGGGGCTGCGAAATTACTGAAGCCGTCGCTGGCGCAAAACAGTATTTATCAGAAACGCTGCGCGCGGCCCCTGACATCGGTCACGGGGCCGGGCCGTTGAATCACTTTGTTAAGATCGCCGAAGTTAACCCCACTAACAGCGTCTTATGAGCAGCATTCAGGAAAACGAGAGCATTCCGTTGACCGAGTCAGAACTCTTCGTGCGGCAGTCGGACGAAAACGTAGAGCTTTTCGACCCGCAGCGAATAACCAACGCTCTGGTGCGCGAAACCAACCTCACGCCCGAAACCGCCAGCCAGATTGCGCTCGAAGTCAAAGAACAGATCGGACGTTCCGGCATACGAGCTTTGACCGCGCAGTTGATTCGCGGGCTGGTTGACGCGAAGCTGCTCGAACACGGGTTGATGAACGAGTACCGCGCGCATTCGCGTCTGGGCGTTCCGATTTATGACGTTGACCGGATCATTCAATCGGTTGCTGGCGAGTCGGCGGTGTTGCACGGCCCCGAAGGCAGTTCTCTGGCGCTGGCCGAAGCGATCAAGCGCGAGTATGCGATCCGAAGCGTCTTTTCCGACGCTGTGTCG
Organism: Acidobacteriota bacterium; assembly: GCA_022072205.1. GTDB lineage: Bacteria > Acidobacteriota > Blastocatellia > RBC074 > RBC074 > JAJVID01. The sequence continues at coordinate 1,373 of JAJVID010000173.1, forward strand.
AACGCCCATCTGGTCGGCGATTTGCACATCGAAAATCTGGGCGAGGTTGACCGCCCGACCACGATGATCGGCTCGATTGACTTCATCAAACGCCACGGTGTCCGGCTGCCCGGCGGGTTTGCAGGATCGCGTCCGGCCAAGCGCGCCGAGGTCCTGGTGTTGCACATGGTGACTTACACCGCCGCGTTGCAAGGCTATTTCAGCGAGGCTCTGGCGTGGGATTCGGTCAACTTCGCGCTTGCGCCGATGCTGGCGGGTTTAACCCCGCGCCAGATCAAACAGGTCGCGCAGGGACTTTTGTTTGAATTGTCGGCGCCCGCGATTGCGCGCGGCGGACAGCCCGTACGATGCGATCTTCACCTGGATTGCGAAGCACCGGCCTATTTGCGCGACCTGGCCGTAGTGGGCGCTGGCGGCGAAAAACTCAGTTCGACTTACGGCGCGATGGAAGCGACGGCGCGCGATTTCCTGAAAGCGCTGTTTGAAGTCTATCTGGAAGGCGACGGGCAGGGCCTCCCCTTCACCGGCCCGCATCCGATATTGCATTTGACCGAGAGTTTCATCGGGGATCCGTCCAATCGTGGATTGCTCGATCTGATGATTCGCGCGGCGACTGAACGTGGCGGGATCGTGCTGGCGTTCGACCGTCCAAGCGAAAATCCGGCGGCGGCCTCCTTCACCGCGCGATACGGCGTGGGCGCCGACAAGTTGCAACGCGCCGGCGAAAGCTGGCAATGGCGCGCAGCCACGTTCTCTTCCGTAGCGATCAATCTGCCGCGAGTCGGGTATCGCGCGGATGGCGATCCGTCCAGGATTTTCGATCTTCTGACGGAGTTGCTGGAACTGGCCGCTCAGGCGTCGCTCGAAAAACGAATCTTTCTTGAAAAGCTTCTGGCGCGCGGCGAATCGGGCGCGCTGGCGATGCTGGCAATGCGCCCCGGGCAGGAGATTTTCCTGCCCCTGAGTTGGACGGCGCACGCCATCTGTCCGGTCGGGCTGGCCGAACTGGCGCAAATTGTGACGGGGCTGCCGCTCGATTCGTCGCAAAGCGCACAGGATTTCGCCGCCAGCGTCATCACGCACCTGAACGCCGAAGCCGAACGGCTGTCAGTCAAACACAAAGTTCGTTTCACGCTGACCGAATCGCGCGATCTGGCGGCGGCGCATCGTCTGGCCCGGCTCGACCTGCGTTTCGCCAATCACACCAGCGCGGTCAGCGCGGGAGCCGAAAGCTCCACGGAAGTTTTCTACACCAACTCCGTCAAATTACCTGTGGACAGCGCCTCTGGCGCTTTCGACCGAATTCGGATCGAAAGCGAATTGCAGGGCGGAATGATCCGAAACGCCACGACCGATCTGTGGCTGGGGGCCGCGCTGCCTCCGATTGATCGGCTGGCGGAATTGATTTCCAAAGCGTTTCACGAAAGTCAGGCGTCGGCGCTCACTTTCTCACCCGAATTCACTGTCTGCGACGCGTGCCACACAGTTATGCGCGGAATTTTGAACAACTGTCCGCAGTGCGGTTCAATACGCGTTGACGGTCTGGCGCAGGCTACGAACCGGTACAGCCGCACTTCCACCTGGCCGCGATGGAAGCTGGCCGAGTTAAATCAACGTAAACGCGAAGAGCTTTGACCATTGCAGCCCGCCAAGCCGCCTTCATTCGCGCGATTCATCTCACGATCAATCGCGCGAATCGTCACGCAGTTTTACGCATTCCCTCCCTTGTGCTAATTTCACGGCTTAAAATCGGCGAAGGCGCGCCGCAATCCGCCTCAATCCACGCTCAAATTTGACATTTTCTCTAAAGATGCCCAAACGAACCGACATCAACAAAATACTCATCATCGGCTCCGGCCCGATTGTCATCGGCCAGGCCTGCGAATTCGATTATTCAGGCACGCAAGCCGTCAAGGCTCTCAAGCATGAAGGCTTCCGTGTAGTGCTGGTCAACTCCAACCCGGCGACGATCATGACCGACCCTGAGTTGGCCGACCGGACTTACGTCGAACCGCTCACGGTCGAAGCCGTCTCAACGATCATCGAACGCGAACGGCCCGATGCGCTCCTTCCTACGGTCGGCGGCCAGACGGCGCTCAACCTGACGGTCAAGCTGGCCGAAAGCGGCGTGCTCGACAAATTCGACGTTGAACTGATCGGCGCGAAGCTGAAGGCTATCAAGGTCGCGGAAGACCGGCTGCTGTTCAAACAGGCGATGGACGAGATCGGTTTGCAGATGCCGAAGGCGCGTTTCTGCCACACGCAGGCCGAAGCGATGGCCGCCGCTGAAGAGATCAATTTCCCAATCATCATTCGCCCGTCGTTCACGCTGGGCGGCACGGGCGGCGGCATCGCGTACAACTACGAAGAGTTCGAGGAGACAGCCGAGCGCGGCCTGGCGGCCAGCCCGATCAGCGAGATTCTGGTCGAAGAATCAATCATCGGCTGGAAAGAATATGAACTCGAAGTGATGCGCGATCTGGCCGACAACGTCGTGATCATCTGCTCGATTGAAAATTTCGACGCGATGGGCGTCCACACCGGCGATTCGATCACCGTCGCTCCGGCGCAAACGCTGACCGACCGCGAGTATCAAATGATGCGCGACGCGGCAATCAAGATTATTCGCAAAGTCGGCGTCGAAACCGGCGGGTCGAACATCCAGTTCGCTGTCAGCCCGCGCGACGGCAGTTTGCGCGTGATTGAGATGAACCCGCGCGTCTCGCGTTCGTCCGCGTTGGCGTCGAAAGCCACCGGCTTCCCGATAGCCAAGATCGCGGCCAAGCTGGCGGTCGGCTACACGCTGGACGAGATCACGAACGACATCACGAAAAAGACTCCGGCTTCGTTCGAGCCGACGATTGATTACGTCGTGGTCAAAATTCCGAAGTGGGCGTTCGAGAAATTCCCCGGCTCAGAGGATTCGCTCGGCACGCAGATGAAATCTGTCGGCGAAGCGATGGCCATCGGGCGCACGTTCAAAGAAGCGTTTCTGAAAGGCGTGCGCTCGCTCGAACGTCGCGGCTCGCCTTATGTCGGCTACGTTGACGACGAAGCGCTGCGCCGCAAGCTGATCATTCCGAACGCCGAGCGCATTCATTATCTGCACGCCGCGTTCGAGCGCGGCTGGACGGTGGACGAGCTTTACGAATTGACGGGCGTTGATCCCTGGTTTCTGGTTCAGTTGCGGCAGATTGTTGACGCGCAGGAAAATTTGAAGCAGCAGGATTTGGCTTCGCTCCCGGCTGAACAGTTGCGCGCGGCCAAGCGGATGGGATTTTCGGACGCGCGCATCGCCGACCTGATCAAATGCGGCGAAGACGAAGTGCGCGAGCGCCGCAAGGCCGAAGGCGTCACGCCGGTCTACAAACGCGTTGACACCTGCGGCGCCGAGTTCGAGTCGCACACGCCGTATCTTTATTCGACCTACGAGAGCGAATGCGAAGCCGAGCCAAGCAATCGCAAGAAGATTATGATCCTCGGCTCCGGCCCGAACCGCATCGGACAGGGCATCGAGTTCGATTATTGCTGCTGCCACGCCTCGTTTGCGCTGAAGGAAGATGGGTACGAGACGATCATGGTCAACTGCAATCCCGAAACCGTCTCGACCGATTACGACACTTCTGACCGCCTCTATTTCGAGCCGCTGACGTTCGAGGACGTGATGCATATCGTCGAATTGGAAAAACCCGACGGCGTGATCGTGCAATTCGGCGGACAGACGCCGCTCAATCTGGCGATGCGGCTGCACAAGGCCGGAGTGCCGATCATCGGCACCAGCCCTGAATCAATTGACCTGGCCGAAGACCGCAAACGGTTCGGCAAGCTGCTCGCTGATCTGAACATTCCGCAGCCGGTGAACGGCACGGCTGTTTCGGTTGAAGAGGCAAGGCGCGTCGCGGCCTCGATTGGCTATCCTGTGCTGGTGCGTCCGAGTTACGTGCTGGGCGGGCGCGCGATGATGATCGTTTACGACGAGCAGAGCCTGGAAGGTTACATGAAAAACGCCGTCGAAGCGTCGCCCGAAAAGCCCGTGCTGATTGATCGTTTTCTGGAAGACGCTTTCGAGGTTGACGTTGACGCGCTGGCCGACGGCGAAACCTGCGTGATCGGCGGAATTCAAGAGCACATCGAGGAGGCCGGGATTCATTCCGGCGATTCGTCGTGCGTGCTCCCGCCGTATATGGTCAAGCCTGAACATCTGGACACGATGCGCCGTTACACGCGCCAGCTTGCGAAGGCGCTGGACGTGCGCGGGCTGATGAACATCCAGTTTGCGATCAAGGACGACATCGTTTACGTGCTCGAAGTCAATCCGCGCGCCTCGCGCACGGCGCCGTTCGTGTCGAAAGCCACCGGCGTGCCGCTGGCCAAGATTGCGGCACGGGTGATGACGGGGCGAAGCCTTTCGGAATTCAAACTGCCTGATGAGCTGACCGTATCCAGCTTCTTCATCAAAGAGCCTGTCTTCCCGTTCGCCAAATTCCCCGGCGTTGATCCGGTGCTGGGGCCTGAGATGCGCTCGACGGGCGAGGTGATGGGCATGGCCGACAGCTTCGGAATGGCCTTCGCCAAAGCCCAGATGGGCGCGAACGCCAGCCTGCCGCTCGAAGGCACTGCGTTCATCAGCGTCAACGACAACGACAAGAAAAACGCGGTGCGCATAGCAAAACGGCTGCACGACCTCGGATTCAGAATCATCGCGACGCGCGGCACCGCCGGATTTCTGAACGAAGCTGGCGTGCCCGCTGAGCGGGTTTACAAAGTCAACGAAGGCCGCCCGAACGTAGTTGACCTGATCAAGAGCGATGAGATTGACCTGATCGTCAACACGCCGCTTGGCCGTTCATCGTTTTACGACGAACGCGCCATCCGCCGCGCCGCAATGCAATACAACGTCGTCACATTCACGACGCTGACCGGCGCCAACGCCGCCGCCAGCGCGATTGCGGCGATGAGACAGGAAGGCAAGCTGAATGTGATCAGTTTGCAGGAACATCACGCGTGACTGAGGTCTGAGATTTTGATATGGCAGGAATCAACGATCCTGAAGTTATCAGCCGAATCCTCGACGAATGCAAAACCATTGCGGTCGTCGGATTATCGTCAAACCCGATTCGCCCGAGCTACGGCGTCGCACGGTACATGCAGCAACGAGGTTACCGCATCATCCCAGTCAATCCGAATGAAACCGAGGTTCTGGGCGAGAAGGCTTACGCGAGCCTGGCTGATGCGCCGGAGAAGTTCGATCTGGTTGACATCTTTCGACGCTCGGAAGAGGCAGGCGAGCACGTTGACGAAGCGATCCGCCTGGGAGCGCGCGCCGTGTGGTTGCAGGAAGACGTGATTGACGAAGACGCTGCCCGGCGGGCGCTTGACGCCGGATTGATGGTCGTGATGGATCGCTGCATTCTGAAAGAACGCATGCGGCGGTGATTCAGGTTGTTCAATCGCAGTTAGTGGAGAGATCAGGAGAGAAAACGTAAAAGACGGAAATAACGTAACAGACGGAAAGACCGATTGGCCGGTTTTTCCGTCTGTTACGTTATTTCCGTCTTTTACGTTTTCTCTCGTCTACTTGTTGATCGAGATGTAATTGAGCGGGTTGACCGGACGGTCGTGCAGACGGACTTCGTAATGACAATGCGGCGCAGTTGAACGGCCCGTGCTGCCGACGGCGCCGATCATCTTGCCGCGAGTCACGTGCTGGCCGACCTGCACGTCAATTTTCGACATGTGGCCGTAACGAGTCGTGACGCCGTAGCCGTGATCAATCACGACGATGTTGCCGTAACCGCCGTGCGCGCCAGCGAAAATGACCAACCCGTCAGCAGTAGCTTCGATCGCCGTCCCGTGATTAGTCGCGATGTCCAACCCGGCGTGGCTTTCATATCCGCCGCCGCCAAACGGATTGCGGCGGTTTCCGAAACCGTCAGTGATGTACCCGCGCACCGGCCAGCCATTCGGAGTCGAGGAGAGCTTGACCTGATTGCGGTCGAATACATCTTTGATATTGCGCAACTCGCTTTCCAGCGCGGCGGTCGTCTGCTCGATACCGCTGATGTCCGCTTCGCCGTCCGGGCCTCCCCGCCCGATGTCTTTGCTGACATCAGCGGTACGGCTGACTCCTGAAACTTCGGCCAATTTACGCTGGGTCGTATCGAGCGCAGCCAACCGATTCTGTAACTGGTCGTACTTGCTCTCGGCTTCCTGGTTCTTTTCGCGCAACTCGCGGTTTTTGTGTTCCAGGATGTTGAGTTTGGCTACGACATAGGCGTGTTGTGTCAGCCGGTATGCTCCGTAAACAACGGTCAGCATGCCGACTATGGCAAACCCCAGAATCGCTTGGAGAACTTTGTGCGGTACGTTGAACTTCCTGAGGGGGGAGCTAGCTGTCGGGGCAAAAACAAACGTGTAAAACCGTTTATCCTCTTTCATTTTGCATAACTCCTGACTCTGCAAGCCCGAAAATTCTGGGCAGCGAGCATGGGGAAGCCACACTGCGTCAGGGCATAGGGGATCAGCGGGCTATGTGTGTTTGAATTACCACTTGGGTCGCCGTCAAGATGGTTTGGGATGCGAAAAACCGACGGCAAGCGCATTAACAGTCGCAGAGGCTAGCACAGCCCTATGAATTATTTCAACCTAAGCCCCAGCCGACATCAGCTTATGTTGGCTAAGTGCTGAAATATTTTGACTTAAACTTTTGTCAAAGCCTGAAAAACTACCCGGCCGATACGAAATTTCGGAATACCGAATCCGAAATTTCGTATCCCTCCAGCACGCTTCTGTTGCCGGTCTTCGGCTCGCACTTCTGCCGGGTTCTGAATCGCAAGCGACGGCTTTGGATTCCCGCTCCAGGCTGAGTTTTACCAGCGGGCAATCGTCTCTTCAAAAGGGCCGCGCTGTAAGCAGGGCAACTTTTCATCAGGTAGGTCATTTGCTAGACTGACCGCGCAGATAAGGGTCATTGCCGGAGTCAATCGCGTTGATAAAACTCAACCCCGAAACTGTCGCCTGTTGATCACGCGGCGCGAAGTGAGAGGCCGCAGGGAGTAAAGGTACCGCTATGAACAAACCATCCAGTCCGAGGCTGAATTGGAAACTGAAACTGGCCTTCGCCATTGCGGCAGTGATCGCGGTTGCGTTCATCGCCAATGGCTTTCTCGTAACGGATCAAACGTTCGCGCAGGCCGGGCGCAAGTCTTCCGAAAAACAGAAGAAGAACCCTAACGCCAGCGGCGATCCCGATGACCCGCAGAAGCAGAAACAGGAGACGAAAATTGAAAAATCCATTCCGCCGGCTTCGATCAACATCAGCACCGATGTGGTCAACGTCGAAGCGGTCGTTTACAACAAAAAGACCGGCGGAATTATTCAGGGGTTGAAGAAAGAGCATTTCGAAATTTACGAAGACGGCGTGAAGCAGGAGATCGAAAACTTCGCCACGCCTGAAGCTCCGGTGACGATGGTGCTGCTGCTCGAATACAGCAAACTGGTTGATATTCTCGGCAGTCCGACCGGGGGATATTTTGAATATGGACGCGTCGAAATTCTGCGGCCAGCTTACGAATTCGTGAACCGATTCGTCCAGCCGAAAGATTTCATTTCGATAGTCGCATACGACATCCGCCCGACGCCGCTGGTTGATTTCACCGACGACAAAGGCAAGCTGATGCAGGCGGTCAATCTGCTCATCCGCAACAACCCGGCCTTCAGCGAGAGCAACATGTTCGACGCGCTGAAATTCGTTCTGCGTGGCGGTAAAGGCGACGCGGTGGTTCTGGAAGATGGCAAAGACGCCGATAAAAACGGACAGTCGGAATACGCCGGACTTTACGAAGTCAACGCGCGCACTGCCATCCTGCTCATCGCTTCCGGCCTCGACACATTCAGCAAGATCAACTACGACGAAGCGCGCAAGATCGTCGAAAATTCCGGCGTCCCGATTTACGTTATCGGCACGGGCAATTTGTTCCTCAAAAAGTACGATCAGGCTCTCGACCCCGGACGCGGAATCAACATCAACGGCATTCCCTTCGACCGGATGACTATGCTGCAAGCCCAAAACACGCTGAAGACTTTCTCTGACTCGACCGGCGGTAAATACTTCCCAGTCACCTTCCCCGGCGAAATCCCCAGCGTGCTGCAATCCATTCAGGCTCTGGTCCGGAACCAGTACAGCCTGGGCTACACGCCGACCAACACGCGGAAAGAAGGCAAGCGTCGCAAAATTCAGGTCAAGGTCAATCTGGGCGACCAGATTGATCCGAAGCTGATCGTCATCCAACACCGCCAGAGTTACGTCGAACCCAAAGATAAAAAATAATCTCGGAGAGTCGCCAGGAGGATCGGAGGATTTGAGGGCGCGGCTGGAAGCAATCAATCAGCGGATCGCGGCGGCGTGCGGGCGCGCTGGCCGTCAGGTTTCTGAAATCACGCTCGTCGCCGTCAGCAAGACCGTCCCGGCGGAACGCATTCGCGAAGCGATTGAAGCGGGCGTTCGCACACTCGGCGAAAACCGCGTCCAGGAGGCTACCGCCAAAATTCCCGAACTCAAGCCGCTCGCCGACGAATACAACGTCCAGTGGCATCTGATCGGGCATCTGCAATCGAACAAGGCCCGGCGCGCAGTCGAACTCTTTGACGCTGTGCACTCGGTTGACAGCTTCAAACTTGCGGAGCGGCTCGACAGCATTGCAGGGGAATTGGGCAAGCGGCTGCCGGTCTTCATCGAAGTCAACCTGGGCGGCGAGCAGTCGAAAGCGGGCGTCGCGCCGGATGATGTCTTTCTCTTGTGCGAACAGATCGGCAAATTCGCCAATCTGGAACTGAAAGGATTGATGACCGTGCCGCCGTTTTTCGATGATCCGGAAGATGCGCGGCCTTTCTTTCAACGCCTGCGCCGGATGCGCGACGATGCGCGGCAAACCGGACTGGTGGGCGAGCAGTTCAAAGACCTTTCGATGGGAATGAGCAACGATTTCGAGGTCGCCATCGAAGAAGGCGCCACGTTCGTCCGCGTGGGCACGGCGCTGTTCGGCGCGCGAGCCTGAAAACAGCAACCCCAACAGACCTCAACTCGACTATGAATCTTTTTCTACTTGCAACGGCGGGAGAAACGATCAGGGAATTGGTCTTCAACCTTCAACGCGTCATCAGCCTCGCCATCAATATCACAATCGGCGTTACCGTCGCGCTGCTGATCGCCAGATGGATTATTGACGCCGCGAATATCAACCCTTTCGGACGACTCTTTTATTACGTGCGCAAACCGACCAACGAGATGATCTACCGCGCGCGAAGCTCCCAGTTTTTCCTCCCGCTCAAACGCGCGTTGGGATTCGACCCGGCGATCATCATGATACTGATCGCGCTAGCCATACTCTGGATGGTGGCGAATGGAATTTTCGGCAACCTCTTCACGGTGATGTTGGGGCTGGGTCAAAGCCTTGACGCTTTCAGTTTCGGACAGCCTTTCACCGGCGCGCGATATTTGATCGGGACGGCGCTGCTCAGCGTGATCTTCTTCCTGTTGGCGCTGATGACGATCATTTTCGTCAACTGGATTTTCGGTTTTTTCAACAACGCCGCTTACTGGGCGATGAATCGCATCGGCCCGCTGCTGCGAATATTTGAATTCGGCGGTGTCTTCGCGGGCTGGTCTTTCGTCATTCTCTGGATCGTATTGAGCTGGTTCGCCGCGCCTGCGGTGTTGTATGTTTTTTTCCAGGCTTAACTGACTTTGATCAAGCTGACGACAAAAGCGGACGGAGTGACTTTCGCCGTGCGCGTTCAGCCTCGCGCATCGCGCAGCGGCGTCGCGGGCGAACTCGATGGCGCGCTGAAAATCCGCCTGGCCGCGCCTCCGGTTGAAGGCGCGGCGAATGAAGAGTTGATTCGTTTTCTGGCGAAACTCTTCGACGCGCCTCGCGCCAACATCTCGCTCGTTTCCGGCTCGACAAGCAGAAACAAAGTCGTGAAGGTCAGCGGGATCAGCCCGAACGACGCCGAACGAAAACTCAACGAAGAATTGAAGAGACATCCAGATGGCGCAACCTAATTGGAACCCGTCGCTTTACGATCAGAAACACTCCTTCGTAACCGAATACGGCAAAGAGCTGCTCGCGCTGCTTGCGCCGCAACCAGCCGACCGCATCCTTGACATCGGATGCGGCACGGGCCACCTGACGCGGTTGATCGCCGACAGCGGCGCTCGCGTCATAGGCCTCGACAGTTCGCCGCAGATGATCGAATCCGCGCGGCAAAATTATCCAGACATCGAATTTATGCTCGCCGACGCGAGCGACTTTGCGCTTGACGCGAAGTTCGACGCCGTCTTCTCCAACGCGACTTTGCACTGGGTGACACGCGCGGAAGAGGCCGTCGCTTGCATCTCCCGCGCGCTCGTTCGCGGCGGCAGATTCGTCGCTGAATTCGGAGGCAAAGGCAACACGGCCAACGTCATCGCCGCCGTCCGGGAATCAATCCGCGAATTAACACGAAGAGAAATTCAGCACGGCTGGTATTATCCTTCAATCGGCGAATACGCCGCTTTGCTTGAAAAGCACGGGCTGGCGGTTCGATACGCGCATCTTTTTGATCGCCCGACAAAGCTGGAAGGCGAGGACGGTATGCGCAACTGGCTGATTATGTTTGGATCGAGGATGTTTCAGGATTTGAGCGACGAGACCAGACAACAAGCCCTGAGCCTGATCGAAGGGAAGTTGCGAAATAAGCAGTACGTTGATGGCGAGTGGTTCGTTGATTACCGCCGATTGCGGATCGTGGCTGATAAGCTGTGAGGCTAATACTCCGGCAACTTTCCGCCGTGCCCGTTGCGCTTGGCGATGTGATGCATAACGGCGCGCTTTTCATATTCGTCCGCGAGACTTTCGATCACCTCAGTCACTTCCCGTAACCGCTCGCCGGTGTCAACCATCTCAAGCAATTCCTGCTTCTCAGAGGACTTGATGTCCAGATAGGCTGTCACGATGAATGAGAGCGATTGAGGATCATTCGGCAATTCCGGCGTCTCTTCATCTTCGATCTCGCGGTCTTCCTTGATCTTGCGATTCGCGGCGAGCAATCGGTTAAACGCCATCTTGGCCCGTTCGGCCTCAACCGACAGATCTTCAAACGTCGGCTCATCCTCGAAAAAATCCACCTCGGCCTGCAAATACTGCTCGCCCTCGACGTACTCCAACAGCCGAAAGCGAGTGCCGCCTACGCACAGTATGTTCGACCTGCCGTCGGGCAACTCCTGAGCGACGGCCACTTCGACAGTGCAACCCACGCTGCCCAGCGGAACCATATCCGATTCAGGCCTCAGATCATCCTCGTCGGCGGACGGACGGTAGATGATGCCGAACGTCTTGTCGCGCTCCATCACGTCCTTGAGCAATTTGCGATAGCGCGGCTCGAAGATGTGCAGCGGCGTGATCGCGTTCGGAAATTGCACGACCGGAAGCGGGAAGATTGGGATGACGCGGGAGGAATCCATAGTGGTTGGGGTTGGTGGTTAGTGGTTGGTGGTTGGTGGTTGGCAAACACTCTATTACCAATCACCAACCACGAGCCATCAGCCACCATTCACTCATTTACTTTCAAAACCGCAAGGAAAGCTTCCTGCGGGATTTCGACTTTGCCGACGCGCTTCATTCGCTTCTTGCCCTCTTTCTGTTTTTCGAGCAGCTTGCGTTTGCGCGTGATGTCGCCGCCGTAGCATTTGGCCAGAACGTTTTTGCCCATCGCCTTGATCGTCTCGCGGGCGATGACGCGGGAGCCGATGGCCGCCTGGATCGGCACCTCGAACATCTGGCGCGGGATCAGCTTGCGCATCTTTTCAACCAGCACGCGTCCACGCGTGTAGGCGAAATCCTTGTGAACGATCAGCGAGAGCGCGTCAACCGGATCGCCCGCGACCAGCACGTCCAGCTTGACCAGATCGGAATCTCGGTAACCCGCCAGGTGATAATCGAGCGAGGCATAGCCGCGCGAAACAGATTTCAACCGGTCGAAAAAGTCGAGCACGATTTCGTTGAGCGGAACTTCGTAAGTCAGCAGCACGCGCGTCGGAGTGATGTAATCGAAGCCTTTTTGAACGCCGCGTTTCTCTTCGAGCAGCGCCAGAATGTTTCCCAGAAATTCGTCGTTGGTCATGATCATCGCCTGGATGATCGGCTCTTCGATGTGGGCGATCTCGCCCGACGGCGGCATCTTCGACGGGTTGTCAATGTCGTGAACTTCGCCGCGCACATCGGTTACGCGATAACGCACGCCCGGCGCGGTGGTGATCAGATCAACGTTGAACTCGCGCTCCAGCCGCTCCTGCACGATTTCCATGTGCAGCAATCCAAGAAAGCCACAGCGGAACCCGAAGCCCAAAGCCGCCGAAACCTCCGGCTCGAAGAAGAAAGACGAATCGTTCAGCCGCAGTTTTTCGAGCGCGTCGCGCAACTCTTCGTACTGGTTCGGTTCGACCGGATAGACTCCGGCGAAGACCATCGGCTTGATCTCCTGAAAGCCTGGGAACGGTTCAGTCGTCGGGCGCGCGGCCTCGGTCACGGTGTCGCCGATGCTGACATCGGCGACGGTCTTGATGTTCGCAACGATGAAGCCGACCTCGCCGGCGCCCAGCTTTTCGATGGGGCGCGGCTTCGGCGTCAACACTCCCAGGTCTTCAACCTCGTAATCGCGGCCTTTGGCCATCAAGCGGATTTTCATCCCCTTGCGCAACTCGCCGTCAATCACGCGAACCATCACGATCACGCCGCGATAAGCGTCGAACCAAGAGTCGAAGATCAAGGCCTTGAGCGGCGCGTCCTGCGAACCTTTCGGCGGCGGAATCTCGTGGACAATCGCTTCCAGAATCTCGTCAATGCCGATGCCCGCTTTGGCCGAAGCCATCACGGCGTTGTGCGTGCCCAGCCCGATGACGTGTTCGATCTGTTCGACCACCTTCTCCGGCTCGGCGCCCGGCAAATCAATCTTGTTGATGACCGGAATCAGATCGAGGTTATGATCAACCGCCAGATAAGCGTTGGCCAGCGTCTGCGCCTCTACGCCCTGGCTGGCGTCAACCACCAGCAGCGCGCCTTCGCAGGCCGACAGGCTGCGCGAAACCTCGTAAGAGAAATCAACGTGTCCGGGCGTATCAATCAGATTGAGAATGTAATCCTGCCCGTCCTGGGCTTTATAGTTCAGGCGAACCGCGTGAGCTTTGATGGTGATACCGCGCTCACGCTCCAAATCCATCGCGTCCAGCACCTGCTCCGACATCTCGCGCGATTCGAGCGCGCCGGTCTTTTCCAGCAGCCGATCCGAGAGCGTAGTCTTGCCGTGATCAATGTGCGCGATGATTGAGAAATTGCGAATGTTCAACGACATAAGTGTGAATACTTCAAAAAATAGCAATAACCAGTGAATCGTGAGAATAGAGAATCGAACGGCAAAAGGCAACACGCGATGGCTTGATGGGGGAACTGGCCGTTGTTCAAGCAGTGATAGGAATTTGCGCCGCGCTTTTTCAGCGAGTGACGCCAGAAAAGAGGCTGAAGCGCGGGTAATTCTGGCTGAAAGCAACCCGCACGCGAGCATTTCGAACGTCGCGGATCAAGCGACAAATTGGGACGAAGGGCGAGATGGCCGCCAGCGCTCTTCCTCAAACCCGCGCTCGAAGCGCCGCCGCAGGTCAAACGCGAGCGAAAGATTTTCTTCGTCCTCGCCTGCCCGGAGCGCCTTCATCGGCGAACAGACGGGCCGGCAGGTGCTCGATCAGGTTCGAGAGTTTCTGCGAACGAACCGGATTGACCGCGATCTTGAATTGAAAGTTCTGGAAGTGATGGATGAATTGGAGAGGACGGTGGCCCCCCTCATTCTCTCAAATGATTGAGGTCCGATTTCTGGTCGGTAAATGGTTACCGCGACAATTTGTGCAGGGAGTAGGTCTGCTCTACAAGACATAGT
>JAJVID010000189.1 GCA_022072205.1 Acidobacteriota bacterium
TCCGGCAGGAACGCGACATCCCTGCCGTTGCGCGCAACGAGCATTTTTTTGCCCGCGCGATTTGGCAACGGAATGCTCGCCAACCCGTTTGCTGCGGTTCTGCCGCTAGCCTGCGCGACTGCCCGGTAATCGGCGACTGTCATCTCGATGTTGCCGAGCGGCTTCCCGTCTTTAAGCGATGAAGCCCAGCCGGTCAGATTCGATTGATCAACGAACGCATCGAGGCCGATGCCGGTCGCCTGAACCCAGACTTGCAGCGAACGCCGCTCCCATTCGGTCTTCGGCGGCTGAACGGCTTCGACGTTGACGATGACGTGGCCGAGGCCTTCGTTGAGCGCGGGCTTCAAATCAATCGGCGTCTCGGCAAGCTCGTCCTGCTTCTTCGCAACATCAATCACCTTTGAAGACACAAGGCGGCCAATCGGCGGCATCGCCCCGCCGCGCTGGCCGCGACGATAACCGTACTGCTGCGCCTCGCGCATAAAAGCCGCGTACTGGCTCCAGTTTTCAGGAGCGACGGCGTAGAGGCTGACTTTCAACTGCGCGTGATTGACGCTGAAGATTGAAAAATTCGGCTGGCTGTACGGGTCGAGCACGGTCAGTCCTTCGGCAGTCGCGGCCAGATTGGGCATCGCGTCGCCGACTCTGAAAGTGATCGTCTTGTTTTCGCCGAGTGTCTGCCCGTAAACATCCTTGATCGCGGCGTCGAGCGTGACGGTGTAAACCGTGCGGCCTTTCGATTGGCCTTGGATATTTATCCAATTGCCGTAATTGCTCACTTTCATTCCGGGCAATTCGGGCGCGACGCGAATCTGTTTCTGGTCGAACGCCTTCACGTCAAGTTGGTTGTTGAACTCAATCATCCACGGCATTCCTGGCGCGCAGTTGTTGTCGTAGCCGCAGCGGTGAGTCGTGACGAGCAGCGGGCCGTAAGTCGAAAACTGAAATGACTGGCCGCTGGTAGTCGCGCGCGGCCCTTCGGCTGACGGCGCGCCCGCTTCGACCGTGACCGTGTAATTCGCGCTTGTCATCAGCGGATTGCCCGCGTCGCCTCCCGAACGGGCGACGGCGCGGAAAGCGATCCAGTGGCCTTCGACAGCGGCTTTCGCCATTCTGCTGACGACTTCATCCGTCGCGATTTCGGCGGCTGTCGCCAGACGCAATCCGTGCGATGCGCCGCCCGCGCGCAAGCTGATCCTGCTGAGCAATGCGCCGGCGTTGACGCGCTGGTTGAATTCGATGAAGAAGAGCGGGTTGCGCGAATGCGGCCCGCCGGTCGGATAGCTGGTTTTGATCTGAAGCGGCGGCGTCGAAAACGTCCATCGTTTGCTCGCGGCAAGCGCGGCGCCTGTAGCTGATTTCGTCCCGGCGGGAATCTCGACCGAGTAGTTTGTCGCCATCGGGAAGCGAACCGCCGGATCGAACAATAAAGTTTTCGTCCCGACCCATCGCCATTTGCCTGCTGGCTGCGGCGAGAGTTTGACGGGAACCTGCGAGGCGCTCAGGTCCTCGTTCGACGTGACGGCGACCATCGGCTGCGAAAACGTGACGCTCAGATGCGGCGCAATCGGCGTGTCGCCTTCGGGCGAAACGCGCAGGATTTCGAGCGGGCCGGTGGCGGCCTGTTCGGGAATGTTGAATGACGATGCTGGAGGGAAAGCTTCGCTGATAGTTTGCCCCGTGCGCGGCGCGGGTAACGAACGGTCGCGCAGCGCGAAATCTTTTTGATCGTCGTCTTCTGTTTTCAGCGGCGGCAATCGCTTGAGCAGGTTCTGCGCGGCTTCGTCTGAAAGCGGTTCTGCCGCAGGTCTGGCGATCTGCGGCTGGGCTTGTTGCTTCTCTTCTACGCCTTCGCTCAAGCGGAAGACGAGGCCGGTGTTTTCGCTCGAAGCCCGGACGACGGCGCGCCTTCCCTGCCCGCTCGCGTCGGATTGGATGGCGAACGGCAAAAGCAGAATCACCAGACAAAATAGGATGAATAGCCGCGACGGAAAATTCTTGAAGTAAGCAATTGTAGTTTTCATTGGCGAAGACACTCCCTTTCTCAAGCCAGCCGTAAACAATCAGGGGGCGATGACTGAGATCATTTACGTTCGGATGAACGCCCCACGAAACCTCTCTTGCGGATTTTGCGCGTGATTTTGAACGGAAACAATGTGCTTCATCAAATTGACACTTTATTTCGCGCTGGCATAAGCTTGCGCCGCTTTACCATCCCACCGCGCTCAAGTCTTATCGGGCGCCAACTCTCAACACGGTTCCCTGCGGTAAGGAACTTCAACAAGGAGAATATGATATGAAAACAAACGCCCCAAGTAGCGCTCTTTGGTTGATTTCCGTGATTATCGGAGCGCTCGGTATTGTGAGCAATCTGGTGAAGATTGGCGGAATAAGCCCATATTCATTCTGGCTGCTGGCAATCGGGTTCATCATCCTGGTTGTGGCGACGGTGTTGAAGGGCGCATAGCCGGATAACTCCCCAAAACATCTGTTCATCTTGAACACGGATTGAACTGATGCGACTGATGGCGATTGACCTGATCCCCTTTGATCCGCCGCATCCGTCCGATCCGTGTTCCATCAAAGCCAAAATCTCAGCCGCATTTCTGACGCCCGCCATTAGACTTTTGTTCCATTTGTTGCCTGCTGTGGATATGATTGCGGTTATGAACGCACCGACGGCTGCCATTCTTGTGATCGGCGATGAAATCCTGAGCGGCAAGACCGAGGATCAGAACGCCCGCTTGCTGATCGGTGAGTTGCGCGAACTCGGCGTCGCGCTTCGCCTGATCGTGGTCATCCCGGATGATGTCGAAGAGGTGGCGAAGGCCGTGCGCGATCTGTCCTCCCGCTTCGATCACGTGTTCACTTCGGGAGGCGTGGGGCCGACGCACGATGACGTAACGCTCGCCGGCATTGCGCGCGCCTTCGACATGCAAATGTTTCGGCATCCGAATCTGGAAGCGAGATTGAAAACATATTTCGGAGCCGACGTTGACGAATCGCGGCTGCGAATGGCCGATGTGCCCGAAGCCGCCGAGCTGATAGCGTCTGAAGAAACACGGTGGCCGATGCTCGTGGTCAGAAACGTCTTCATCCTGCCGGGCGTGCCCGAACTCTTCCGCAAAAAGTTCCTGGCCATCCGCGAACGTTTCCGCGTCGCGCCGTTCTTCGCGCGGGCGATCTACACGCTTCAGGAAGAGTTCGACATCGCCGAAAGCCTGCGCGCCGTAGCCGATGCGCACCCGCAGGTCGCCATCGGCTCGTATCCCAGTTTTTCCTCGCAAGATTACCGAGTCAAAGTCACGCTGGAATCGAAAGACGGATGGGCGCTCGAAGCTGCGGCGAGTGAACTGATCGCAATTCTGGATCAAGAGAAGTTTGTGCGAAGCGAGTAATCCCAGGGAGCGAAGCCTTGCGCGCAAGGATGCGCGAACGCCCACAGGGCTTTTGCAAAGTCGTCAGGGAGAACCTAAAACCCAAGGCCTAAAATCTAAAACCTATAAATTTTTCCTTCGAGGGCTTTATCAATCGCTGATTCGGAGGAAAAGTTTTTAGGTGTTAGGCGGTCGGTCGTAGGTTTTAGCTACCACAACTGACTTTGCAAAAGCCCTGGCGCGCGCCCAAACGACGATTTGGCTAAACCAGCCGCTATGCTACAATCCGCGACTTAATCTGTCAGGCTCGATCCCGCCTGCGGCGCCGTTCAGGCGCAGTCGTCCAAAATCAGCGAAAAACAACTGAATGACGACAACTGATCGGCAGGAGTTTTTTATGATTCAGACCGTTCGAGGAACCAGAGACATTCTGCCCGAAGATATGCCGTTGTGGCGCCGCGTCGAAGACGTTGCGCGCGAGGCTTTTCGCCGCTATGGCTTCAGCGAAATCCGCACGCCGATTTTCGAGAAGACCGAATTGTTCGCGCGCGGCGTCGGCGAAGCGACCGACATCGTGCATAAAGAGATGTACACCTTCATTGATCGCGCACGCGCCGACAGTGAAGGCGAATCTTTGACGCTGCGGCCCGAAAACACCGCGTCGGTCGTGCGCGCTTACATCCAGCACAAAATCTTCGCCGACAAATCGCCGGGCGAATTGACCAGGCTTTATTACATAGGGCCGATGTTCCGCCGCGAGCGCCCGCAGGCTGGCCGCTATCGCCAGTTTTACCAGATCGGCGCTGAGGTGATGGGTTCGAGCGACGACCCGGCCATCGAAGCCGAAGTGATCGAGATGCTCGAATGGTTTTTGAAGGAGTTGAAGATCACGGGCACGACGTTGCTGATCAACTCGGTCGGCGAACCGGCGAGCCGCGCGGCGTACCTGGAAAAACTGCGCGAGGCGATCAAGCCCAATCTGGACAGGCTCTGCGCCGACTGCCATCACAGATACGAGACGAACGCGCTGCGCGTCTTCGATTGCAAGATCGAAAGCTGCCAGGCTGTGATCGCCTCGCTGCCCGTAATCACCGATTCGCTCGATGAGGCTTCGCGCGAACACTTCGGGAAATTCAAGGCTCATCTTGATGCGCGCGGCATCGCCTACAAGGTCAATCCGCGAATGGTGCGCGGGCTGGATTATTACACCCGCACGGCGTTCGAGATTGTCGGCAACGACAAGCTCGGAGCGCAGAACACGCTGGTCGGTGGCGGGCGTTACGACGGATTATCAGAAACCATCGGCGGCCCGCCGACCAAAGGCTTCGGCTTCGCGTTCGGGCTTGATCGGATGGTGATGTCGTTGCCGGAAGACGAAGCCGGGAGGTTGCGTGCGGCTGACGCGCCCGATGTCTTCATCGTTTTTCTGGGCGAAGCGGCGCGCGATCACGCGTTCAACGTCGCCCGCGATTTGCGCGCGGCTGGCATAGCCGTCGCGATGGAATTTGAAGACCGCAAGATGAAAAAGGCGATGACGGCGGCTGCGAAATCGCGCGCCCGTTACGCGCTGATCATCGGCGACGACGAAGTGGCCAGCGGCAAATACGGATTGAAGAATCTGACGGCGGGCGAACAGGAATCGCTGACGCTCGATGAAGTCATCGCAAAGCTATCTTGAAAATAGCCACAGAGGTCACGGAGGACACAGAGATTGGTCTGTGGTTTTTCCCTCTGTGCTCTTTGTGTTCTCTGTGGCAAGCAAAATCTGAAGTAGGAAACCACAATGCTCGATCATTTAGGACAAACGAAACGCACTCATTCCTGCGGCCAGTTGCGCCGCGAAAACGTCGGACAGACGGTCACCCTGATGGGCTGGGTCAACAGCTACCGCGATCACGGCTCGGTTCTCTTCCTGCACCTGCGCGACCGCGACGGCATCACTCAGATCGTCTTCAACGAAGAAATCAACGCTGAGTTGCTGGCGCGCGCTCAGGCGGCGCGCAGCGAATACGTGCTGGCCGTCACCGGCAAACTCATTCTGCGCGACGAGAAGAATTTCAATCCGAACATGAGCACTGGCGAAGTGGAAGTCCTGGCCGAGGAGTTGAAGATCCTCAACGACTCCCAAACGCCGCCGTTCGAGATAGACAATTGCAAAGCGGCTGAAGACCTGCGGCTGAAATATCGTTACCTGGATTTGCGCCGGCCAGAGATACAGCGCAATTTCAAGCTGCGGCACGATCTGGCGCTGGCCACGCGGCGCGTACTCGACGCGCAGGGCTTTTACGAGATCGAGACGCCGATCCTGACGAAATCAACGCCCGAAGGCGCGCGCGATTACCTGGTGCCGTCGCGCACGTTTCCCGGCAAATTCTTCGCGCTGCCGCAATCGCCGCAGTTGTTCAAACAGTTGCTGATGATTTCCGGCTTTGAGCGATATTTCCAAATCGCGCGTTGCTTCCGCGACGAAGATTTGCGCGCCGACCGGCAGCCCGAATTCACCCAGATTGACGTCGAGATGAGCTTCGTTCAGCCTGACGACGTGTTCAACGCGATTGAGCCGCTGATCGTCGAGTTCTTCAAAGTCGCCGGAGTCGAGCCGCCCGCGACGCCGTTCCCGCGAATGCCATACAGCGAGGCGATGAACCGTTTCGGCTCGGACAAACCCGACCTGCGCTTCGGCCTGGAGTTCGTTGACCTGAGCGAGCAATTCGCGGGCGGCGCGTTCCCGGTCTTCGCCGACGCCGTGAAAAAAGGCGGCGCGGTGAAAGGCATCGTCGTTCCGGGCGCGGCCAACTGGTCGCGCAAACAGTTCGACGACATCATCGAACACGCCAAACGGCACGGCGCGGGCGGGCTGGCTTACATTCAGGTCCTCGAAGGCGAAAACAAATCAGCGTTGACAAAGACGCTCGGCGCTGAAGGGATCAACGCCGTAGTCGCCACCGCCGGAGCAAAAGTGGGCGATGCGATTTTGATGATCGGCGGCAAGTGGGATGTCGTGTGCAACGCGCTCGGCCAGGTGCGGCTGGAGATTGGCCGCCGCGAAAAGCTGATCAACGAAGACGAGTACCGGCTGCTGTGGGTCGTTGACTTCCCGATGTTCGAATATCACGAGGACGACAAACGCTGGTACGCGATGCACCATCCGTTCACTTCGCCGCTTGAAGAAGATTTGGGTAAGCTCGAAAGCGATCCTGGCGCGGTGCGCGCCAAAGCTTACGATCTGGTCTTCAACGGCAATGAACTGGGCGGCGGCTCGATCCGAATCCATCGTTCGGACGTGCAGGCGAAAATCTTCAAGGCTCTCGGATTGAGCGAAGAGGAAGCCCGCGAGAAATTCGGCTTCTTCCTCGACGCGCTCAGCTACGGCACGCCTCCGCACGGCGGCATCGCGCTCGGACTCGACCGTACCGTGATGCTGTTCGCAAAAGCGAAATCGTTGCGCGACGTGATCGCGTTCCCGAAAGTCGCGAGCTGTTCGGATCTGATGACCGACAGCCCGAGCGCGGTCGCGCCGGAGCAGCTTGCGGAGTTGAAGATCAAGACGCTGGCGTAAACCAAAACAACAACGCTCAGGGGAAAGCTAATCCCCTGAGCGTCTGGTTTTCCGCTCTCCCAAAATTTCACTTCCACTTCACAACAATCCCGCCTCCTACAAAGATGTTGTGCTGCTTGTCCGTCAAGAATGGACTGCTGAAGCTCGGATTGCCCGTCACGAAATCCCGCACCTCTCCGCGAACCGCAACTGGCCCCAGCAGATTGAAATCTGCGCCTCCGCCGAAATTGAACGCCCAGGTGGTGTTGGCCCGGTCACCCGTATTCGGAGCGCCGCCGACGGTCGTATTGCTTTGCGTGTACCGGCCAACTCCGGCCCCGCCGACGATGTAAGGTGAAATCCCTCCGCCCGGAAATAACTTCAGCTTCAGTCCTGGCGTGAAAAACAGCGAGGAATAATTTTTCGGCAACAGCAGGTTGGTTGATTTGACGCCTGCGCTGGGCGCGCCGACGATCGTAAGCTCCCAATGCAGCGACGCCAGTTCGCCGTTAAGCAGCCGGTTCGCGTAATTGACTTCATAGCTCAACGCCCCGTCGAAGGCCGTTTTCACCGGTTGCAGAGAGTCCAGCCCGCGGTCACTGGCGTTAATTCGACCGATCAACACCGCGACTTCGTGCTCTTGCGCGAATGCGGCGGGCGCAAAGGCGAACAACACCAGCGGCAATATCAAAAGGAAAAGCCCCTTCTTGTTCTTCATCACAATGGTACTCCTTCATAAATTCCGTTACGTTTTGAGGGCCTGTAAATTATGCCTGTTCGGGTTAAACTTACGAAGTCAATTTGGCTGAACACGACAAATCAGTTTTTCAGATCATCTTCGAGCAATGTCCAAAATCCGCGTTCTTCCAGACAGTCTCGCCAACAAAATCGCCGCCGGAGAGGTGGTCGAACGTCCTGCGTCCATCGTCAAAGAGTTGATCGAAAATTCGATTGACGCCGGAGCGCGTCAGATCATCGTCGCGGTCGAATCCGGCGGACGCCGCCTGATCCGCATCGGCGATGACGGCGAAGGCATGTCGCGCGACGATGCGATCCTCGCCTTCGAGCGCCACGCCACAAGCAAGATCAAAACCGCCGAAGACCTCGAAGCGATCACAACGCTCGGTTTTCGCGGCGAAGCTCTGGCTTCAATCGCTTCGGTGGCGAAGGTTCGGCTACGCACGCAAACCGATGGCGCGCTGGCGGGAACTGAGGTTGAGATCAGCGGCGGGCGGATGCTGGGCGTGCGCGACATTCCGTTTTCGCGCGGCGCCGAGTTTGAAATCCGCGACCTGTTTTTCAACGTCCCCGCGCGCCGCAAATTTCTGAAGTCGGAAGCGACCGAAAGCTATCACATTACAAATCTGGTCACGCATTACGCGCTGGCCAATCCGCAACTCTCGTTCACGCTGACGAACAACAACCGCGACAGCATCCGCGTCACGCCCGCGCCGGATTTGCGCGAACGGGCTTATCAACTCTTCGGCGGCGAATTCATCGGCGATCTGATCGAAGCGATTGGCGAATCGGGCGAGATGCGCGTGCGTGGTTTCGTCTCGTCGCCGTCCAGCACGCGGACGACACGCGAGGGCCAATTCTTTTTTATCAACGGACGCTACGTGCGCGACAAGATCATCAGCAAGGCTCTGGCCGAAGCTTATCGCGCGATGATCCCGGCGGGCGTCTATCCTTCGGCGATGTTGTTTGTCGAATTGCCGCCAGGCGAAGTTGACGTGAACGTCCATCCGGCGAAGACCGAAGTTAGATTCGTTCGCGGAACAATCATCCACGATCTGATCCGCGACGCCGTGCGGGCTTCAATCAGTTCGGCGAAAGCCGCCGCCACGCCGTTCGCCGACAATAGATCCGAGCCATCTGCTTCAAATTCGACTGAAACCGCAACCACATCCGAACCGCGCATAGAAAGACCCCCGCAGCTTTCGCGTGAAGAGCTTCGTTCAGCGTTCCGCCTGCAAGTTCCGCCACCCGTCCAGCCGCCGCCTCAACAGCAGAAGATGGATTTGAGTTTCGAGCCGGAGCGGGTCAGTACCGCGAGCGGTAGCGAGCGGGCGCCGGATGTCGCGGACGTTTCAGCCGAGGAGATCGAGCTTACAGTTTCAACCGTCGCCGAGCCTGCGCGATACGGCAATCGCATCGGCTGTCTGGGCGCGCGCGGCGCCGATTCCAATTCGCAACTCAAGCCCGCGCAGAACCTGACGCTTGCCGCCGACGAGATCAATCCGATTGGCCAACTCCACAACAGCTTCATCATCGCGGCTGACCGCGCCGGGTTGCTGCTGGTTGATCAACACGTCGCGCACGAACGCATCCTGTTCGAGCAGCACTGGCGCGCGCTCGGCGCCAAACGGATCGAAGTTCAGCGATTGCTGATTCCCGAAACGATTGATCTGACGCCCGCGCAGGCTTCGGCATTCGATCAACTGCTGCCCGAACTCGAAGAGAACGGCTTCGAGCTTGGCCGATTGTCGGGCCGCACCATCGCCATCAAATCAGTCCCGGCATTGCTCGCGGCGGGCGCAGCGCAATCGCTGCTGCTCGAACTGCTCGACGCGGTTGAAGAGGATCGAAAAGGATTGTCGCTGGATGAATTGAGAGCCGAGATCGCCGCCGGCCTGGCCTGCCGCGCCGCGATCAAAATCAACATGACGCTCGCGCCGGAAAAGATGCGCTGGCTGATTGATGAATTGCTGAAGATGGAGAACCCGGCAACCTGCCCGCACGGACGCCCGATCATCCTACGGATCACTGCGCGCGAAATCGAGAAAGGGTTCCAGCGATCCTGACGCTCAATTCAGGACTGTTTCCACCTTCGCGAAAACTTCACCGCCGCATCCCACCGCCGCCGCAAGAACGACTTTCCCTGCCCGCGCAACCATTCTTTCATTCGGGCGTAACGCAGATGCGCCGCCCGATAAATGCTCGTGGCTTTGATCGCGTTATAGATTCTCGATTTGAACGCCGTGAACCACGCGTGCAGGTAGGCGAACCATCCGATCAGCAGCAGCTTTTCATGCGTCAGAGCATAGATGCGCGCGACCAGAGCGGTTCCGGCGACTTTGGCGATGACCACTGTCATCAACCCCAGCGTCGGCTGGCCGTGCGCGATGAAATAGAGCGCGGCCAGTTTTACGGGAATCAGCAGCAACGATGGTATCCCAAAGATTGCAAGCGCGCCGTAAGGCGGCAGCCCGGCGACGAGCGATTCGATTTGATGGAAGATCGGTAGACGGCCAAAGGCGGCGGCAATGCGCTGAAGATCATCCCAGAGCCAGTCTTCGAGCAGAATGATGACCGCCGCAACGAAGACGAACGGCGCAGCCAGCAATCGTTTCCAGAAGCTCTTCATCTCATTTCCTGGGACGCAACACCGCTTGCATCGAGAAATGATCAGAGGGAGTGCGTCCGTCGCGCGCCGTTCGGTCAATCTCGGCCTTGATCGTTTGCCAGTCCTGTGAAGCGCCGATCCAATCAATGCGCGGGCCGGTTGTGTTCGCCGCTTTGAAACTGGAAAACGTGCCTTCGTCGGCGGCGCGTGCGGGATGCGTCAGGCGAAAGACATCCATCACCAGCGCGTCCGGCTGAGCGAAAAACGCGCGATAAGGTTCGCTGTCTTCGCCCGCGTTGAAATCCCCGGTCACGATCACGCGGCAGGTTTTGGCGGCCTCCGCGATGCGGCGGCGCAACAAACGCGCTGATTCGACCCTCGCCTGCTGGCCGCGATGATCGAAATGCGTGTTGAAAAACATCAACGGTTTGGCTCGCGGCTGGCGGCGGTCGCGCAACCTGACCCAACTGACCATGCGCGTCAACGCGGCGTCCCAGCTTTTGCTGCCCGCAATGTCGGGTGTTTCGCTGAGCCAGAAATGTCCCCCGTCCAGTTTTTCAAAACGGTCGCGCTTGAAATAGAGCGCGGTCATCTCGCCTTTTTCTTTGCCGTCGTCGCGTCCCACGCCCAGCGCATCGTAGCCGGGCAGGTGTTCGGCCAGGTAATCGCGCTGAAAGCCCAATGTCTCCTGCGTCCCCAGCAAATCCGGAGCGAAAGCTTTGATGGTCTCCACCAGAAACTCTTTTCGCCTGTCCCAATGATTCTCCCCGTCATTCGCCGTGCCGTAGCGAATGTTGTAGCTCATCACGCGCACGTCATTCGTCTTGCCGGGCCGGGGAGCCTGAGCCATTGCGAGCGAGACGAGCATAAGAAGCAAGAATAATGAAAAAGTACGAGCAAGCGACATGACACTCCTCCAATGTAACGACTGGTTTTCGTCTGGTTCAATCTACCGCGCTCTTTTTCCGGCTTGCGCCTGCACAGCCGTGATGGCGACTGCGTCAACGATGTCTTCGGCTTTGCATCCGCGCGACAGATCGTTGGCGGGTTTGTCCAGACCTTGCAGGATTGGGCCGATGGCAGTCGCGCCTGCCAGTCGCTCGGTCAATTTGTAACCGATGTTGCCGGCGTTGATGTCGGGGAAGATCAGGACGTTGGCGCGGCCCGCGACTGAAGAGCCTTTGGCTTTGGACGCGGCGACGTGCGGAACGAGCGCGGCGTCGAGTTGCAATTCGCCGTCCACTTCCAGTTCGGGCGCGCGGGCGCGAATGGTCTTCGTCGCTTCGATCACTTTGTCGGCCATCGGATGCTGGGCTGAGCCTTTGGTCGAAAACGAAAGCATCGCCACACGCGGTTCGGCTTCCAGCAGCGCGCGGCAGGTTTCGGCGGACGCGATGGCGATCTCGGCAAGCTGCGCGGCGGTCGGATTTATCACCACCGCCGGGTCGGCGAAGATCATCGCGCCGTTGACACCGAATTCAGTATTTGGCGCGACCATCACGACGACTGATGAAACGATGCTGAAGCCCTGCTTCAATCCGAGCGTGACAAGCGCCGAACGAACCGTGTGCGCGGTGGTGTTGGTCGCTCCGGCGACCGTGCCATCGGCCTTCCCGTTACGCACCATCATGTTTCCGAAATAGAGCGGGTCGAGAATCTGTCGCGCGGCTTCGTCCAGCGTCACGCCTTTCGCGCGGCGCAGTTCATAAAGCTCCTGCGCGCGAGCGTCCAGGTCCGGCGATTTGCGATGGTCGAGGATCGGGACGTTGGTCAAGCTCACGCCGAGCGATGAGGCGCGCCCTCGAATCTTCCCTTCGTCGCCGAGCACGGTGACGCGGGCGATTCGCTCTTCCGCGATTTTCGACGCGGCGATAATCGTGCGGTCGTCTTCGCCTTCAGGCAAAACGATATGTTGAAGATGAGCGGCGGCGCGGACTCTCAGCTTTTTCAGGATCTCCATAGAAGACAGGATATGAACCACGAGCGGTTTCAATCGTTGATCGCCGCTGTGTCGGTCGAGCTGCGGCGTTTACGAAAAAACATCCACAAAAAGAGCGCCAGCGCGACGCCGACCACCACTGTCGCGACTTTGCTGTAGATCGCCAGATATTGAGCCGCAACGCGCCAATTGTTCGCGAAAATCATTCCCAGATACAGAAGGATGGAATTCCATACCGCCGCGCTCACCGCCGAAAGCAAAGTCGTCGCGGGCAGATTCATTTTCGACATTCCGGCGAAGAACGAAACGATGGCGCGCG
Organism: Acidobacteriota bacterium; assembly: GCA_022072205.1. Taxonomy (GTDB): domain Bacteria; phylum Acidobacteriota; class Blastocatellia; order RBC074; family RBC074; genus JAJVID01. The sequence goes on from JAJVID010000189.1 coordinate 12,520, forward strand.
TGCCGGCCAGAAAGCGGTTCGCTACGATCACGCCGTAGCCGAAGCGATTGAACAGACGTTCGACCTGATGGATCGCGTTGGCTGGCAGATAGCGATGATGACGGCCCGAAACGATGCGCTGTTCAAAATAACGCCCCAACACGTAAGCCGTCATAAACCCCAGCGTGCTGCCCAATGTCGCGGCAATCAGCGCAGGCGCGAAACCGACCACTCCGATGCCAACCAGCGTCCCGCCAAAAACCAGCAGCACGTCGCTCGGCGAAGGCGGGAAGATGTTTTCAATGTAGGCGATGAAAAACATCAGCGCCAGCACGCCAGCGGGCGACATAGTCTGAAGCCACGAGATTGCCTGTTCCATAAATTCCATACGCCCAAACCGCAAGGCCGATCAATCCCAGTGGCCTTCCAATCCCTTCTCCCTGCTCTTTTTCAACTCTTCGATCAGATCGGAGATCAGATCGTCAACGCCCAGCCCCGCGAAGTCGTTGTCTGCGGTATCCCAGAATTCCTGCAAATACCGCGCTCCGCCTTTTTCGTATTCGCGCGATTGCAACAACAGATCGAGCTTGTCCGCAGCCTTGACCAGCCTCGATTCGATGCTGACGCGATGTTCATAATCGAACCAGAGTTCAAGGTAAGACTCGCTCAAATCTCCCAGTTCCGCGAGCATCTCCCTGGCGATGCGTTCATCTGCGGCTTTGATCGCGGCCCTGGTGAAGTATTGTTTGATCGTGCTGGGCAGATCGCCAGTGCGCGATTCAGCCATATCGTGCAGCAACGCCATCCGCAACAGCCGTTCGACGTTGACCTCGACGCCGCGCGCGCGGGCGCGGTCGGCCAGCAGCATCGCAATCACGGCGACTCCGAACGAATGCGAGGCGACTGATTCCACATCGCGCACTCCTCGCAACAACCATCCAATACGCGGCACCGATTTCAGCCGTATCAATTCCGCGAGAAAATTTATCAAACCAACTGCTTCTGACAAATGTACCTCTCTTTGAAAACTTATGGGATCGAATGAAAATCGTGTAAAGGCGCATCCCGGCTGTTTCCAATGCAAAGCTACGCTAACGGTTTTGACGCGACGCGTCAACCGTGTGCTATATTGGGCGCTCGACGCGCGCCGGCTTAGATCGCCCTATGGCAGAGGCCGTCGCCCAAAATCACTCTTATGCGTTATCCGGATTCGTTCCAAATCGAAGGCCGCAAACTCTCGCCGCCGCTGGTGCTCTCGCCGATGGCGGGCGTGACCGATTCGCCTTTCCGCCAGGTCGCCAAAAAATGCGGCGGCCTGGGGCTGATCGTCACCGAATTCATCAGCGTCGAGGGTTTGACGCGCGGCAACCTGCGCTCGCACGAGATGATGCGTTTCAAACCTGAGGAACGCCCCATCGCGATCCAGATTTTCGGCTACGACGAAGTGCGGATGCGCTGGGCCGCCGAAATCGCGCAGGAAGCCGGGGCCGATTTCGTAGACATCAATTGCGGCTGCCCGGCAAAGAAAGTGGTCAACGGCGGTGGCGGATCGAATCTGCTGCGCGATCTGCCGCAACTCAGGAAAATCCTGACCGAGGTCAAACGCGCGATCACCATTCCGATGACGGTGAAGATTCGCGCGGGCTGGGATGACAAATCAATCAATTGCATCGAGGTCGCAAAGCTGATCGAAGATTGCGGCGGCGCAATGGTCACGCTGCACGGGCGCACGCGCGTGCAGGGTTACCGGGGCTTCGCCGATTGGGATTTGGTGCGCGAGATCAAGCGCAACGTCTCGATCCCGGTTTCCGGCAGCGGCGACATCCTGACGCCTCAGGACGCGATGCGGCGATTCGACGACACCGGCTGCGACGCCGTCCACATCGGGCGCGGCGCGATAGCCAACCCGTACATCTTCCGCCAGACGTGGGAGACGATGAACGGCGTCGAGCCGTATCAACCGCCCCCGCGCGAAATGCACGAACTGCTGCTGGAATTCCGCGACAACCTGCGCGAACACATGCCCGAAAGAGGCGTGATCGGCAGGATGAAGATGCTCTCGGCGCAATTTCTGCGAGGTGTTCCGAACGGCGCGCACATTCGCACGGCTGTCCTGCGTTCACAAACAGTCGAAGAGATGGAGCCGATGTTCGAGGAGTATTTCGCGATGGCCGAAATTTACGGGATTGACGCGGAATTGCAAAGCGCGCCTGACGAGCAGGCGGAACTGGCCGAGTGTGGAGTTTAGCTTTGCCGCACACACGGATTTTCAGTCCGTTGCTCCGGTAAAAATTCCTGAAGGCTCGGTTGACAGACCTCAGTGCGGTCAGTACCATACGCCTTCCTTTCAGGCCAGGTAGCTCAGTTGGTAGAGCAACGGACTGAAAATCCGTGTGTCGGCGGTTCGATTCCGTCCCTGGCCATCAGAATTTCCTGCAACGGCAGATCGCTTGATCTGCCGTTCGTCTTTTGCGGCGAAGATGAACAAAGTTCCACAGCCGCCGCAGGACACGCCGGTTTCGACGGCGCGGTTGCCTGCGGCTACGCCGACTCCTACGTCAACCGTTCACAAAAAACGGAAAAGACGGAAGGTCTCTCTGGCTGAGCCTTTCCGTCTTTTCCGTTTATTTTTTCCTCCCGCTAACAACTCGGCGGGAAGACCGGGATCGTGTAGACCGCCGATGAACTCAGCGTCAGCTTGTGCAGGTTGTGGCCCTGATTGAACGCGCC
>JAJVID010000218.1 GCA_022072205.1 Acidobacteriota bacterium
TAGGCGTCTTTCAGGCGGAGCAGGTGTTTGGCGTCACGCAACCCGCATTCACATCCCCAACGGCGTTCATATTCCTGACTGGTTTCGAGCGCCGTGTAGTTGCGATTCGAGGCCAAGTGCCAGATGCCCCAACGCCTTTGCCGGTTGTAGGACCGGCTCTGGGTAACGCGCCGTCCCCGCATAGGTGCGATTGGTCAGGATGTTTCTGAGTCTTCAATTGATTGAGTCGTTTAGTGATTTGCCGGCAAGAGAGTTGCTCGTCCCTGGCCGCGCGATAGATTGAACGCACGACTTCCGCTTCAGTCAGCTCGATCACCACCTGCAGCGCCGAGCCGGGCTTTCTCCAAGCGGCCACGACGTATTCGTTCGGCAATCTGAACGCGCTCGTACTCGGGGATCATGCCTTACATCTGGGTCAGCAGTTTTCCCTGCGGGGTATCGCCAAAGGGGTTCTGAAGAAAGATCAGTTGTGTATTGAGGTTCTCGAACTCCGCGACGAGAAACCACTGATGCGCATAGTCGCGCGCGAGCCGGTCAGGTGAGAGAACCACGACGGCATCGAATTCGCCGCGTTGCGCGCAGTCGCGCAAACGATCCAGCGCAGGGCAATCGAGTCGCGCGCAGCTGACGCCTTCATCGAGGAATTCATGCTCAGGCAACAAACTCCAATTCTGTTGCTGAATGTGCTGTTTGAATATCCGGACTTGTTAGGCGATCGTACCCTCCTGTTGCTGATTGAGAGTCGAGAATCCGGCATAAATCGCTACTTGCATTGTTTGCCTGCTCATGTTCGAGAATGATCTTGACCGCCCGCAGCAGAGGCTCTCGCTGAAGAGCGTCTGCGACAGATAGTTGTTGACGAATGCGCAGGTGTTTCATCGTTCACCTCTGCCGTGGAATTTTGGCGGAGAGCGGATGGTGGAAGCGAATCAAGAGACCGCTTTCGCGGCCCTCGTTTCAGCTTGAATACCTGTGTCCGGAACCCCATGTCAATTTTTTTATGGGTTGTGACTGCCACATCGAACTGATCTTCTGGGCTTGGAAACACACGCTGGGCGGCCTCCATCTGATCAATCTGAGAGAAGACGGAATCGTTGAGCCGGGGCTTTCAAGTTCCCTGGCGATTGCTTCGTAGATCGCTCAGACTCTGCGCTAATTGCTTGGCTCAAAGTTTTTTGTTCTATCTCAAAGAGCGTCAGGCTCTGAAAACCTGATCTATTTATTTCTATTCCGAACACTTCTGATTGACAACCGTCAGTTATAAATTTACTATTGCACTGTCTTGAAAACGACTTTCAAAGTCACAGTAATTTTTACATACGAGTGAGGCTTAATGAGTAAGAAGTCTAAGTGTTGTAATAGTTATAAGAGAAAAGGTAAGGCTTGCAAAAATTGTCCTCTAATCAAGTGAGTCGAGTGCCTTATTTTACTCTACAAATGTGAAAGCCTCCGACGCTGCAACGCCGAAGGCTTCATCGCAAAACCAACCCGGTCTGTCCCTGAAACATCGCGAGTGGTTTGCGGGCGCATCCTAGCACGCCGCCGCGAATAAATCATATCTGCTTCATCGCGGAATTTTGGTGTGATAAGGAGGCCTCAATTGAATTCACCCGGCTTTCTCTTTTCGTGGCGCAGTTTTACCTCATCACTGCCGCGCCTGATCATCTCAGTATTCCTACTCTATACTGTTCCCGCGCTCTTCGCTCAGACGAACGACACTGGAACTATCTTACGCGGACGCGTTAATGACGTAGCAGGGGCTGCGTTGACCGGCGCTTCGGTCACACTCAACAATCTGAGTACCGGCCTCGAACGCGTTGTAATCACGGATTCCAATGGTAATTTCGCCTTCGCTGTTTCAAACAAGGGGCGTTATCGCCTGGTGGTCAGCGCCGTTGGATTCGCTCCGGCGTATCGTGAAATTGAAAGCGTCGCTTCCTCTTCGCTCGACTTCGCGCTCGAACCGGCCGCGCTGGCCGACAAGGTCACGGTCGTTTCAGGCTCGCGCCAGGAAGAGTTGCGGGAGAGCCTCAATACCAAGGTTGATGTCATCAGCCGCAATCGCATCCGCGACACCGGATACGAATCGGTGGCCGAAGTGTTGCAGGAATTGCCCGGTGTTGTCACCCGACGCGGTACTCAAGGCGCAGGCGCGGCAGGCGAGCAAATTCAGGGCATTGATTCGCGCCAGGTGCTGACGCTCTTCGATGGCCAGCCGGTCATCGGCGCTAAAGGCGTTAAGCGTGGCGCGATCAACCTGGACCGCCAGTCGGTCAACACGATCGAGCGCATTGAGGTAGTCAAAGGCGCAGCTTCTGCTTTATACGGCTCGGATGCGATTGGCGGAGTAATCAATCAAATCTCGCGCGATCCGGCTAATCCCGTAGAAACCTCTTTCATGGCTTCGGGCGGATCGCAGGGCCGCTTCGACGCGCGTGGCGACGCTGGGTTTGCGCGAGACAGATTCTCAGCCTTCTTCAGCGGCGAACGGCATAAACAAAACGATTTCGATCTGACGCCAACGACCTTTGACACGACCGGCGCTGGTTTTCACCGCTACGATGCGCTGGCCAAATTCAAATACAAGTTCACGCCGAATATCAGCCTGAGCGCCTGGGCGCGCAGCTATTGGAACAGCGAGCGAGGACGCGCGCGCGGCGAAGAAGGTAATTTGGAATCGGTCATAGACGAAGACGCGCAAAGCTTCAATCTTGCCGGAGACTGGCAGATCAACGAACGCACTACGATGCAGGCGCGCGGATATTTCACCCGCTTCGACGAAATCGCCAACAGTACGCTTTTGCCGTCGGGCACGCCCATCGCTCCGGGTAATCTGTTTGAACGCCTGGGCAAAGCTGATGTTTCGCTCTCTCGCATTCTCGGAGAGCATCAATTCATTCAAGGCGGCGCGGAGTGGCTCACCAACACTTACGGCGGCATCAACCGGCTGCAAAATGACAAAGGCAACGACATAGATTTCGCGTCGGTCTGGGCGCAGGATCGCATCAGCTTCGCCAATCGCGCCACGGTGACGTTGGGGCTGCGCTTCGACAACCATTCGATCTTCGGCTCCGCAGTTTCGCCGAAGGCTGGCCTGAACGTCAGGGTCACGGATTACTGGCGGGTTCGCGCATCCTATGGTCGCGGATTCCGCGCTCCCGATTTAGGTCAGCTTTTTTATCGTTTCCTCAATCCGACCAATCTCTATCAGGTCATTGGCAATCCGAACCTGCGGCCCGAATACGCGCATTCGGTTCAGATCGGCAGCGAGTTCACATCGCTCAGCCGCCGCGCGCGTTTCGGCGTCAACGTCTTCCGCAACGACATCGAAGACCTCATTGATTCAGTCAGTCTGGGTTTCATCGCCACGCCGCAGCAACTGCAACAGATCGCCTTGCGCGAAGGCATTGATCTCACTGAATTCCGTCCGGCTTTGAACCGCCTGCTCTTCCTTTACAAAAACATCTCCCAAGCCGTGACGCAGGGCGTCGAGTTCGATGGCGAAGTTTTGCTGACGCGCGGCTTTTCTCTCGGCGGCGCGTACACCTATCTCAACGCGCGCGACACCGCGAGCAATCGGCCTTTGCTCAACCGGCACAAGCATCAAGGCAATGTGCGCCTGGCGTGGGAGAGCAATCCGCGCGTCGGGCTGCGCGCCAACCTGCGCGGAACTTTCTACAGCAAGTGGATCAATGCGCTGGCGACGGTCAACCTGACGACCGGCGTAGTGACCTCGCCCGACGTGATTCCGCCGGGTTTCAACGTGTGGGACGCCTATGCCGCCAAGCGCATTTATCGCGGCCTGGAATTTTTCGGCGCCGTGGACAACTTCAACAACAGCCGTGACCCGAATGTCGGAAGGCTGGCCGCGAACGGCTCGCCGTTGCCGATTTACAGGCCTGAACTGGGCCGCACGTTCCGCGTCGGAATGCGCTTCACGTGGGCGCAGGAGCGACGATAGCTGTTTTTTCCCGGAGATGACCCGATGGACACATCATTCGGCATCCGCATCTGGCTTTGCGATTGTGGCCGTGTTCACGTCGAGACCAGATATTTTCGGCAGTCTTACACGCCCGCCGAATTCCTCATTCATCTGAGGCGCGCGGCGGGCCGGGCGGGCGCGAGAGTTTTCCCACCGTATCAACATGCCTGCCTGGACGAAGCTTGTGAAGCCACAACAAACTCTCGCGCCTCGCACGATCTTGGCGCTTCAACAATGATTTTTTGAAGCAGGGGAGAACTTCATGAAACATCAACACGATCACGCCGAGAGCTATCGCCTGCCGGTCAGTTGTTTTAAATGCTCAGAAGGCTGCGTCCATCTGGAATACGGCAATATCTTTTTCACTTTCACCCAGGCGCAATTCCGCGCGATGGCCGAAGTCATCAGCAAAGTCTACAGCGAGCTCGAAGCTGAACGCGCCGAGCAGGAGTTTTCGCATCTCGCCGAATCGCTGGTGATGTGAGTACAAACTATTTTCGAGGAGACACAAACAATGTTCACCTTCAGATATTTCTTTCGCCCGTTGTTGTTTGGCGCCACGCTGTCATTGCTCTGCGCGGCGATCAACGCGCAGCAGCATAATCATCATTCCAACAATCAACCGCAGTCATCCACCGCGCAGCCGTTCGGCATTCTTCTGCTGGCGCATGGCGGAAAGCAGAACTGGAACGAAGGAGTCCACAAAATCGCCGCCACTGTCAATCAAACGATTCCGACGGAGGTCGCCTTCGGCATGGCCAGCCGGCGCGCGCTGCAAGAGGGCGTTGATCGCCTGCTGGCGCGCCAGGTGAAGCAAATCGTGGCCGTGCCGCTCTTCGTCTCCTCGCACAGTTCGGTGATCACCGCCACGCAATACCTGCTGCGCCAGCGCCCGGACGCTCCGGAAGCGTTGAAGATCTACGCGAAGATGGATCATTCGCACGGTTCGCACGGAGCGGGCCACGACGCCGGAGCGCATTCACAAGCCGCGTCCGCCGATCCGACCACGCCGGTCAACTCCCCCGTGCCGATTCGGATGGTAGGCGCGCTCGATAGTCATCCGCTGGTGGCCGACATCCTGTTGGCGCGCGCCGCCAGCATCAGCCAGTCCCCTGCCCGCGAAGTGGTCATCCTCGTAGCGCACGGGCCGAACCAGGACGAAGAGAATCGCAAGTGGTTAGCGGATATGAAAACGCTGGCCGACCTAATGAAACCACGCGGCAGTTACAAGCGCATCGAGTATCTGACCGTGCGCGACGACGCGCCGGAGCCGATCCGCTCGCAGGCCCAGGCCGAATTGCGCGAGATGGTGAAGCGCGCTACCGATGAAGGCGCGCACGCGTTGATTGTGCCGCTGCTGATTTCATTCGGTGGCATCGAGGAAGGAATCAAAAAGCGGCTGGAAGGATTGGAATACGCCATCTGCCGCCAAGGCCTGCTGCCGGATGAACGCCTGGCTGAATGGGCGTTGCTGGCTGCCCGTCAATCCCAGCGCGCCAGCGAGAAAGCTCAGCGTTAGCGACGAACAACGAGTGAATTGAAAAAAACGCCGGCTGATCCCGAACAAAACATCGTCGTCGAAAGAACTCCATGAAACCAGAAAAGAAACCAGAAAAAAACAAGAACATCCGAAAGAACAGAAAAAAGAATCGCAATATAGCGCGCCGAAGCGGCCCCGGATATTGGATGGCGATGGGGGCGATGAGCGGGTTGCTAACCTGCGCGCCGGCTGTCGGCAAGGCCGCGTCATCCGGCCATCCAATCATCGCGCCCAGCGCGATGGAAGCCATCTATGTAGCCGTTCAGGCTCAACAGACTCAGCTTTTCGACATTCCTCCCGGCCCGCTCGAAACCGTCCTGGCCACCTTCCAGAAATTGACCGAAGTACAGGTGCTGGTTCCCAACGAAAAGCTGCGCGCCATTCCCTCGCCCGGAGTTTCGGGCGTCTACACTGCCGAGAAGGCGCTGGCGCAGATTCTGGCAGGTACGGGCGTCACCTATCGTTTCAGCGGCCCCAGGATCGTGATACTGGAATTGGAAGGCGTGGCCGCCTCTGTTGAAGTGCTGGGCCGCATCACGCCCTCTTCGCCTAAATACACCGAGCCATTGCGCGACACGCCGCAGACGATCACCGTCATTCCCAAAGCCGTGATTGAAGAACAGGGCGCGACGACGCTGCGCGATGTGCTGCGCAACGTCCCCGGCCTGACGATGACCGCAGGCGAAGGTGGAACTCCGGCGGGTGACAATCTGACTCTGCGCGGATTCAGCGCGCGCAACGACATCTTCGTTGACGGCGCGCGCGATCTCGGCCCGCAATCGCGCGATCCGTTCAATCTGGAACAGGTCGAAGTCGTCAAGGGGCCTGGCTCGGCTTTCACCGGACGTGGCTCGGCGGGCGGTTCGATCAACCTGGTCAGCAAAGCGCCGACCGTCAATCGCTCCTTCTCAGGCACGGTCAGCTTCGGCAGCGACGCCACCAAGCGCTTCACCGGCGACATCAACCTGCCGATCAAGGATCGAGCGGCCTTCCGCCTGAATTTGCTGGCGCACGATTCCGGCGTGGCAGGGCGCGACGTGGTCGAGAATCAACGTTGGGGCGTTGCGCCGTCAGTTCTGTTCGGACTGGGGACACGGACACGGCTGACGCTCAGCTATTACTACGTCGGGCAGGATAACATTTCGGATTACGGCATCCCCTGGGTTCCGGCGACCAACAATGCGCTCGTGGAATATCGCGATAAACCAGCGCCCGTGCCGCGCAACACCTTCTACGGCTTCCGTGATCGCGATTACGAGAAGCTGCGATCCGACCTGGCGACCGTGAAATTCGAGCGCGATTTCAACGATTCGGTGACCTTGCGTAACCAGTTGCGATTCGGCTATTCGTCGCGCGACTCGCTGGCCACGCCGCCGCGTTTCGCCAACACCACTTCCACGACCATCAATCGAGAGCTGAGATCGTGGATCGCGCAAGACAAGGCGTGGGACAACCAGACCGATCTACAGGCGCGTTTCTCGACCGGCAAGATCGAACATTCGCTGGTCGCCGGACTCGCGCTCACTCACGAAAACAATCAGCGCCAGAACCGCACCGCGCCCAACTCAACCACGACGCTGCTCAATCCAAACCCGGACGATGTCTACACCGGCGCGCTCACGCTCGATCCCCGAATTGGCGACATCACCGGCAAATCGGTTGCGCTTTACGCCTTCGACACGGTGAAAGTCAGCAGATATGTCGAGTTGAACGGCGGCCTCCGCTTCGACCGTTTCGACGTGGACGGCGTCAACGCGACGCTCGCCCCGGTCAAGCGGCTCGATGAGATGTTCAGTTGGCGCGTGGGCGTGGTCGTCAAGCCGAAGGAAGAGGGCAGCATCTACGCTTCCTACGGCACATCGTTCAGCCCGTCGCTCGAAGGGCTGTCGTACAACACTGCCAACACCGCCATCGAGCCGGAGAAGACCTACAACTTCGAGATCGGCAGCAAGTGGGATTTGATCAGTGAGCGGTTGTCGGTAACCGGCGCGATCTTCCGCGTGGAAAAAACCAACGCGCGCACGCCGGGCATTATGCCGGATGATCCGGTGCAGGTACTGCAAGGACGGCAGCGCGTGCAGGGCGTCGAACTGGGCGCGAGCGGCGGCATCACCCGCGCCTTGCAAATCTTCGGCGCTTACACATTCCTCGACAGCGAGATCGTGAAGTCGAACACGGCGGCGGAAGTCGGCAAAAATATCCTGAACACGCCGCGCCACTCATTCAACATCTGGGCGACTTACCAACTGCCTCGGCGAATCACTCTCGGTGGCGGTCCGCGTTTTGTCGGACGACGTTTCGGCAACAACATCAACACCCGGCAAGTGGAAGCTTACTGGCTGATTGATGCGATGGCCGCGTTCCCAGTGTCGAAGCATCTCGATCTGCGGCTCAATCTCTACAATCTGACCAACGAGTATTACTTCGACCGGCTGGGCGGCGGCCACATCGTCCCAGGCGCTGGTCGTTCGGTGATGGTGAGCACTGGCTTCCGGTTCTGAGAGGGCTTGGAGTTCAAGCTTCAGCTTGTGTCTTCTATTTTCGAGCAACCCAAGCGGCAAGCTAAAGCTTGAACTCCATGCTTTTTTCCTAGGAGAGAACAATGCTGCTTCACATTCCCGATGTACTGACCGCCGAGCAGGTCGCGCATTGCCGGCAAAAGCTGGATCAAGCCGATTGGGTTGATGGGCGGGTGACCGCCGGACACCAGTCGGCGCAGGCGAAAGACAACATGCAATTGCCTGAAGACCACCCGGCGGCGCGCGAATTGGGCGACCTGATCGTCACGGCGCTGCAAGACAGCCCGCTGTTTATGGCGGCGGCGCTGCCGCTGAAAGTATTCCCGCCGTTGTTCAACCGCTATCAGGGCGGCCAATCGTTCGGCACGCACATTGACAATGCGATTCGCCAAGTTACCGGCACACCGCACCGAGTGCGCACCGATCTTTCGGCGACGCTGTTTCTGGCTCAGCCGGATGAATATGATGGCGGCGAACTGGCGGTCGAAGACACTTATGGCTTGCACACCGTCAAACTGCCTGCCGGGCACTTGATTCTCTACCCCGCGTCCAGTCTACATCACGTGCGACCGGTGACGCGGGGCGCGCGGCTGGCGTCGTTCTTCTGGATTCAAAGCATGGTGCGCGACGATGGCCAACGCACGCTACTGTTCGATCTGGATATGGCAATCCAGCGAGTCAGCGGCGAATTGCCTGACCACCCTTCGACAGTGCAACTCACCGGTGTTTATCACAACCTGTTGCGCCGCTGGGCGGACGCTTGAAACACACCTCTAGGAGCGATTAACGATGAAACTTTTCCGCAAAATACTTTTCTGGTGTCACCTGACAGTTGGCGTGATCGGTGGCCTGGTCATCTTGATTATGTCCGTCACGGGCGTGCTGTTGACGTATGAGCGACAGATCATCGCCTGGGCCGACACGCGCAATTACCAGGTCGCGCCGCCTTCATCAGGAGCGGCGCGGCTGCCGGTGGAAACGCTGTTGGCCAAAACGCGTGAATCCCAATCCGGCGCTACCATCACCTCGGTCACTTTGCGCGCCGATACTTCCGAACCGGCGGCCATCGCTCTGACGACCAACCCCGGAGCGGGGCCGGGAGGCGGGCGCACAATCTTTGTCAATCCGTACACCGGCGGCGTGATGGGCGAAGGTTCAAAAGGCGTCCGGCAATTTTTCCGCGTTATGACCGATTGGCATCGCTGGCTGGGAGCGAATGGCGAGAACCGAAGCGTCGCGCGGGCTATCACCGGCGCGTGCAATCTCGGTTTTCTTTTTATCGTCATCAGCGGCATCTATTTGTGGTGGCCGCGCAAGCGCAACTGGGCGCAATTCAAAAACGTGCTGTGGTTCAGACGCGGATTGCCCGGCAAGGCGCGCGATTTCAACTGGCACAACGTGATCGGCTTCTGGTCGTTCGCGCCGCTTTTCATCGTCGTGCTCTCGGCGGTGGTGATTTCATATCCCTGGGCCAGCAACCTTGTTTATCGCGTGGTTGGCGAAGCGCCGCCAGCGCCGCGAGGACCAGCCGCGCCGCCTAAGGCGAACGCCGGGCAGCAGCGGGGCGGAGCCGAGCGCAACAATGCCGAAGCCGCTCTGACTGGTTTGGATCAATTGTGGGCGCGAGCCGAACAGCAAGCCTCCGGCTGGCAAAGCATCAGTTTGCGGTTACCGAATTCGCCAGACGCGCCAGCGACATTCACGATAGATCACGGCGACGGCGGGCAGCCGCAAAAACGCGCGCAGCTTACGCTGGATCGAAAAACCGGTGAGGTCGTGAAATGGGAACCGTTCTCCAGTTTCACCAAAGGCCGGCAACTCCGCTCAATCCTGCGATTCGCGCACACCGGCGAAGTGCTCGGCGTCGCGGGGCAAACCATAGCCGGACTGGTTTCGCTCGGCGCGTGTTTTCTGGTTTGGACCGGACTGGCGCTTTCGTGGCGTCGGCTTCGCGCGTGGCGGGCAAACCGGGCCGTTGCGCCAGCCCCAGTTCCGGCGCCATTGGCGGAAGCGGCGGCGGACAGCCAGGCATAAGCAAATTGAGACCGAGACGCCGAACTCTCTGGCATGCGCTGACTTCTACAAAACGATCCGTTAAAATCCGCCACGACAGTTCGTGTTTCACGCCGAACTGTCGTGGCGGATTTCATTTCCGCACACCGCCCCCCTGCCATCCCCCAGGAAGCAGACCTACCTGCCGGATAATTTATACGGAGGCCGCGCGGGGATTCAGAGGCTCATACAAAAAGCAGGAAAGGAGTTCAAACAATGGCAAGTGGTTTAGTCAGGACTTCCCAGAGTTGGGCGATACTGCCGATTCGTCTGGCTCTTGGAGCGATTATGTTCGCGCACGGCGCGCAAAAAATTTTCGGCGTTTGGGTGGAAAATGGTGGAGGGCTGACCAATTGGGTCAATGGGCCTGCTCCATTCCCGGAGATGCAGCCGGCGTGGCTCTGGCTCGGCGCAGCGGCCTTCTCAGAATTCATCGGCGGAGCGCTGGTGATGATCGGGCTATACACTCGCGTCGGGGCGTTCTTCATTGCCTGCGTCATGATCGTCGCAATCTTCGGCGTCCACTGGAAACACGGCTTTTTCATGAACGATGGCGGTTTTGAATTCCCTCTTGCGCTGCTCGGCATGGCGATATCGCTGATAATTTACGGCGGCGGTAACGCCTCCATTGATTCGCAAATGTCAGGCGGGAAGTAGACTGAAATGGGGAGTGGGGACAAAATCTTCCCGCACGTGCCTTTCCCCGCCCCCCATTCCCTACTCCCTGCTCCCATTTCCGTCTGGTACTTACAACCCTTTTCACCTATACTCCGCTCACCCCTTTTCAAAGTTATCCCCATTCCGCTACCTTTTGACCAGAAGGAGAAGGTTATGAATCGTTGCGTGCGTTGTTCCGGCGCCTTTCCAACGCTTGCCGTCTTCTGTCCGCATTGCGCTCAAGCTCACGAACCGGATTTCGATCAGTTGATCAACCTGACGATTGGCGGGCGTTATCGAATCTACCGGCGGCTGGGACGGGGAGGCCTTTCGACCATCTTCGCCGCGACCGACGTTGAAACCGACCGTATTGTCGCGATCAAGATCAGTGACCCGGCGCAACTGGTTCGCCGCGAATTGAGCTACGCCATTGACGCGGACCAGACGCGCGGCTATTGGGACGAGATGCTCGAACGGATGCGGCGTGAGGCCGAGACGCTCACCCGAATTGATCATCCGAACATCGTGCGTTTTTACGGAACGGGGTTGATCAACGACGATTTGCGCTACGTGGCGATGGAGTTCCTGCGCGGACACACGCTGCGCGAAGCAATAGACCGCAGCGGAATCATCGAGACATCAAAAGCCGTCGGCATCGCGCTCGAAATCACATCGGCGCTCAACGAAGTTCATTCACGCGGCATCGTCCACCGCGACATCAATCCGAGAAACATAATGATTGCGGAATCCTCGAATGCGGAACGCGGAATGCGGAATGCGGAATGCGGATCGCAGGAATCATTATCGCCTGAAACATTGGCTCCGCATTCCGCATTCCGCATTCCGCATTCCCAAATCAAGCTGATTGATTTCGGCATCGCCAAATTTCCGCAGCCTCCCGGCGCGCCGCCGTTCACGCGGCATTCGACGCTCGCCGGGACTGTCGCTTACGCTTCTCCCGAACAATGCGCCAGCCAGCCGGTTGATCATCGCAGCGACATTTATTCGCTCGGCGTCACGCTTTATGAAATGGTCACCGGCCAGCGTCCTTTCAATGGCCGCACTCCGACTGAGATTGCGCTGAAACAGATTCAGTCCGAACCGCCGTCTCCACGCTCGATCAATCCCGCGATCTCCTCCGGCCTCGAAAGAACAATCCTTCAGGCATTGGCTAAAAACCCCGAACAGCGCCAGCAAAGCGTCGAAGAACTGGCCGGCGAAATGCGGTCATTGTCGAATCAGATCGTCATTCCGCTGATGGCGTCAACGCCGGACGCAGAGGATCAATCCGACCTTACGCTGAGCCGAAACAGTATCGCGGCCAGTGACGAAAATAACGAGGTGTTTGAATCAGACCTGAAACTTGTCAGAAGGCGGCGGCGAAGGTTCGTTGTCGCAACCGCCGCGATGTTGACTGTCGCCCTGGCTTCGGCGCTGCTCTTCGGACGAAACTCGTTTTCGTTGAAGCGCAAGGCGCTCGATGTGATGGGAAATGCTGACGCAATCGCATCGTCATCGCCCGGCGCTACTCCCGCCATCGGCAGCTACGCCGATTCGCTGGAGATGGCGGCGGGTATGTCCGCGCAAAACTCCGGCGCCGTAACAAGCTTGTCGAACGCGACCGCTCAGACGCCGCCAACTCCTATTCATCAACCCCAGACAGCGAAGGCGTCAGTGAATGGCGGCGGCGCCTCGCGCGCAGTTATTCCTCCAACGCCTTCGCCCGCCCCGGCCCCGATCCCGCCCAGAGCGAAGCCTCAAATGCCGCCTGCGCCATCGCCGGACATCGCCTTAGCGCGCGCGCCAGAACCGGCCAGCGAGCCTGATTTTTCTCAAGCGCCTGACAGAGAACGCGACGGCGGCGGATGGCGGCGCGAAAGTGATGTCCCGAACAACGACTCGCATCGAAACTCGAATGGCAATGTGGACCGCGATTCGGATCGGGACGACGATCACACATCGAACCGAAAACGGAACGGCGACGGCGGCGATTATCGCCGACAGCCTGCCCCGCCGAATCGAGGCAATAAGGATGATGATGATGATGATCCGGATCAGATCGGGCCGAAGTTGATTCAATGGAGTGGACGCGTCAACCAGGAGCGCGAGATCACAATTGAAATGCCCGGCGTCCCCGGCGCTATCGAAATCCCGCGCGTTTACCGCGACCGCGTCGGCATCGTCGAACCGCCGAGCGCCAACAATCAATGGCGCTGCGCCGTGCTGCGCGTCTTCGGGCGTGGCGGTGTTTCGATTGTCGTTCGCTGGTGGCCGGCGGCGCGCAACGCCGTGCGAATCGCGGCGAGGCGATAATCGGTAATCAGTTCCGCCCGCCAATCGGATCGCCCGGCGGCGCAGG
The DNA here is from genome assembly GCA_022072205.1 of Acidobacteriota bacterium. Classification (GTDB taxonomy): domain Bacteria; phylum Acidobacteriota; class Blastocatellia; order RBC074; family RBC074; genus JAJVID01. The sequence continues at coordinate 13,110 of JAJVID010000218.1, forward strand.
CAGCGGTTTCGTCTGCGGCTTCACCGCATCAGGCCGATTGAGGAAACGCTCAATGTCTTCCTGCGTGGCGCGGCGATGCGCGTCGGCGCTGGCTGTGGCTTTCAGCATCGTATTCAAACTTCGCAAAGCCCCTGAAGCCTCGGCGCGAACCAGCGGCGAGGCGTTTTCATTGCCCGCCAGTTCCATCAGGCGCTGCGCTGTCAGGCTCTGAGCCGAACGCTGGATCGCGCGATGATAAGCGTTCTGCGATGCGGGCTGTTTCCACGTCGCGGCGACGATTGCGTCAAGCGCTTCTTTGAAATCGGGATTGGCCGCGTTCTCCGCGTGGAAATCAATCATCCGCGCGGCGCGATTCGGATCGAGCAATGCGCCGAGCGCCAGGTCTGTGGCTATCGTCGCCGCAGCCAGCGGATCGAACGCCGGGTCGGCATGGCGGCTGAAGTATTCCACTGTGCCGCCTTCAAATCCCGTCGCCACCGGCGGAATCAGATCGAGGATGTTTTGCGGGATGGCAAGCTCCTCGACTTTGATAGTTTCGAGGATCGCCTTCAACGCTTCGCGCTGGCGAGCGGCGGGAACGATCTCGCGGAACTTCGCCGGGCTTGGGCCGTTTGCGGTTTTGATCGCATAGGTGAAATACAACCCGCCGACCGATTTCGCCGCAGCGATAAGCTGATAACGATGATGCAGGTAGAGCGGCAGCAGTTTCGCTTCGAGCGCCGACAGCGGCTGCCCCTGAGCGATGCTGTTCAATCCGAAATTCTTCAACCCGATGCGCCGCACGTCCATCTCGTGGCGCAAGCCGGCAATCGCATCAGCGCCGTTGTCCCACACACTGGCCAGCGGGTGAGCCGTGCTCACCGACCGCCCGTCGCCATCATCAATGAACAACATCCCGTCGGCAATTCCCTTCTGAACGATGCTCTCAAGCTCAGCCTTCTCATTCGCCTCGCTGGAGAATTCGGCGTAGGCGAACTTGACTGAAAACTTGTCGTACTCGCCGATGCCGGCGGCGTAAGCGTTCGACAGATCGAGCTTCCCATTTTTGATTTCGACCGACGGCGAGGGGTAATCCATCACCGACGCTCGGTTATAACTCGACGCGGCGAAATTGTGCGCGAAGCCAAGCGTGTGCCCGACCTCGTGCGCCGAAAGCTGGCGGATGCGCGCCAGCGCCATCGCAGCCGAATCGGTCGCCGGATCGCCTGTTGACGCGATTGCCAGATAATCCATCTCAGGCGAATCGCCCGCCTCGCAGTAATTTTCCATTCCGCCGCGTTCGCCTTGCGCGGTGAGAGGCGGAATCATTCCCGTGCCGAGCATCACGTCCTGGCGGATGCGCAAGCTTCCGAGCGAGACATTGCCCTTGATGATCTCGCCAGTGCGCGGGTCTGAAACCGAAGCGCCGTAAGACCAGCCGCGCGTCGAACGATGCACCCAGTTGATCATGTTGTACCGAACATCCATCGGGTCGGCGTCCGCAGGCAGAACTTCGACGCGGAACGCGTTCTTGAAACCGGCGGCCTCGAAAGCCTGCGCCCACCACGACGCGCCTTCAACCAGCGCGCTGCGGATCGGTTCGGGCGCGCCGTTGTCAACGTAATAGACAATCGGTTTGACGGCCTCGCTGATGGCCGCGTTCGGGTCTTTCTTCTGCAAACGATGACGGCGAATCCAGCGCTGCTCAATCGGTGTGTTGAACGGCGAGGCGTAATCGTAAAACATCATCGGCATCGCGCTCACCCGCGGGTCGTACTGGCGCGGCTTGTAATTGTTGTCGGGCAGTTCGACGAACGAATGATGCTGGCGCACGGTGACCGATTGCGCGGTCGGCGCGACGCCGCGAACCAGAAAGCCAGGCTCATCGCTGGCGAGCGTGATGACGGTTTCGACTTCGGTGTTTTTCGGGAAGCCTTTGGTGCGCGGAAGATAGAACACGCTCCGCGACTCGTCGAAGCGATAATTGCCTTGCCTGCTTCCGCGCAAACGTTCCGCCACGCCGTGCGCGTCGCGCAAGAACAGACTGGTCGCATCAACCAGCACGCGGCCGCCTTCCGCCGCTTCCACCTTGAATCCCCAGATCAC
>JAJVID010000127.1:0-11380 GCA_022072205.1 Acidobacteriota bacterium
TTCACCAACCCGTTAAAGCGCCTTGCAACCCGGCTCGACCAGGCGTTGCCGACGCGGAGGAGAAATTCATGAACCCCACTCGTAATTTCATCCGGCAAATAAAACTCATGACCCTGTCCCGCGTGGCCGGATTGAACTTCACTGTCGCTCTCGGTCTCGCGCTCGCGTCGCTGGCTGGCGGCGCGGCCTGGCTGGGTTGGCGCGCGCAAGGGGCGGCAGGCGCGAAACCCACCCCGGCCGTGTTCGTCACGATCACGGTCAACAGCGCGTCCGTCGCCATCGCCAACGACGGCAAATGCACGCTGCCCGAAGCGATCATCGCGGCCAACACCGACACGGTGTCGGGCGGAATGACGGGCGAGTGCGCGGCGGGCGTCGGAGCCGACACGATCAACATCAATCTGGCGCCGGGCGCGGTGATCAGCTTCGCCTCGCCGCACAACTGGGAGTACGGGCCGAACGCGTTGCCGCCGATCGCGAGCGACATCACGATCAACGGCAATGGCGCCGCGCTCGATTCGACGGCGGCTGTGCGGCTGCGCTTCCTCTACGTTTCGGGCGGGCTGTCGTACAACGCGGGGACGATGCAGGGGTTGCGCTTCGGCCGGCTGACGCTGCGCGACCTGACGCTGCGCAACGGCAAGGCCAATGGCGGCGACTCGGGAACTGGCGGCGGCGGCGCGGGGATGGGCGGAGCGATCTTCAACCAGGGCGAGTTGACGCTGGAGCGCGTCACACTCGCGGGCAACACGGCCACCGGCGGCAGCGGTGGTGTGGGCAGCGGACGTGGCGGCGGGGGCATGGGCCAGGACGCGCAGGGTGACAATGGTGGTGGATTTGGCGGGGCGACGCTCGGCGTGGGCGGCAACGGCGGTAATAGTACTAGCGGCGGCGGCGGCGGCGGCGGTTTCCTGCCGGCCGCGAACGGCGGGAATGCGAGTGGATCGAATGGCGGCGCCGGTGGTGGGCTGGGATTGCTCGGCGGCGTCGGCGGCGGCGGCAGCAGCGGCGGCGTGGGCGGCGTGGGCGGTGATGGTGGTGGTGGCGGCGGCGGCGGCATCGACAACGGTGGCTTCGGTAGCAACTTCGGCTTCGGCGGCGGCGACGGCGGCAGCAGCGGCGGCGGCGGCGGCGGTGTCGGCGGCGGCGGCGGCTTCGGCACCGGCAGTGGCAGCGGCGGTGGAGGCGGCTTAGGAGGAGGCGGCGGCGCCATCCGCGGAAGTGGTGGCTTCGGCGGAGGAGGAGGCAGATCCGGGGGTGGAGGCGGCTTAGGCGGCGGCGTCGGCCGTGTCGGCGGCGGCGGCGGCGGCGGCCTGGGCGGGGCGATCTTCAACCATCGCGGAGCGCTCACGCTCATCAACTCCACCCTCTCCGGCAATGCGGCGCGTGGCGGCGACGGCGGCGGCAACCCGAACAGCGGCGGAGCGGGCGGCGACGGCGGCAGCGGCTTCGGCGGCGCGATCTTCAACCTCAACGGCATGGTCACGATCTTCAACAGCACTCTCGCCGCCAACACTGTCACGGCGGGCGCGGGCGGCGCGAACTTCAATGGCGCCGGCAATCCGGGGCAGGCCGACGGCGGCGCGCTCTACAACATCGCTTTCGGTAACAAGATCGAGGACGGTTCGGCTTCGTCCGCCACCGTCACGCTGCGCAACACGATCCTCGCCCGTTCGACCGGCGGCGACGATCTGGTTAATGACAAGCGCGACGGCTCGCAGACGAACACGGCGGCGATTGACCTGGGCGGGCGCAACATCGTCGAGACGCGCGAGGCCAAGCCGGGCACAACGCTCGGTTCGCCTTTCAGCACGGCCAATCCGATGCTGGGCGGGCTGAATAACTACGGCGGGCTGACGCTGACGCTGCTCCCGCTGACGGGCAGTCCGGCCATCAACAACGGCGCGAACGCCGACACGCCGCCGGGCGTGACGACCGACCAGCGCGGCTCCGCGCGCGTCAGCGATGCGACGGTGGACATCGGCGCGGTCGAGGTTCTGCTATCGCCCGACCTGACGATCTTCAAGACGGACGGCGGCGCGAACTTCGCCACCGGCGCGACCGGCAGCTACGCCATCCTCGTCAGCAACGTAGCCGGCGCGGGCGGCGCGACCACGGGACAGATCATCGTCGCCGACACGCTGCCCGCCAACCTGACGCTGGCCGGGTTCGGCGGGACGGGTTGGAGTTGCACGGGCGCGGGCACGGCCAAGGTCAGTTGTACGCACGCGGGGCCGCTGGCCGGGGGCGCGAGCCTGCCGCCGTTGACGCTCAACGTCAATGTGGGCGCGGGCACGCCGGCGAGCGTCACCAACACGGCGGCGGTCGCCACCAAGGGCGAACTCAACACGGCTAACAACTCCTCCACCGACGTGACGACCGTCAGTCCGGCGCCGGCGCCGACACCAACGCCAACACCGACGCCGACACCGACACCGCCGCCCGCGCAGACCTCGCCAATCGGCCCGGGATTCGCGGTCGCGCCTTCGTCGCTCGACGCGCCTTCGGACCAGGAAGCCGGATCGGTGTTGATTTACAACGTCTACAGTTCGGCCCCCGCAAACCCGGCGCACACGAACACGCGCATCAGCCTGACCAACACTCACTCGACGCAGGGTGTCGCCGTCCACCTCTTCTTCGTTGACGGGTCGAATTGCTCGGTCTCGGACGCCTTCACCTGCCTGACCAGAAGCCAGACAATCAGCTTCCTCGCCTCCGACATTGATCCGGGCGTGACCGGTTACCTGGTCGCCGTCGCCAGCGATTCGGCGACGGGCTGTCCGATCAACTTCAATTACCTGATCGGGGACGAACACGTCCGGCTCAGCAGCGGCCACAGCGCCAAGCTCGGCGCCGAAGCCTTCTCCGCCATCGCGGCGGCGCCGTCTGTTTGCGACTCGAATTCGGTGACGGCGGCGGTCTCCTTCGACGGGGTGAATTACACGCGCACGCCGCGCGTGCTGGGTCTGGCCAACATCCCAAGCCCGAGCGACGGCGCCAGCGCGTTGATTGTGCTCAACCGCCCGAGCGGCAACCTGATGACGGGGGCGTCCACCATCGGCGGCGTCTTCGGCCTGCTTTACGACGACGCCGAGAACGGCTACAGCTTCACTTTCAGCTCCGGCCAGTGCCAGTTCAGGGGAATTGTTTCGGACGGCTTTCCGCGCACGACGCCGCGAGTTTCAATGATCATCCCGGCGGGCCGCAGCGGCTGGGCGAAGCTTTACCGGACCGATCCGGGCGGGTTGATCGGCGCGCAACTCGACTTGAACCAGAACGTGGGGACGAACGCGTCGGCGTTCACGGGCGGGGCGAACCTGCACAAGCTGACGCTGAACGAGGGAGTGGACAGCTTCATCATTCCGGTCATCCCGCCGAATTGTTGAGAGAATCGGGAAACTTGAAAGCGGAGGAGCGGGGGATGAGATACTCTCCCGCTCCTTTCGTTTTTGTGCTAAACATTCAGCCATGCCGGAACTGCCTGAAGTCGAAATCGTCACAAAGCGTTTGCGTGAATTGATCGCCGGAAAGACGATCATCAAGGCTCAACTGATCCGAGCCGGACTCGCGCCTGAAAATTCTCCACGCCAGTTTGCGGCGTCGCTCCGGGGCGCGCGCGTTGATGAAGTGGCGCGGCGCGGCAAACACATCCTCGCGCATCTCTCGAACCGGCGCACGCTGATTACTCATCTGCGGATGACCGGACGGTTCATCTACCTCGATCAAGACGCCGAACACACGCCGCATACGCACGCCGTGTTGTGGCTGGATGGCGGCAAAAAATTGCTGTTCGACGATCAGCGCCATTTCGGTTTGATGATGGTCGCGCGCACCGATGAACTCGACCGCGTGAAGCATCTCGCCAAACTCGCGCCGGAGCCTTTCAGCCGGGAGTTTTCGCCCGAATATCTTCACGACACGTTCAAACGCAGTTCGCAACAGATCAAGCTTGCGCTGCTCGACCAGACGAAGGTCGTGGGGTTGGGCAACATCTACGCGGCTGAGGCGCTGCACCGCGCGAAGATCAATCCGCGTTTGCCGGCGAAGAAGCTTTCAAAGCCGCGAATCGTTTCGCTGCACGGAGAAATCCTGGCGGTTCTCAGCGAAGCCATCGCCAACGACAATGAGTTCGACGCGGAGACGGGAGATTTGGATTCGGGTTACGGCAGGTACGATCAGTTGGCGCGCGTTTATGAACGCGAAGGGCAGCCTTGCCTGGCTTGCGGCTCGCAGATACGCCGCTTCACACAGGGCGCCAGATCAACTTATTTCTGTCCGCATTGCCAGCGGAGGTGAGTGAAATAAAGAAGGCCCGCCGCGCGTTGGGGCGGGTATGCTTTTCCATCTCCCTTTGTCGAGTCGCGCACACTTCCCGCAGAGCGGCGCCATTCGCTTAATCCAGCTTGCGAACGTTACTGATTGGGAAAGTGTTTGCTGCATTTTGGATATGTGTATGCCCCAACATCGAATTGCGTCTTTAGTCTGATGAATTACTGCGTCAGCTTTGTGAGCCGGCAGGCGTTTGATGCGCAGAAATACCAGCGGCTTCCGAGGACGCGTTTGTCCATCCGAACTGCGCGGCAATGACGTCACTCGCTTTTGCGTCAAGCTCCTCCGCCGTCATGAAGGCATGCATAAAAGCGGCGCCATCAAAACCATGAAATTGGTTGAGTCCCCTCAGTAAAAAAATAGGCGTTATTGATTTTGGATACGGCTTGGAAAATCAGCCGATGAGAGGGCAAGATAGCCAGCCAGACCCCGTATATCATCGTGGTTCGAGCAGCAGGTGGTTGAAAGCCGGAAAAAAGGAGAAAGACATTGATCACAGCAGACCAGCTATTGGCGCACGTCGTCGGTGATTACATCCTGCAAAGCGACTGGATGGCGACGGAGAAAACAAAGCGAAGCGTTGCGGCGGCGGCCCACGCCGTCTCATACGCAGTGCCCTTCGTAATCGCTTTCCGCCCGTCCTGGGCGGCTCTCGCGGTTATTACCGGCACTCACTTTGTTATAGACAGATGGAGATTGGCGCGGTTTGTGATCTACGCCAAGAATTTCATGGCGCCGCGCTCGAAATGGGCTTCCTGGTCTGATTGCGCCGGGACTGGTTATCACAAGGATGTTCCTCCGTGGCTGTCGGTGTGGCTGCTCATCATTGTTGATAACACAATGCATGTTTTTATCAACGGGCTGGCTCTTGAGTTTCTGTGAAGGGCGCAGTCTCGGTCAAACTCTTAAGCGCGTGGCGCAAGACTGTAAAAATGACTGCCTCCAACGTATTATTGTCCGCGTTGCCGGAGCAGATGGAAGAACACACCCTGGTTCGCTGTCGTATTGGTCTCCGCGAAGGTTTGCCGGTCGGCCGGCTATTGAAATTTAGCGAAGGCTCCACGAACTGAGAATGAAAAACCGTCCATCTTCACATTTCTTCCTGCTCATCCTGTTGCTTGCGCTCGACGCGCTCGCCTATTTCGCCATTTACCGCGCAGGCGTGGCGCGCGGCTATTCGCCGTCGCTGCTGCTTGCGGCGCGCGATCTGGCGCTCTTTTTTCCGATCTTCGTGATTTTCGTCTGGATCGCGCGGCGGCATCGTTACGCGGGTGACCTGACTCTGTTCACCATCGCGATCCTGCTCTTCGGCATCGGCCAGTTCACGCAATACCGCCTTTTCACCGACCCGGAATACAGCGCCGACAAACGTTCGGAGGCGCGAGCGGCGCGTCTGGCGAAAGCCAACACGCTGCAACAGCGCTACGTCAATCAGTATTACGACGCCGACAAGAAACGCGCGCTGTTCGGCGATCCCGATTTCAAAATCCCGATCAAGGATGCGAGCGCGAACTCGCAGGAAGAGAGTTACTGGACTCTGAAACGGATTCTTTCGTCCATCTCGACGATCATCCCGATCCTGGGGATGCTGGGCTTTTGCGTCGCGTTTATCGGCGCCAAGCGCGACGACGTGTTGCTGTGGCTTCAGCGGCGCAGCTTCCTGATCGGATTGCTGACGACCGTGCCGTTCGCGGTGATTGCGATTGTTTATTCGAGCGGCGGGAAATTCCTCGGCGCCACCACTCCCTGGGAGGCCGTGAAGATCACCTTTCTGCTCAGCTACGCCGGGATATTGGCCGATCATTACCGCAATCTTTCGCGGACTTATTGGGGATTACCGCCCTGGCGGTTCACGCTGCCGTTTTTGCTGGTGGCGATCATGCCGGTCATCCCGTTCTTCGCGCTATCGGATTTCGGGCAGATGCTGGTCTTCTTCGGCGCTTACGTGACGCTTTACGTTGTCGCAGTGCGGCGGCTGCCGCAAGTGACGATGGCGATTGTGTTGATCCTCGTGTTGCTCGGCGCTTCGATTTTTGCGGCGGGAATTTATAACACTGTTGTTGATGTCTTCAGCGACAACGCGCAGGTTTCGGCAGTGGAGCGAGTCAAAGGACTGGTCAGCCAGGGCGTCCCGCGCCGTATTCATCAGCGGTTTTATTTGTGGAGGCACGGCGGCATCGCTCCCGATCCCGATGAGAATTGGTGGTGGGCCGACGAATCAGCCGACGCCGAGGGCCGGGGTGTGTCGAACGATGAAGCGTGGTATAACAAATACGCTTACCAGCCCTCGCAGGCGCTCTTCGGCGTGAGCGATGGCCGGGCGCTCGGATCGGGTCTTGGGCGTGGTTACCCCGAAAGCGTGCCCATCGCCGATTCGGATTTCATCTACGCCGCAGTCGCCGAAGAGATGGGGCTTGCGGGCGGCGCGGTCATCATCGCCGCGTTCATCATTATCGTAATCGCCGGGATGCGCACGGCAATCGAAGCGCGCGATATGTATACCAAACTGATTGCGGCGGGCATCACGGCGTTTCTAGGTTTTCAGGCCGTCATCAACATCGGCGGAGTGACCCGCATGTTGCCGATGACCGGAATCACGCTCCCGTTCGTAAGTCACGGCGGATGGTCGTTGCTGACCAGCTTTTTTATGCTGGGAATGTTGATGGCGATTTCGCACAGGAATAACAGTCAGCAGCAGACAGAAGGCAGTAGACAGTAGGAGGCAGGCAGCAGATACGGAACAATATCCGATTGCCCGCGCGCTCTTACTTCTGTCTTCTGTCTTCTGCCTTCTGCCTTCTATGAAAGTCACAGTAGGACAAATCACCGACCGAGGTCTCAATCCGAAACGCCTGTCGAACGAGGATAACTTGCTGGCGCTGCCTGATCGCGGGTTATATCTGGTCGCTGACGGCGTCGGCGGGCGGTTGGGCGGCGAAGTCGCAAGCCAGACCGTCGTTGACGTGTTTTCAATCGTCTTCTCCCAGCAGCATCACGAGGATTTGCGCAAGGTCATCGAAAACACCATCGAGTTCTGCAATCAGAAAATTTTCGAAGACGCGCTCTCGAATCCGGACCTCAACGGGATGGCGACGACCATTGCGTTGCTGGCCGTCGAAGGCAGGCGAGCGATCATCGCGCACGTCGGCGACAGCCGCGTTTACCGCTTCGACCGGAAAGGCTTGATCTGTCTGACCGAGGATCACAGCGAGGTCAGCGAGGCTCTGCGCGCCGGATTGATCACCGCCGAACAGGCCGCGCAACATCCGCGCCGCAACGTGATCAGCCGCGCGCTCGGCGCCGAACTCGAAGTCGAAGCCGATTTCCGCGAAATCGAAATTGACGATCAGACCAGCTTCGTGCTTTGCAGCGACGGCATCACCCGCCACATCACCGACCAGGAGATCGCGCGGTTGATGAAAGGCGGGCAGCGTCCGCAAACGGTCTGTGAGCGGATGAAGCACCTTTGTTATCAGGGCGGCGCCGAAGACAACCTGACCGCCGTCGTGGTTGATTTCGGCCAGCGCCAGTACGCCGAAGACCCGACCAGGCCGCGCATCCCCGCCAAAGCCGCGCAGGCTCACGCCGCTCCCGCGCCGCAGCGTCAGACGAATCGCATCGAAGTTGATCTAAAACCAGCTCAACGCGCGCCCGAAAAACAGAGACGCGAACAGGACAACGATTCAACGCCGCCGCAGCAGCAGCAAAAAGACTCCGCCAAATTTCAATCGGAGCATTCGTCATCGCCGCAACCTGGCGCTCATTCGGGAGCGGAAAAAATCAAAGAGTCGAAATCCCGCGATGCGAAAAGGCAGAGCGGGGAAGCGTTACTGAAAGGAGAGATGTCGAAACTTATGAAGATGAGCCTGTTATTCATTGCGGCGGTTATGGGCGCGGTGATTGGCGTTCTCCTTTACGCTTTCAGCCCGCTCAACGGGATCGTGAACAATCTGATGGGAAACGTTGATCCGTACGAGAAGCGGCAGATTCACTATCGCCCGGCCGACCCGGAGATCAACGCCGCGTTCGCGCGCCATCTGGAAGGCCATTCCGACGAAGCCCGGACGCGCATCAACGCCGTCCTGGCGACTAATCCGGCGAGCGCCGAAGCGCTTTATTATCTGGGCCGCATTGATCTCGATCAGAAGAAATACGATGACGCGGTGAATCGGCTGAATCAGGCGGCGAAGCTGGATGCGAAATTGCCCGACATCTGGGCGCATCTGGCGTGGGCTTATATGTCGCTGGGCCAAACGCGCAACGCGCAGGACGCGCTGCGGAATCTCTCCGCGCCATCTTCGTCGAGCGCGCCGCAGGCGAGTCCGACGCCGGCTGGTTGAGGAAGAAGGGGGAGTGGGGAGTAGGGAGTGGGGAAGGAATTTTTCCCCTACTCCCAACTCCCTACTCCCTGCTCCCAAAAAAGATGCCTGAACTGAAACTTGAAAACAGTCTGGTAGACAACCGCTACGAAGTTCTGGAGCGGCTGAGCCGAGGCAGCTTTGCGGAAATTTTCGTCGCGCGTGACCGCGAGGCGGGCGGAATGGAAGTCGTAATCAAGGCGCTCAACACCAGCCTGCAAGGCACGCCCGACGCCGACCTGGAACGCACGCTGATCGAAAACTTCCAGAATGAAGCGGTCGCGCTCGACGCCGTGCGTCATCCGAACGTGATTTTGCGATGGGGGCACGGCACCGCCGCCGATCTGCGCGGAACGCCTTTTCATTACCTGGTGCTGGAATACATGCCTGGCGGTGACCTGCTCAAACTCTGCCGCGCGGCGCCGAATAACGCGCTGCCGCTCGACAGGGCGCTCTTTTATTTCAAACAAGCCTGCGAAGCGCTGGCTTACGCGCACGACAAAGGCATCATTCACCGCGACCTCAAGCCGAATAACTTCCTGCTCGGCGACGACCACCGCACGTTGAAGATCGCCGATTTCGGCGTGGCCAAAATCACCACCGGCGAAGACACCGAGATTACTCGCGTCGGCGCGGACATCTACGCCCCGCCCGAACATCACCCCGGCGAGATGGCGGGAGAAGACGCCGGCGCGCGCAACCGCCTGACGGCTTCGGCGGACATCTATTCGCTTGCGAAAAGTTTTTACACCGTCGTCTGCGGGCGTCCGCCCAGCCAGTTCAAATGCGATCCGATTACTTATTTGTCCGCCGATTCGATCAGCGCGCCGGTCAGGCAGCGTCTGCTGAGCGTGTTGCGGCGAGCGACCGAAGACGATCCGCGTGCGCGCTACGCGTCGGTGATCGAGTTCTGGAGCGATCTGGCGCAGGTCGCGTCCGGCGAAATAGACGAGGCGGTTGACGTTGAGGATGACACGACGATCATCAGGCCGAGGTTGAACGTCGTCCCCGGCGCGTTGCCCGGCGGGCCTCTGCAACCGGCTTTCGATCCCTCGCTGGCCAGCGCGCGCCCTCGCATCAAAATTACAACCGCAACGCTGGTCGAAGAAGCGCAGGACGTCCAAACAAACGCTCAGGAACACGCGAGCGAAGAGAACGGTCTTTATCCAATACCATCAGAGCCGCGATCAGAGCCGCAGCCGAAACCGAGGCCGGGAGACGGCTATCGTTCGCCGAAATTCTTCATCGAGCTTCAGGAAGAAAAGCCCGCGCCCGCTGTTTACGCTCAGGTCAAAAGCGAGCCGCCGGCGCGCCGGGACGCCGGGGCCGGAGCAAAACAGCAAACAAAGACCGAGTCGAAGAAAGACCTGCCGGCAAGGCAAAAGGCCGCCAACAAATTCAACCGGAAGGCGCGCCGCAACATCTTCATCGGTTTGCTGGTCTTCACTCTGCTGGGCGCGAACGTCAGCGTTTACAATTACGTTCGCAAACAGGATGCGCCATTCGGCTTCGGTCCGGCGACCGAGGTCGAAGTCGTGACGGAAGAGTTAAATGTTCGCGCTGAGCCTCCGAGAGGAAAAATTCTTGGAACGGTCGTCAAATACTCCCGCCATCACGTGCTGGCGCAGCCGAACAAGAACTGGCTTTTGATTCAGGTCGGCCAGTGGGGCCAGAAGGAATTGGACACCGACACCGATCAGGGCTGGGTCTTCGGCGACCTGGATGGAAATTCGCCTAAGGTTCGTGTAGTCTCGCGGAAGTTCTGGTGGTAATCAGCGCTGCGAGCGGCGCTGCTCCTGATACTGAAGAGTTATGAAGATATCCGAGCTTTTAACCGATTTCAGAAAGTGGCTCGATGGCGAGGACGCCGTGTCGCGCACGCCATCGGCCCAGCAACAGCAGCTTAGCGAGTGGGACGAATTCTTCGTCAAGATCGCCCGTGAAGTCGAGACTGTGATGAAGCGCGAGATGTTCACGCCGCCGGGCGGCCCGACATACCTGCCCGGCGAATACATCATCTATCTGAGCAAGGACGACGACACGATGTGGCAGGGGCGCAAACGCGAAGGTCTGGAAGAAGGCTTGCGGAACGGCTTGACCGAACGCGCGCGCGAACTGGTCGGCGACCGCGTGCTCAAGACCGACAAGATCGCGCTCTCGCTCGGCATTGACGGCGCGCTCGACAAGGGCCAGGTGCGAGTCCAGGCCGTCTGGGACGAAGATTCGCCGAAGACCCAGGTCACCGCCCGAAAGAAGAGACCCGCGCCTCCGGAGCCTGAAGTTCCTCCCGAACAGCAACCGACCGTGCTCACGGACGACGCCGAACGAACCATCGTCCGCCCGCGCGCGCCGCTCTTCACCATCACTTATTCAGGCGCAGGCGAAGACGAGACAACTTTCGCCGCGAACAAAAACAAGGTCGAGATCGGACGCGGCTCGAAGGATTTTTTCGTTGATCTGAAACTGGCAGGCGACCAGGAGATCAGCCGCAAACACGCGATCCTGACGCGGCTCGACGGTGGCGCGTACAAGCTGGAATGCGTTGGCCGCAACTCAATCGAGGCTGATGGCCGTGAAATCCAACCCGGCGAAAACGCCGAGATCAAAGCCGGACAGACAATCAAAATCGGAGTGTATGAATTGAAAATCGCCGAGTGACGCGAGCAATACTTTGAAACAATGAAAAAGGGCAT
>JAJVID010000127.1:11480-15088 GCA_022072205.1 Acidobacteriota bacterium
GAGTTCAAGCTTTAGCTTGTGGCTTCCATTTTCGAGCGGACCGAAGCGGCAAGCTAAAGCTTGAACTCCATGCCTTTTTCCCAAGGAGACGTAGGATGATGAAGAGCATTCGCCAATCAGCAACCCGGTCAGTGATGTTGGTGTCGCTGTTCCTGCTGCTCTCTTTCCCCATCGCGAGCAGCGCGCAGCAGAAGGTAGAGATCAACGATAAGCGTTACGACTTCGCGCAACTCGTCACTCGCCTCTCGGAGAAGGCCGGTTATTTCGGCTCGGACAATCTGGTCTCGAACGAATTGTCTTACCAGCACGTGCTGGGCCGGCTGGCGAAGAATAATGTGACGGGCGGAGCTTATCTGGGCGTCGGCCCCGATCAGAATTTCACCTACATCGCGCAGATCAAACCGCGCGTGGCCTTCATGGTTGATATTCGGCGCGACGCAATGTTGCAGCACCTGATGTTCAAGGCGCTGTTTATGATGTCGCGCAACCGCATCGAATACCTATCGAACCTCTTCGGGCGCCCGCTGCCCAAAGATCACCGGAAGTGGAACGACCGCCCGATCCGCGACTTCGTTGATTATTTCGACCGCACGCCGATGAACCAGAAGCTGGCCGAAAAGCTCAGGGCCGAAGTGCAGAAGAGAATCGCCACGTTCGGCCTTCAGCTTTCGCAGCGCGACATCGAAACGATTGACGAGATTTACCAGGCCTTCTACACCGATTGCCTTGAAGTCCGCTACACGATCCGCGACCGCCCGACGGGCCGCTTCTTCCCGGCCTACCGCGACCTGCTGCTGGAAAAAGACCTCGCAGGCCGCCACCGCAACTATCTGGCGACCGAGGCCGATTTCCAGGTCGTCAAAAATTTGCAGGATCGCAACCTGATCATCCCTCTCACCGCAGACCTTTCGGGGCAACAAGCCGTCAAAGCCGTCGGCGCTTTCCTGAGAGAGATCAACGAGAAGGTCTCGGCGTTTTACGTCTCGAACGTCGAATTCTATCTCTGGCGCTACGACACCATGCCGCGCTTCGTCGAGAACCTGAAGGCTCTGCCCATAGATGACCGGAGCGTGATCATCCGCAGCTATTTCAACTACGCCTACTACACCGAAGTCCACCCGCAAACAATCGGCAATTCCTTCAGCGTGCAGTTGATGCAAACGATTGACAGCATGCTGAAAGATTACGCTTCGGACCGCCCTTACGATGATTACTGGGATATGGCCACGCGGCGCAGCCTGGATTTGAAGATCAATTGAAAGCCCGCGCGATAACGTTCAGACCCAGGTTCGATCATTGTGATGGCGCTTATGAACCTTGATCGAACGAGGACGCTATTGATAAGGCGGCTTTGATTCCAGAAGCGCGCGTTCGGCTCGCGGCAACCCCTGCGTGCGAATCCGCTCATCTTCGTGGCCGATAAGCTCCGCGACATTCTCTTTGATTTTTTGGATCGCTGTCAGAGTGTCGTCAACGTCTCTCTCCTCGCCCAGAAAGATTTGATGCGGCAGCCAGACGGATTCTTCGTAGCCTGCGCGTTCGGCGGCCGGGCAATGGAATTCGCGCTTCGATTGCGCCCAGGCCGGGTATTTTTCAGCCGCAAATTCAAACAGCGACGAGCGGTAGACCGCTTCGTAAAAACGTCCGTCGCTGGGCACGCCTTCGGCCTTGAGCGCGGCGACGAAGGCGTCACGATGAACCCCGCCGAACTCTTCTGAGTGGAATTTGAAAACGTAATGGTAGCTGGCCTGACGCGTGATGCGATTGTCGCGCGGAAGCAGGCCGACGCCGCCGATTTGTTTCAAACCTTCTTCGAGCCGAGCGGTGGCGCCCTCGCGCAATTCGGTCTGCTCGTCCAACCGCTCAAGTTGAGCGAGCAGGATCACGGCCTGGAATTCGGTCATTCGATAGTTGTGGCCGAGCGCCGGGTTGCCTTTGGTTTCCTTGCGAGGCGGGCGGCCGCAGTTGGCGAGACGAATCACCTGATCGGCGAGGTCAATGTCAGAGGTGATGACAATGCCGCCTTCGCCTGCGGTCATGAGCTTGCTGGTTTGAAACGAAAAGCTCCCCGCGTGGCCGATTGATCCCGCGCCTTTTCCCCGCCATTTGCCGCCGTGAGCGTGCGCGCAATCTTCGAGGACAAACAGCCGATGCCTCGCCGCTATCTCCATAATCGCGTCCATATCGGCGAATCGAAAGCCGAGGTGAACGGGAATGATCGCCCGCGTGCGTTCGGTGATTGTCGCTTCGATCAATTTCGCGTCGAGGCAGTAAGTGTCGGGATCAACATCCACGAAGACCGGCGCCGCGCCCGCGAACAAGACCGCCGCAGCCGTGCCTTCCCAGGTGTAAGCCGGAACGATCACTTCGTCGCCGAAGCCGATCCCAGCGGCTTGCAAAGCGAGTTCGAGCGAAACCGTGCCGTTGGCGACCGCCACGCCATAACGCGCGTTGTGCGCTTCGGCGAACTTCCGCCCGAATTCGCGGGCGAAATCGTTAGGGCAGGGATAGCCGCCCCAGTTACGGCTTTCGAGCACAGTCTGCAAGCCGCGAGCCTCGCGTCCGTCGTAAATGGGCCAGGCGGTGAATGGTCGGTTGCGGACTGGACGCCCGCCGCGCAAAGCAAGTTGAGCCATAGCTGTCTCCTGTGTCGCCGGCAAAGTAAAGTCAGCATCGGAAAAACTCAAGTGAAAGCCATTTGCGGCGGCGGAATGATTGACAGGGTTTTCGGCGCGGCGTATAAGGGCGGCGTCAGTTCAGCTTTTTATCAGTTGTATCACCGTCGCGTTGTTAAGCCGTCGCGCGACATCACAATAAGCAACAGCCGCACTCAGCTTCTGCTGAAAACAACCACAAATTTACTGATTGCTGGATGGCCTCGGATACTCCATGCCCTGGTGAAAAAAAATTGGTCGCTGTTAGAGGTTTCGGCGCTAATTTACGCCTACATAAATGAAGAAGCACACTCGTTGTCAATTCGTCAAATCCATAGTTGCTGCGGGTATGCTTGCCGGTGGGCCGGTGATCGAAGTAGGGGTGAACAGGCCCTCACCGATGCATCTTCGGCAAAGAGGATGAATTTGCAAGTTGGCAGGTAAGAGCAGCCGCTTTATGCGGTAAGCGTTATGTCTCCGATGCAGAGCCATCTGAGCATGACATTGACTTTGATTTGGAGAAAGTTATTCAAGGAGAAATGTATGTCAAAGAAACACCCTACCAAAAAGAAAAGCCCGCCCAAGAAGTTGTCAGCAACCCAGGCCAAGTTCGCGGGATTGAGTCTACCGGAGAAGAGAAAGAAGCTCAGGGCTGAGGCAGACCCAATGAAGAAGAGGGCGCTGTTCTCGTTATTAGATGAAACGGAGAAGGAAACAGTGAGGAACGATCTTAAGAAATCCATCGCAAAAATGATGGTTTTCTGGGTTGCCCACTCCCGGCATGACTTGCACGATGATCTGCTTGCCGGTAAACCGGATGGCGCGTGGGCCGGGTTAGCTCTCAAGGAGGCTTTCGGCAGTGATAGAGAGTGGAAAAAATTTTTCCGCACAGCCCACAGAGTCTTTAATGATGTGGTTGAAACGGAAGTTGAAACGGCGGGCGGTAAAAAAATC
>JAJVID010000048.1 GCA_022072205.1 Acidobacteriota bacterium
GCGATGCTTTTGGTGAATGTGTAAGTGTTGGGCCAGCCCAATTCGCGCGCGCGCCGCATTCCGGCTTCGATCAATTCGTCGCGCGTCCATCGCTGGCGCTGCTTGCGGATTTGCGCCGCAAACTCCGAATCGCTCAGCTTGCGGCCTTTGCTTAAAACCTGCTGGCGAAGCTGTTCGGTGACCTCTTCGCTTTCGGCCCGCGACTCGATCTCTTTGGCTAGCGCTTGCAGCGATTCGTATTCGCGCCCGGCGTCGAAATCGGCGATGCCTTTCGGAGTGTAGTTCGGCGTGAGCGTTTCGGTGATGCGGCCATCGCGATAACCCACGACGTAACACGTTGACAGGTGCAGCATCGTCGCGCGATCGCATTGGCGCAGGAAATCAATCAGCCGCATTGTGCCGTCAATGTTGATTGACAACGCCTGGCGCAAATCGGGATTGAAATCGGTCAGGCCGGAACTATTGATGACCAGATCGAGATTGGATTTCAGCCGCTCGAACGTCTCCGGCTCGATGCCCAGACTGGATTGCGTGATGTCGCCTTCGATGACTTCGACCTTCTCCGCCAGGAATTTGCAGAAGCCTTCGCCGTATTTGACGTGCAGGTTATCGAACAACGGCGATTCGGCGACGATCTTCTCGAATCGCCGCTCGGCGGTCGTTGAGCGCTGGCGGCGGATAAGCAGATAGATTTTGCCGATGTCGGGACTCTCTTCCAGGACTTTCGCCAGCCAGACTTTGCCGATGAAACCCGTGAAGCCGATCAGCAAAACGTGCCTGCCCGCAAACGACTCTCGCACAGAAAGTTTTTCAAGTTGTTTGTGCGAGTCGAAAATTACTGTGGGTGTGTTGAACGAAACGGCGCAACGTTTGGCGGGAATGACCGCGTTATTCAAAACCTCTATGCGGTTGGAGAAGCCCAGTTTGCGCGCCAGCTTTTTGGGCGCGACTCGTCCATCGGCTCTTCCGCCGATGATGCGCGCCAGCACCTGTCTGGGCCGGATGACTGGCGAAAGCAACCTTCCGGTCGCCAGTCCGTCGCGGAACTCGAGGCGGTTGGCGATCAGGTATTCGACTCCGAGGTGTTGCGCCAGAGGCCTCATCACGTGATCGAGGCCCTGGCTGACCAGAACGATCTTTTTGCCGCGCGACATCGCTTCTTTCAACTTCGCCACGCCGTTGGGCTTCAACTTCGGCTGGAGGACATAGTTGAAATATTCCTCGCCGAGTAAATCCAGACGGTCACAACTGACGCCGCGCAACAGCGTGTGCAGCACGCGCGTGGCGAAGATGCGGTCAACGGCGTAAAGCAGAGGGCGGATTAACGCCAGCAAAGCGACGCCCCCGCGCCGCAACCAGCGCTCGGAAAAGCTCTGCGCGTTCCAGGTGAAGAACGCCACCGGGCGAACCGCTCCCAGGTTGAGCAGACTGCCTTCGACGCGCCAGAAAGTCGCATTAGATAAATGGGGAAACTCCAAAACCGGTATCGAGGCGCTCTTCCGGGCAATCATCGGCGCCTGCGACCCAGTCTTTTGATTACTTTCGACTGCGCTCACGACTGATTCTCAAGCCTTCGTTATTTTGTTTTCTTTATCTGGCGGAGATAAACCTGTTGCTTAATCCCGTGCTAAAAGCCTTAAAGCCAAATTGTGATAGCGCATGAGACATGAAATTCCGGCGGTAGTCAAACGAAAGAAACTGCGAGCAGAACCCACGCCAGCGCATCGCTATCTTCACTCAATGTCAGTGGCCGCAAGCCTGATCCGGATTAACACACCGAATGAGCCGCATGCTTCAATCGCGCTACGGCTCGGTCTTTTCCGACAGCGGAAACCACATCGAACAAACCCGGCCCGACGGCTTGCCCGGTCAGCGCGGTTCGCGTCGCGTTGATGAGCAGTCCGGCCTTAACGCCTTTTTCCTCGGCGAATTTTCGCAGCGCCGCCTCAATCGTCTCGTGAGTGAATTCGTCGAGCGCCGCAAAAGCGTCCGCCAATTGCGGAAGCAGTTCTTTCAGGGCAGGGTCTTTTTGCAGATTCTTCTTGACCGCCGCCTCATCGAATTCAAAGCTGAAATCATCAACGAAATAGGGGCGGCCATGATTCGTGAAATCGGTCAGCGTGCGCGCCCGCTCGCGGATCAGCGTCACCACCTGCTCGAACCAGGCTCTCCGCCCGCCATCGTACTCATCGCGCCACAGACCGCTTCGCTGCAAATCGGCTTTCACGAACGGCGCAAGTTTTTCCATTGGGATTGTTTTGATGTACTCCCAGTTCATCCAGAGCGCTTTCTGATCTGTCCAGTTGCGCGCGTCGCCTTCGGTGAAGTTAAAAACGGCGTTCGCTTTGTGAATGCCTTCGAGCGAGAAGAGATTGATCAATTCCTCACGCGAGAAGATTTCGCGGTCGGCGTGTTCGCCCGATGCGGGCGACCAGCCGAGCAGCGCGAGAAAATTGACGAAGGCGTCGGGAATGAAGCCTGAATCACGATAAGTGGTCACGCTGACAATCTCGCCGTGCTTGCGCTTCGAGAGTTTGCCTTTGTTCGGCGCCAGAATCAGCGGCAGGTGTGCGAATCTGGGCGAGGGTTTTCCCAACGCCTGATAGATCAGAACCTGCTTGTGCGTGTTCGAGAGGTGATCCTGGCCGCGAATGATGTGTGTGATGCCCATCAAAATGTCGTCAACCACAACTGAGAGGTTGTAGAGCGGATGGCCGTCGGAGCGCAGCAGCACGAGGTCTTCGATGTCTTTGTAATCGCGCTCCTGCAAACCATAAACGGCGTCATCGAACGAAGTCTTGCCTTCTTCGGGCACTTTGAAACGAATGACGAACGGCTCGCCGCTTTTGGATCGCGCGTCAGATTCTTCCCGCGAAAGATTGCGGAATGGATTCATCACTTTCCCCTGGCGGGCGGCTTCGGCGGCCTGCTGTTTGACGGTGGCGTCGTCGCGCTCCTCTTTCGGAGTGAAGTCACGATAGGCCCAGCCTTTTTCGAGCAACTCGTACGCCGCCGCGCGATGCTTCTCGGCGTAATCGGATTGGAAGAACGGACCTTCGTCGTAATCGAGGCCAAGCCATTCCATCCCATCCAGGATGCCGCGCACCATCTCTTCGCTGGAGCGCTGGATGTCGGTGTCTTCAATGCGGAGGATGAATTTGCCGCCGGTGTGCCGGGCAAAGAGCCAGTTGAACAATGCGGTGCGCGCGCCGCCGACGTGCAGGTACCCTGTCGGCGAAGGGGCGAAACGAACACGAATATCTGACATACGGGTTTATAACTTCTTTCTTCTCGATGATAGATTGGAGTGAAGGGAGAGAATACAACAGCGAGGAGGAACTGGCGAATTGCGGCGCGACGGATTTGGGGCAATGAGTTCGGGGCAACAAGCTTCCAGGTGTGGGATGCGACCGGGGCAATTCAATCCGTTATTTTACGACTTTGCGCATGGCGAAGCTGCGGCCGTCAATCGCGCGGTCGGTGGCCAGGATGCCGTCGAGGTGATCAATTTCGTGTTGGAGCAGTTCAGACAAAGCGCCTTCGGCTTTCATCGTGCGTTGCGCGCCGTGCTCGTCAGTGTATTCAACCTCGACTTGCGCGTGGCGCCGGACGCGGATCATGAGGTTGGGGATTGAGAAACAGTCGTCCCACATTTCCATCATCTCGCGGCTGGCGCGCGTGATCTTCGGGTTGATGAGCGGGAATGATTCGCCGACGTTGAGAAAGATCACGCGGCGTCCGACGCCGATCTGCGGAGCGGCTATCCCGCGTCCGAAACCGTTTTGTTCGCGGAAAGTGTCGAGCGTCGCGGCCAGATCGCCGATCAACTCACGGGTTTCGCGCGAACGGATGTTGACCACTGGCGCAGACGGACGCCAGAGTTCCGGATTTCCCAACAGCAAAATTTCGCGTACAGGCATAATCTCTATTCCTCCATAAAATCCCAGGAGCGCACACGGGGAATGCGCTCTCTCCCAGGAGGATTTTCAGTTTCTCAAGGCAGAGCCTGAGGCTACAGCTTGACCCTGAGAGTGATCTTGAGATAACTCAAAACTGATTCGGATTGTTTGTGATCGGATTGTTTCCCGGATGCAGTCTAGCAAACTATCGAATGTCGGCAAAGTATGAATAAAAATAAAATCAATCTGCTCCTTTTCGATTTCGACGGCACGCTGGTCAATACGACTCCGCTGATCCTGCGCACGTTCGGCGCGACGTGGGAGCGGGTCTTTGGGTTCGTTTACGACGATTCGCAATACATCAAAACTTTCGGGATCCCGCTGCCGGTTGCGATGAGGCAACTTGCCGAGCAGGCTATCGCTGAAGATCGCATCGCGCGGCCTGACGATCTGCAAGACTATTTAACAGCGAAGTCTGAAGAATTGGTTCTGGTTTACCGGACATTCAACCTGCAATGGCACGATGAGATGATCGAGCCGTTTGATGGCGTCGAGGAGACGCTGAGCGAATTGAGGACGCGAGGCTTCAGGCTTGGCGTTGTCTCGTCGAAGATGCGCGCGGGGGTGCGACGCGGGCTGGACATTTATCAGATGGCCGGGATGTTCGACGTGATCGTCGCCGGAGACGATTGCGAGAATCACAAGCCCCATCCCGAGCCGCTGTTGCGCGCGATTGAAACGATGGAGGCGTCGCGCGACGAAGCGATTTACATCGGCGACAGCACGCACGACATCGCGGCGGGACGCTCGGCGCGGATGTTGACAGCCGCAGCCACGTGGGGGCCGTTCCCGCGAACTGATCTGGTAGATTTACAGCCCGATTTTTTGCTCGACCATCCGAAAGATTTACTGGCGATCTTCAACCGCTGATCAGGCGCCGCGCCAGTTCCAAATCTTCAGGCGTGTCCACGCCGATCGAGCGATGCGCGACCGGGACGACTTTGATTTTGTAGCCGTGTTCGAGCGCGCGCAGTTGCTCGAGCGCTTCGCTCTGTTCGAGCGGAGTCGGAGGGAGCTTGGCGTAGGCCAGCAGGAAATCGCGGCGGTAGGCGTAAAGCCCCGTGTGTTTGTTGAATGTCTTGAGCAATTCAGGCCGGGCGCGCAACGCCGCTTCGATTGACCCGTCTTCCAGGACAGCCGCGCGCGGGAAGGGAATCGGGTTGCGCGAAAAATAGAGCGCGAAGCCGGCGCGATCTACCACGACTTTCACGACGTTCGATTTCAACGCGTCTTCGGCTGATTCAATCGGCTCGCAGGTCGTGCTCATCACGATTGACGGATCGGCGATGAGCGGCGCGACCGCCGCTTCAATCGTTGACGGTTCGATCAGCGGCTCGTCCCCCTGAACGTTGACGATGATCTCGGCGTCGAGTTTCGCCGCGACTTCGGCCAGCCGGTCAGTTCCGGTCGTGTGATCGGGCGAAGTCATCACGGCTTCTTCATCGGCGTTGGCGACGACTTGAAAGACGCGCTGGTCATCGGTAGCGACGATGACGCGGTTGATCGTGGCGGTCTGTTTGGCGCGTTCGACGACGCGCAGGATCATCGGCTTTCCGGCAATCTCGATCAGTGGTTTACCGGGCAGTCGGGTTGAGGCGTAGCGGGCGGGAATGATTGCGACGACATTTTGTCTCATAGATTTGCGCGATTGTAAGAGCGGCAAGGGCGCGGGACAAGCGAATAATTGCCGCAGGCCGCTTCCTCCGGTTTAACCAGGCAGCTTGACGAAATAGCCGCTTTCCTTTTTTTCGCTGAGTCTTTAATATCTGCGCTCAAGTCTGACTCCCTGTAAATTAACTGGCAGCATTACCGGCATCGTTCTTTCTTATGGGATTCGCAACTAAAGCAATACACGCGGGACAGGAGCCGGATTCGACAACCGGCGCCATTACAACACCGATTTATCAGACTTCGACATACGCTCAGGACGGCTTAGGCCATCATAAAGGATTTGAATACGCGCGCACTCAGAACCCAACGCGCATGGCGCTCGAAAAAAATCTTGCCGCGCTCGAAGGCGGATACGCCGCTCACTGTTTCGCATCAGGGATGTCGGCGATTGACACCACGCTGAAGCTGCTTCAGGCGGGAGATCACGTCATTGTTTCCGAAAACACCTATGGCGGGACTTACCGCCTGTTCGAGCGCGTGCTGAAAAATTTCGGCCTGGATTTCAGTTACGTTGACACAACCGAGGCGGCCAATGTAGAAGCGGCTCTAACCGGCGACACCCGGATGGTTTTTATTGAGACGCCGACCAATCCGATAATGGCTGTGGCCGATCTGGAAGGTATCGGCAAGCTCACGCGCGAGCGCGGGATCAGGCTGGTAGTGGACAACACGTTTATGAGTCCGTTCTTCCTGCGTCCGATCGAATGGGGCGCCGACATCGTCGTTCATTCGACGACGAAGTATTTGAACGGACACAGCGACAGCATTGGCGGTGTGGTCGTCACGACAAATGCGGAAGACACGGAGCGCGTCGGATTTTTGCAGAACGCCGTAGGCGCGATCATTTCACCGTTCGACGCCTGGCTGGTGATGCGCGGAACCAAGACTCTGGCGGTGAGGATGAAGCAGCATGATGACAACGGGCGCAGGGTGGCGGCGTTTCTGGACGAACATCCGAAAGTCAAAAAGGTTTACTATCCGGGACTGCCGCAACACCCGCAGCACGAACGCGCGAAACGACTGATGACCGGATTTGGAGGAATGATTGCCTTTGAGACAGGTTCTCTTGCGGCTGCGCGTTCTGTGTTGGATAATGTGCGCCTCTGCGCGCTCGCCGAAAGTTTGGGTGGCGTTGAAACATTGATTTCTCATCCGGCAACGATGACACACGCGTCGGTTCCTTCGGAACAGCGCGCGCGGCTGGGTATTACCGACGGTCTTGTGCGCATCTCCGTAGGCATTGAGGATGTCGAAGATATAATCGCTGATCTGGACGCGGCGCTCCAACAGGTATAAATGCTGGCAGACATAAACACTGCGCGTGTAAACAGTGACAAGTGATAAGCCAGGCCCGCTTGTCACTGACCATTGACAGAAGAACGATCAAACAAGAAGGTTACCTTTGCTCTTATGGCCGAGCTTCCAACTATCAATCTGGCGCTTTATGCCCAAACTGACGTGGGCATGGTGCGCAGCGGCAACGAAGACAATTTTCTGATCCTCGACCTTTCATCCGGTAGAAGTTGGACCGCCAGCGAGGAAGAGCCGCAAGATTTACTGACATATTCACAAGGCTATTACGGCACACTGCTGGCGGTTTCCGACGGAATGGGCGGCGCGCTGGCGGGCGAGGTCGCGTCGCGGATGGCTGTCGAAACCGTACGCGACAGGATGTTGCAACTTCAGGCGCACGAGGTTTATGGCAAACTGTCATTTCACGAGCGTTTGAGACTGTCCATCGAAGAGGCCAACCTCCTGATCAATGGCGAAAGCCAGACGAACCCGGCTCACAAAGGGCTGGGCGCCACCTTCACCGCAGTCGCAACGATCGGCAATCAGGTTTACTTCGGACAGGTCGGAGACAGCCGCGCCTATCTGATCCGTCACGACAAGATATACCGCGTCACCAAAGACCAATCGCTGGTGCAGCAATTGATTGACGCGGGGCAGATTACCGAAGAGGAGGCCGAAACCCACAGTTACCGCAATGTGATCCTGCAAGCCCTGGGCGCTCACAGCAACATAAACGTCGAGGTCAACAGCCTGACGCTATGCAATCTGGACACGCTGGTGATTTGCAGCGACGGGTTATCGGGAAAGATTCAGCAGGAAGAGATCGCGCGAATTATTCATGGGGCTTCGGATTTCAAATCGGCCTGCCAGAGTCTGATCAATCTGGCCAATGAGCGCGGCGGCGAGGACAACATCACTGTGGTCATCGCTCAATTTTCAGGCAGCGGTCTGACGTTGTCGAAGAACGACAATATCGAACCGCAGAGCCTGGCCCGCTCGCCCGACACTCCGACAGAAGTTAACTGGGGAGTTGGAGCGCCTACCGATCCACTGAACGAGTCGCCCAACTCCTCAGATGGTTTCTCGAACACCGCCGAGTCAAAGGCTACTGAACCGCTTCCGACCCCGCCAACGCAGTCCACGCCTTTCACGGCAAAAATCCCGCGCAGCGCCTCTGAAGTTTCACGCACCAACGATCTCTCGGATCGGCGTGGGCCGATTACCTCCGTTTTCGCGCCGGAAGATTTTGATGACGAACCGGAAGTCTCTCCTGCGCAACATCATTCCGCAAAGACGGAACCTCTTGAATCACGCAACACGAAGCCGATTAACTCACAAACTTCGACGATCAATCCGGCGCCTGCTTTATCAGGTTCGACCGCTGATGGATCAACTCCCGGCGGTTCAAAGGCGAACGCTGGCCGCGATCAGTTGAGTTCAAAAGACGGACAATCCCGCAAGAATCTAATCATCCTTGCCGGGTTGATCGTGCTTGGAATCGGCGGGTTGGCTATTGGCGCAACCACTTATTTCAAGCAGCAGGCGAGGGAGCGCGACGCGCAGCAGCAGGAGCAGAAGAAGTTGAAGCTCGAAGAGAAGGAAGGGAAGATCGGCCTGTTGCGGGAGAAGATGGCCGATATCAACAAAAAGCTTCAGGATTTGGACAAACCTGCTTTGAAAGATAAACGCAAGGTTTGGAGCGAAAGCCTGGACAAACTACGTCAGCAATTGGATGACATCAGCAAGATGTCGTTGGAGCAATTGCCTGAAATCAGCCAGGCTTGCGACAAAGTTCAGGAAGAACTCAAGAAGATTGACGATGAAGTCACCAACGTGAAGATTCAGGGCCTCCTCCCCGCTAGCGACACCAACCGCGACCCGATCAAAGTTTAACTCTCACGCCTTTTTCTTCCCTTACAATGCGATCACGAACACGGAGCGGACGCCTGGAACCTGGCGAATGTTCGAGACCACAGCGCCGATATCGGCCTTGTGCCCTCGCGGAGCTTTGATGGTGACCATTCCGTTCTTGACGTCGGAATACCAGAACTGCGCCTCCGGGGTTTCTTCCAACGCCCGGCGGACATCCGCGTTTACCTCGGCGTCGCTGCGGCCAATCAGCCGATAGCCTGCGCGCTCGGCGCTCCTCGCTCCCTTGACGGTCGCGCCGCCCGCGCTCTGAGCGACCTCTTTCGATTTCGAAACCGTCGCGGCGCCGGCGTCCCAGGACTTCTCAAGCCCCGTGCGAACGCCTGATCCGACTTTCTTCACGCCCCCCGTGACGGCGGCGCCGGCGTTCACCGTTGTGTCTTTGACCGTGTAGCCGATCTTCGGCAGCACGCCGTCGCGGCGCAGGCTGTCGGCCTCCTTGCCGGTCGCAGGATAAGCGAGTCCGAGTTTGCCGTAAGTTGGCAGATCAATCCGTCCGGTGGCCTTCAACCCGTTGTCCTTTTGGTAAGCCCGCACGGCTTCGCGCGTGTCGCGGTCGAGCACGCCGCCGACCTTCGATTTGTAGTACCCCAGGCGGACGAGTTCCGACTGAACGGCTTTGACCTCGTTTTCGGTGATCCGCCAATCGCCCGCTTGCGGGGTTGTTTGGCGGTCTGTTGTTTGAGATTCCGGTGTTTGACTTGGTGTCTGCCTCGGCGCCTGTTGGTTGGCGGGAGTTTGCGCGATTGCGAAGACTGGGATCAGAAACACAACGGCGATTGGCAAGCGCGACAGTGTGGCTTTCCTCATACCTTCCTCCTCAGTGAAGGTGGAACAATTCGGCGAATTGTCCCACCTGTCTTTTCATTGCTTCAGGGGGTATTTCGGTCTGGATGATAACTCATCCGCCGGGCGCCAATCGAGCCGGATCACTGATTTACCGCCGCATTTATTCGGCCAGGATCATTCGGCTTTGCAATCGGTCGCCGTTGCTGGTCAGGCTGCGCTCTTTCTCCGGCGCAGGTCCGCCCATTTCGTTCATCAGATTTTTGAGAAACTCGTCCTGCACCTTGCGCAGGTGAAACACGCGGCGATACTGGGCGTTGTCGTATACTGCGAACAGCAGCGTTCCGCGATTGCGCGTGTGCATCACCCCGGCCAACGCCGCGACGCCGCTGTCGGTGCTGGTCAGCGTGCCGGTCTTGGCTACGACGCTTCCGGCGAATTCGCTTTCGGTGAATCTGGCTCGCATCGTGCCGGGATCAATTCCGCCGAGTCCCATCACCGCGTCGGCCTTGAGGCCGTATTTATTGAGCCAGCCGACCATCGTGCGCAACATCTTTACGGTGTCGCGCGGCGACATCCGGTTCACGCTCAGCCCCGACCCTGTGGAGATTTGAATCGTGTTCGGCGAAAGCCCCGCCTGGTTAATCAGAAAGCTCTTCACAGCCTCCGGGCCGCCAATGTGGCGGGCGAGCATCTCGGCCATTGAATTAACGCTGTGCGCGTTCTGATATTGCGCGACGCGCAGCAGCGTGTCCGATTCGACCGTGACCAGCAATCTCCCGCGAGGCTGGCTGTTGGCGTCTTCATATTTGATCGGATCGCGGAACACGATGCCGGAGTTGCGCTCGAAGACGCCCGCCGAAATGTCCGTTTGCGAATTGTGATTACAGTTGAATTCGCCGATCACGACCAGGCTGCCGTTGACGCGCCGCACGCCGAATTTGCGCAATGCCTCGCCCGCCTGTTTCGCGTCCGGGATCGAGAACGACGGGTCGCGCCCGCTGAAGAGAATCAGATCGCCGTTCAATTCGCCGGCCTTCTCGTTGATTTCGCCGTTGGCCAGAATGTCCGTGTGAAAGCGGTGATTGGGGCCGAGTTTGTTCAAAGCCGCAAGCGTCGTAGCCAGTTTGATGACCGACGCCGGATTGAACGCGATGTCTTCGTTCAGCATCGCTACAGGCTCGCCGCCTTCAAGCGTCTCGATGTAAACGCCGTGCTGCCGCCAGTCGCGTCCTTCGGCGGTCAGCGCGTTGGTGAAATTTGTCAAAGCGCGCGGCGCGACGTACGGGGTCTTTGGTTTGTCCGAAAGCTCATTAGTTGATTTGGCGGATGGTTTCGATGATGCGAAGCCGACGGTCATCCTGGCGTCGCGCACAGGAAGTTGCGCGCAACTTGTAAAGACAAGCGTGAGCAGGGCGATGATTTTCTTCATTTCTTTACGATGTCGAATCCTTAATCAAATTTCGCGATACTCCGGGGAGAACGAGATGAGCGAGATCAATGAGGCTTGCTTCTCGTGTTCGCAGTGTTAAATTACCGGCGTCACGCGGTGAAATCAAGTGCTGAAAATCTCGAAAATATCTGAAGAGCGCGCATCAGTTCTGGGCGCGCGCGCGGTCTCACGCGCAGGCTTGCGGAGAAGACACCCTGCGCGCCCGGAGACTAAACCTGCGGCGGCGCGTAAAGCCCGCCGCCAAGCATTGCGGAGTCAAATAACAAATGAAAACACCTCGGTTTTTGCTGTCCACTGTTTTTCTATTCGCGGCGCTGGCCTTCACCCCGATTCAATCGGGATGGGCGGCGAGAGCCAGCGCGCAAAGCCAGTCTAAAAGCGCATCATCTGTTTCGACTGTCCCCGCGCCGGAAACAACCCTCGGTTTCAAGATCGGCGAAGACCGCAAGTTGGCGAAGTGGGATCAGTTCCTCGCCTACTTCGGCCAGCTTGAAAAATCGAGCGACCGCATCAAGCTCGACACGCTCGGCAAAACGACGCTGGGCCGGCCTTTCGTCGTCGCCACGATCTCGTCGCCCGAAAATCTGAAGCGGCTCGATGAGTTCAAAGAAATTCAGCGCAAACTGTCCGATCCGCGCCTGCTTGCGAACCAGAGCGAATCAGCCATCAGCGAATTGATCAAAGCGGGCAGGACTGTCGTCGTCATCACTTGCAGCATCCATTCGACTGAAGTCGGCGGGACATTCACCGCGACTGAGTTGGCTTACAAACTGACTTCGCAAAACACGCCGGAGGTCAAACAGATTCTGGATAACGTGATCGTGCTGCTCGTGCCTTCGCTCAATCCCGACGGCACGGACATCGTCGCCGACTGGTACCGGAAAACTCTGGGCACGTCCGCCGAAGGCTCAGCGCCGCCGGAGCTTTATCATCATTACGTCGGTCACGACAACAACCGCGACTGGTACGCGTTTACGCAGGTCGAGACGCAATTGACCGTAGACAAACTCCTCAACGTCTGGCGCCCGCAGATTCTGCACGACATTCACCAGATGGGCGGCGGCGGCGCGCGCCTTTTCGTCCCGCCGTACATGGAACCCTGGGAGCCGAACGTTGATCCGGCGCTCGTCGCGGGCGTCAACGCGCTCGGAACCTCGATGGCGTGGGAAGTGATTTCTCAGGGCAAGACCGGCGTGGTTTTCAACACGATGTACGACGCGTGGACGCCCGCGCGCGCCTACGCGCATTACCACGCTGGGTTGCGCATTCTGTCCGAAACCGCAAGCGCGCGTCTGGCGACTCCGGTTGAAGTTCCGTTCAACAGGCTCGGCGGCGGGTTCAACTACGACGCGAAAGTGTCGTCATGGAATTTTCCCAAGCCGTGGCGCGGCGGCAAATGGACGCTGCGCGACATCGTTGATTACCAGGGCGCGGGCGCGATGGCGTTGCTCAACCACGCGGCGCGCCAGCGCGAGCTTTACCTGCGCAATTTTTACGAAATCAGCAAACGGTCCGTCGAAGCCAAAGAAGGGCCTTTCGCGATTCTGCTGCCCGAACCGGAGGTGCCCGCGTCACTGGCCGCCGCGTTCAAACGCCTCAAAGAAGGCTTGAATCAGGTGAGCGGCACGAAGCAGGAACAGCACGAGCAGGGCGAGCAGGTCGTCAAAAATATCACCGGCGAACCTTCGACCGGCGATGAAGTGATTTACTACTACAAGATCGAAGGCCTCGACCGTGTGCTGAACATCCTCAAACGCGGCGGCGTCGAAGCGATGCGCGCGAGCAGGGATTTCACCGCCGACGGAAAAAATTATCCGGCGGGCACGCACATAATTTTCATGAAGCAGCCTTACGGCGCGTTCGCAAAGGCGTTGCTCGAATCGCAGGTCTATCCCGATCTGCGCGAATATCCGGGCGGCCCGCCGAAACGGCCTTACGACGTGACGGCGCACACGCTGTCGCTGTTGATGAATGTCAAAGCAGTCTTCGTCAAAGGATCATTCGCCGTCGAATCGAAGCCGGAACCCTCCGCGCTCGTGATCCAATCGCGCGTGCGGCCCAACGCGGGCGTGCGCGTGGCGATGTACAAAAACCATCTCGCCTCGATGGACGAAGGCTGGACGCGCTGGGTGTTCGATCAATACAAATTTCCTTTCACATCGCTGCGCGACTCCGAAGCGCGCGCGGGCGGCCTGAATGCCAAATACGATGCGATCATCATCCCCGATCAATCGGTCGGCGCGTTGGTCAACGGTCTCCCAGGTGGGGCAGGCGCGGCAGGCAGAGGGAGTGATGCGGCGAGAGGTCAGGAGAGAATCCCTCTCGCTTATCCCGACGAGTACGCCGGAGGGCTGGGCGAAGCGGGAGTCAAGGCTTTGCGCGAATTCATCGAAGCGGGTGGCACGGTGATCACGTTCAACAACGCTTCGAACTTCGCCATTGAGAAGCTGGGCGCGCCCGTGCGCAATGTGCTCAAAGGCGTCGCGTCGCGCGATTTTTACTGTCCCGGCTCGATCCTGCGCGCGCAACTCGATTCATCAAGTCCGCTCGCGTTCGGTTCGGAGAAGGAATCAATCGCGTGGTTTGAGAACAGCCCGGCGTTCGAGATCACCGACCCGGCGAGCGCGAAAGCGATTGCGCGGTACCCTGAATCGGAATCGCCGTTGCTGAGCGGCTGGATACTCGGCGACAACTTGATCCGGGGCAAAGCCGCGATGGTCGAGGCGAAAATCGGCAAAGGCCGCGTCATCCTGTTCGGATTCCGTCCCCAATATCGCGCGCAGAGCCTGGCGACTTTCCCGCTGCTGTTCAATGCAATTCTGACGAGCAGGAGTGATCAATAAAGCGGCGTCTGTGTTTCCTTCGATACCGACCTTATTTACGACAACACCGACTCCAACAATGCCACGTTTGAAAATCAACGCCGCACGACCGTGACTTACGCCGCGCCCGGCATTGCTGACTTCAATCTGCCGGAAGACGTTTACGAATACGACTCCAACGCGACTACCGTGCTGCGCCGCACGCACACCGATTACAACGTGATTTCGACCTACGTCAACCGCCGCATCATCGGTCTGGCGAGCAGGCGGACGCTTTACGACGGCGCGGGCGCGCTCGCTTCCAAAGTCGAATACATTTACGACGAGGCCGGATCAGTCCAGGCGCACTCGGCGACGCCAGTCAGGCACGACACTGCGAATTACGGAACGGGCTTCGTCGCCGGTCGCGGCAACCTGACGACCGTGCGGCGTTACGACGTCAACGACAACAGCTACGTCGAAAACAAGACCGGTTATTACCTGACCGGCACGGTGGCTTACGCGAAAGACGCGCTGAACCACCTGACGACATTCAACTACAACGGCGCGTTCTACAATTCGTCCGTCACCAACAGATTTGCCTTCCCGACCACCATCACCGACCCCGACGGCTTCGCTTCGACCGTCCAGTACGATTACAACAACAGCGCGGCGGCGCTCACGACCGATCCGAAAGGCGCGTCTGTGCTGAGGCAATACGACGCTTACGACCG
>JAJVID010000058.1 GCA_022072205.1 Acidobacteriota bacterium
CGCTTCGATCAAATCTTCCGAGAGCGGTTGTTTTGTCCTGATGAATTCGAGCAGCTCGGGATTCTGCTGCGCCCTCGCGCTCATCGGTGTCCGCGTCAGCGCGGGCGCGATGGCGTTGACGCGAATCCTGCTCGGCGCGTAGTAAGGCGCCATCGCCTCGGTCAGCCCGATGATCGCGCTCTTGCTGGTTGCGTAAGCGTGCGTGGCGAAAAACTTCGGCTCCGGCGCGAGCGCGAGCGCGCTCGACATATTCAAAATCGCGCCGCGCAATCCGTTCTCGCCAACCGGTTGATCCAGCATTTGCCGGACGACGGCGCGGCACACGAGGAACATGCTTTTGAGGTTCGTCTCAATCGTCACGTCCCAACCTTCGTCGGCGCATTCGTGGATCGGGCCATCGCCAAATTTACGTCCGCTGATGCCCGCCACGTTGAAGAGCGCGTCAATACGATGGTATCGAGTGATGCAGCTTTCGATGGCTCGCGTCACTTCGCCCGCGCGCGTCAGATCGGCGATGTGGAAGCCGCATCCGATCTCTTCGGCTAACGCGCTGAGGCTTTCTCTATCGCGGCTGACGACGAAGACCGACGCGCCTTCGCTCGCGGCCAGCCGCGCGGTCGCAGCGCCGATGCCGGTCGAGCCTGTGATCAGACAAACCTTGTTCGCGAGTCTTCCGCTCATTGATAAAGATGCGCCAGGCTGCGGCGGTAGGCATCGTAAAACCGTTCGAGTTGCTCAGCCGCATTCGTGTTACCGACGAATTGATGCGACGGCAGCAACTCCGGTTTCACGCCGCGTTCGAGCAACAGTTCGGCCACGCGGCAACGCAGCATATTGATGATCATACCGCCGGTCACGGTCGAAGCCGGGCCGGTGCGCCACTCCAACCCTTCGAGTTCGACCACGCAATCGCCTGGCGGGCAGCCGTTGTCAATCACCACGCCGGCCACGTCAATCAGCTTCTTGCCCGAAGAGTGCGCCGCGACCGATTGCTCGCAATGCCGCCGCGAACAGATCGCGATCACGGGCAAGCCGCGCGCTCCGGCGCCCATCGCCATTTCGACGATCACCGGGCGAATGCCGCTGGTTGAGATCACGATGAACGCGTCGTAAGGGCCGAACCTGAAGCCCTTCAGAATCTCTTCGGCGTAGCCTTCGTATTTTTCCAGATGAAGCGGCGCGCGCAGCCCGTTCGCGCCGACAATCGCGGCGTGGTTCGAGAGCGCCAGCTCGACCAGCGCGACGAACCCGGGAAAACATCCCTGACGCGGCGTCATCTCTTCGCACATCATCCGCGAATGGCCATTGCCGAAGAGGAAAACCAGGCCGCCGCTGGCGATTGAGTTGGCGCAGATTTCGGAGGCGCGCTCAATCGCGGGCATCTGCGTTTCGCGGACGTGGTTGAGCAGTTGCAGTGTTTTGTCGAAGTAGTTTTGCGCTGCGTTCATTTTTGTCGTTTTAAGGTGTAGGCAGACGCCGCACGCTGCCCGGAATTTTCACGGCGCTTTCATCCGCGCTGGCGATGGCCGCGAAACACAGACTCAGGCCGCGCAAATTGTCCCGCGCATTGTTGACCGGTTCGCGATTGTCTTCAATCGCCGAGAGCAACTCGGCCATCGCGCCGTGAAAGCCTTCGCGGAACCACGTGCCTTCAAGCGGCGGCTGCGCGTGACCTTCGGCGGTGAAAATCGTGATGAACTGTTCCGACAAACTCGGCCCGGCGCTGATGATCGTGCCTTCGGTTCCGGCCACAACGGTGCGGTCTTCCTGGCCATGCGTGACATTGGCGTTGAAGACGATTGACGCCTGCCCATCTTCAAATTCGATGATCGCCTGAGCCAGCATTGGAGGCCGGGCGCGTTGTCCGGTGGCGCGCGTAGCGAATGCGCTGACACGCCGCGCCGCCCTGCCTTCAAAAAAATGCGAAGCCAGATCGAACCAGTGGACGCCGAAATCATAAAGCGCGAGGTGTTCGATTTCCTCGAATTTCGTTCCGATGATCCAGTTGTGATCCCAATGCAGGCTGAAACTCGCGCTCGTCAACCGTCCGATCAGTCCGGCTTTTATCGCCTGACGAATGTAGCTGAAATGCGGCGCCCAACGGCCGTTTTGATTAACAGCCAGCTTGACCCCGCGCGCATCAGCCAGTTCGACCAAGCGTTCGCCCACGTCCAGATCAACTACGAAAGGCTTCTGGCTTAAAACGTGTTTGCCTGCGCCGAGAGCCGCTTCAATAATTTCGACGCGGTCTTCCGGGTGTGTGGCGATGTCAACGACTTCGATCTCGTCGCGCGCGAGCAGTTCGCGGTAATCGGTCGTGACGAAAGCTTCAGGGTAAAACTTGTCTCGATAAGCTCGCGCTTTGTCTTCGGTGTGGTCGCAGAGCGCGGTCACACGGAAACCGGCGTGGCGGTAGGCGTTCAGATGCTGGACGATGATGCCGCCGCAGCCGATGACGCCGATGGACGGATTATAGCTTTTCGGATTTTGCGGTTGGTAAGGCAGCGCAGGCGCGGCTACCAGCGCGCCGGTTTCCGTCTTGCTCAATCCGTAATCGTCCGCGAGTGTTTCAGCCATTTCAACCAACCAGCCTGACTGTGCGTTTTTCGCGCGCGCTGATGACCGCCGTATCCACGATCTGTTGTCCGATGCGGCTAAGCTGCGGCGACAGCGGTCCCGTCACAGGCTCGCCTGTTTCCAGGCAATGGATCAGATACTGGATCGGGTTTTGGTTTGGAGGCTGCGACTGATCAACCGGGATTTCGCGCGCCGCCGGATGGGTTTTCGTTTGGACACGAACGACCGGCTCGAAATCGTAGCTGCTGATTGTGCCCGCGTCGCCGACGATGACGAAGCCGCATTTCGGCTGCGGCTGATGGGTCCAGGGATCGGTGAACGCGCCCCAGCGGGTTTCGTATTTCGACAATCCGCAATCGTAGCGCGCGATGGTCACGCTGTGTTCGTCAACTTCCAGCCCGGCAGGCTCATCAACAACGGTCGTGACTTCGATCGGCGCGCGTCCGTTGTGGAACCACGTTCCGAGCGTCACGCCGTAGCCCAGGTAATCGAGCAGCGATCCGCCGCCGCTCGCTCGCTTGTAGAACCAACTGTGCGGCTTTTTCTGTCGAACCTCCGCGTCGCTGACCTCGACTTTGTCCGCGAGATGGTAAAGCGGCCCGCGATTGCCGTCGTAATAGTGAACCTCGATCACATCGCCGATCGCGCCTTCGTCAATCAGTCGTTTCGCCGTGCGATGCGCCGGATACCAGGCCAGCGGCCAGTTGATGACCAGAGTTTTGCCGGTAGCTTCCATTGCGCGAATCATCACGTCGGCGTCCGCGAGCGACGCGGCCATCGGCTTTTCGATCAGGATGTGGACGCCGAACGGCGCAACCTTCTCGACGTATTCCGCGTGACGCGCCGTCGCCGGACAGAGAATTGCGATGTCGGGTTTTGTCTCTTCGAGGCATCGGCGATAGTCCGTGAAGACGCGATCAGCCGGAATGGAGAAATTGCTCGCCGCCGCCTGCATTCGTTCGGGCGTTTCATCGCATAGACCGACGATTTCCGCGCGCGGATGTTCGTAGGCCATCCGCAGCAGGTCGCCCATGTGAAAGTGATCGAAGTTGATGCCTGCGATTTTCATAACGGGTTAGCCGCGCCAATGTAAACTCAGCGCGGAAAATTGACAACGCAATAACCGCAATTCAGAATGCGCGGGTCGCACGGCGGTCACACGCAATCTCTCATCCACATTCACATCTGAAGATCAAATGAACGAACGAAGTCTGGAAGGCAAAATAGCTCTGATCACGGGCGCGAATCGCGGCATCGGGCGAGGCATCGCCGAAGCTTTCGCGCGCGAGGGCGCGGCTTTGACTCTGATGGCGCGCGACGCCGCGCTCCTCAACGAAACGGCTGAAGCATTGAAGCGGAACGGAGCCGATGTCCTGGCCATTCCCGCTGACGTAAGCGACGAAAAACAGGTTCAGGAAGTTTTTCGCCAGACGATGGAACGGTTCGGACGGCTGGACATTCTGGTCAACAACGCGGGCACGTTCGCGGGCTACGGTCCGATTGACGAAGTGACGGTCGAATTGTGGGACAACATCATCGCCGTCAACCTGCGCGGCCCGTTCCTCTGCACTCGCGAGGCGTTCCGCATCATGAAACGACAGCGCGACGGGCGAATCATCAACATCGGATCAATCGCTTCGCAGCGCGTTCGCCCCAATTCAGCCGCGTATAGCACGACCAAACATGGCTTGTGGGGATTGACGCAGGTGACGGCGCTCGAAGGCCGCGATCACGGCATTTCGTGCGGATGCTTGAATCCCGGCAACGTGCGTGTCGAAAAACGCGCAGGCGACACCGAGCCGATGATGAGCGTTGAAGACATCGCGCAAGCCGCCGTCGCGATGGCCGCCTTGCCGCCGCGCGTCAACATGCTCGAAGCGACTGTGATCGTGATTGATCAACCCTTTCTGGGGCGCGGCTAAATTTGAAAGCGCGCGTATCCCGGAGACAATTATTCTGTGTGAGACTACGATTTTTGCTCTTGGGAGCAGCGGAAGTGAGAATCTAAGCTATCCGAGTGAATCTGAACTACCAACAACCATCCATGTAAGGTCTCATAACGCAAAAGAGAAGTGGGTCTGGCTTGAATTGAGCCGGTGAAACGAGGTAACGATGTTTTGTCCTAGATGTGGTAATCAACCAGTTTCTGATCGAGTTCGGTTCTGTCCGAGTTGCGGCTTCCGCCTGGACGGCGTAGTTGACCTGCTCGCGCGCGACGGCGTTCCGACCAATCCTTTGAATGCCCCTCAAACAAATATTCCCCAGAGCGGCGAACTTTCAGAACGGAAGAAAGGCATTCGTCGCGGCGGCAAGATGGTCTTCTTCAGCCTGGCGATGTTCCTGCCGGTCTTCGGCTTCTGTTTTCTCGTCGAAGGCCCTGAGCCGCTGCTTTTGCCTGCGTCCATCTTTCTCGC
Source organism: Acidobacteriota bacterium (assembly GCA_022072205.1). Lineage (GTDB taxonomy): Bacteria > Acidobacteriota > Blastocatellia > RBC074 > RBC074 > JAJVID01. The sequence goes on from JAJVID010000058.1 coordinate 4,992, forward strand.
CGGAATTTTCTGGATGCTCTATTATCGGCTCTTCGGCGATGAAACCGCGCCTGCCCCGAAGCAATTTCAAGCGGCTCAGTTTGCGCCGCCTCCGCAGCAGCCGTACCTGCCTCCGCCGCAAAGCGTTCCCGCTTACAGATCGCCCGTCGAAACGCCGCAAGAGCACAGCGTCGTCGAACACACGACCAGGACGCTGAAACAGCAGTAATTATCGGCGTTGGGGAGCAGTTATTTTTACGCGCGCACTGAAGCGATGCTGCGCGCGTTGTTCGAGCAGGCGCGCAAGGGGCGCATCGCGCGAATGGTCTTTCAACCGAGATTGCCCTTGACTGCGTCGTTAAGAAACACCACAAGTATGATAACGCCTACAAGCAACAAACTTTGTAGATGATCCGCAGAAGTTCGCAATGAGGACGGAAACCTTCAATTTCTGAGGCGGTACGCCAAAGCTTCATCCCGAAATCGGCCATGCTTTCACTCCGGTGATTTCTTCAAGCGAACTTCCGCGAAACCGAAGTCTCACGTATGATTGCCCCTGGTTCGATGGTGGTCGGGATCAAGTGAAGCCCACCTTACAATTTCGCCACAGTCGGCGCGACGCTCGCGCCACAATCTGAAAAACTCGGCCGATATGATAGAGATAATTTGCTCTGAATGAGGAGATTTGTCTTGAAATTTCGATTGGACAATAGAAGCAGAATTTATGACGAGACGCCAGAAATTTCACAATACGGCCCGAACAAAACTCAAACTAACGGTTGCGATTGTGGCCGCTATGGCTTTTCTATTTCCCGCGTCGAGTCCTGGGGGTGTCGGAAAATCCCTCCCGCTGATTGCGAAAGCTGATGATGAGCGTCGAGACGGGCCAATGACGCTCGACATCAAAGGCAAACGCGGCGTGGTGTCGTTTTCTCATCAGAAGCACGAAGCGTTGGTCACGCCCGACCCGAATTATCCACATAAATCAATGCCCGGTGTGGCCTGCGCAGGTTGCCATCACAACGTCAAACAGGTCACCGAAGTCGAACAATTTCAAAAGTGCTCAACCTGCCACAAAGCCGAAGGAGACCCTGACAACCCTGAAGACAAGGAAGGGATTGATCTGAACGCCAGAGAGATATTTCACCGTTCCTGCATCGGCTGCCACAGGGCCAGCGGCGTGCGGGCTTCAAACGAACGCTTCACCAACGTCAGTTTTACCAGGTGCGATGAATGCCATGACCGGCAAGGTAGATATGAACCGGTTGTCGCGCAGTCTGAAAGTAAGCCGTCGGTTAATGGAGAGCCAGAGACCATGGCGGCGATAACGCAGCAGGCGGCGCAAGAAGCCGACTCGCCCAATGTTGATCAACCGCTGGGTTACGCGGGGCGATCCCGAATTGACAGACCGGAGCCTGATCTTCCGGGTCGCGTTCCGACGCCCGACCGCTGGCGCTTAGGTTTTCCAGACGACCCCAGATATCAAAAAGGCAGTTGGCTGAACTCTTATCGCCAGAACTATCTCAAGGGCGATTACCCGATCATCGGCCAACACACCTTTCTGAATATCACCGCCGAAAGCGAGTCGTTGATCAACGCGCGGCGATTGCCCGGCTCGATTGACGCGCAACGACCGTCAACCGGCGACTTGTTCAGTCGCAGCGAGCAGATCGCCTTTCGTCAAAACCTGACGCTCTCTTTCGATCTTTCGCACGGCGACACGGCGTTCAAACCGGTTGATTGGCGAATCAACATCGCGCCGCAAATCAACATCAACTATTTGCACGCTCAACGAAGCGGCATCGTCAATGTTGATCCGGCCAGAGGTCTGGCGCGAACCGAAGCGCAGGTCTATTTGCAAACGGCATTCAGCGAGATTCGTCTTGGCGATACGCCCGGAGTCTTCGGCTTTCTTCGCCGTCGCAGCGGCAGGAGCAAGGACAGCCCTTACTTCGATTCGACATCGGTCAGAACCGGCATCCAGCCTTTCATCAGCGATTTTCGCGGATTCATTTTCAGCGACACCAACCTCGGCGTCAGGCTTTATGGCAATCACGGGAACAACCGCTACCAGTTCAACGTCGCGTGGTTTCGGATGCTGGAAAAAGACGTGAACAGCGAATTGAACACGTTCAATTTCAGAAACCAATCGGTCTTCATCGCCAACCTGTTCAGGCAGGACACGAAGTGGGATGGCTACACCGCGCAGTTCAGCTTTCATTACAACCAGGACGGCCCCGACAGGCATTTCGATCAGAACGGATTTTTAGTCCGCCCGGCATTGATTGAAGGCGCGTCGCCGCACGGTGTGAAAGCCGCTTATTTCGGTTGGGCGGGTGAAGGCCACGCGGGACGGATGAACATCTCTCATGCGCTCTATCAGGTTTTCGGCTCCGACAGCCGCAATCCGATTGCCGGGCGCTCGGTAAACATCAACGCGCAGATGGCGGCGGCTGAGGCGTCTTACAATCAGGACTGGCTGCGTTTCAAAACATCATTCCTGTTCGCTTCGGGCGACAGCAAACCGCTTGATGGCACGGCGCGCGGCTTCGATTCGATCCTCGATTCGCCAGAATTCGCGGGAGGGCGATTCAGTTTCTGGAACAATCAGGGCATTCGTCTGACCCGAACCGGAGTCAATCTGGTTAGCCAGAACAGTTTGCTGCCGAGCCTCCGCAGCAACAAATTCGCAGGCCAGGGGAACTTCGTCAATCCGGGAATCTTCATTTACAACTATGGTCTCGACGCCGATCTGACGCCGAAAATAAAGGCCATCTTCAATCTGAACTACCTGCATTTCCACCATACTGAGCCGTTGGAGGCGCTGCTGCAAAAATCAGGCGTCAAGAAAGAGATCGGGCTGGATTACGGAATCGGCATGCGGCTGCGCCCATTTTTGAGCGAGAACACGGTGATTGACGCCGGCTATGCGTCGCTCGTTCCCGGCGCGGGATTCAAGCAGGTTTACAGTCCGGGCTGCGCGAGTTGCGCGGCTGAAGGCAGGATTTTGCATTCGGTCTTTGTGCGATTGAGAGTGGTTTATTAATTCAGGTGAAACGTGGCGGTAGCCCGACCGTGAGGGAGGGCGTGAGTGCAGAGCCTACGCCCTCCCTCACGGTCGGGCTACCGCCACAGGTCCAATAACTCGATGAAAACGGTTCCCTTCAAAGCAATCAAAATATCGCTGCTTGTTGTTTGCGCCTTTGCGTTCGCCATGCGGTTCGGCGATGCCGGCGCGCAAAGCCAGCGGCAATCGCAACTGTGGAGAATGAGCGCGCAGGACGCATTGAGCCGCAGCGCCGGATGTTTGGATTGCCATCGCGGCATTGAAGACATGCACAACGGCGCGATCAATCTCGGCTGCGTTGATTGTCACGGCGGCGACGCCAGCGCTCGTCTTTCGCCTGAATTGAGCAAAGGTTCGTCGGGTTACGAAGACGCAAAGCGGCGCGCGCACGTCCAGCCGCGTTTCCCCGAAAAGTGGAAGAGTTCAGCCAACCCCGAAAGGTCTTATGCGCTGTTGAATCGTGAAAGCTCCGAATTCATCAGGTTCATCAATCCGGGCGACCTGCGCGTCGCCGACATAAGCTGCGGGACTTCGGAATGTCACGCCAACGACGCGCACAACGTCAACAGAAGCATGATGAAAACGGGCGCGATGCTCTGGGGCGCGGCGCTTTACAACAACGGATCATTCCCGCTGAAGAACTACAGGTTCGGCGAGAGCTACAACGCTGAAGGAATCTCCGAACGAATAGAGACCATCCCGGCCCCAACTTTTGAAGAGACGCTCAGAAAAGGAATCCTGCCTTTCCTCGATCCGTTGCCGCGATGGGAGATCACGCAGCCGGGCAACATCCTGCGCGCGTTCGAGCGCGGCGGCAGAAAAGCGCCCGAAGTCGGTTTGCCGATACCGGACGAAATACCGGGCCGGCCGACGCAGAATCAACTCAGCGCCAGAGGCGTGGGCACGCTCTCGCGCACCGACCCGGTCTTTCTGGGTTTGCAGAAGACGCGGCTGATGGACCCGATGCTCTCGTTTCTGGGCACGAACGATCAGCCGGGCGATTATCGTTCGAGCGGCTGCACGGCCTGTCACGTCGTTTACGCCAACGACCGCGACCCCTACCATTCCGGGCCTTACGCGCAGTTCGGCCACAACGGGTTCAGCGGCAGCGGCGATCCAACGATACCGAAAAACGAATCGGGCCATCCGATCAAACATCAGCTCACGCGGGCGATTCCTTCCAGTCAGTGCGTGGTCTGTCACATGCACCCCGGCACGCTCGTGCTCAACACGTATTACGGAACCACGTGGTGGGATTTGGAAACAGACGGCGGGCATATGTATCCGGCTTCGTCCAAAAAACTGAGCGCCGAAGAGGTTCAGAAAATACAGGAGCGAAATCCTGAAGGCTCGGCGCTTAGAGGTTTGTGGGGCGGCAAGGAGTTTCTGGAAAACGTCAGCGAGTTGAACGGCAAGCTCAAACACACGCAGTTCGCCGATTTCAACGGGCACGGATGGATTTATCGTTCCGTCTTCAAACAAGACCGCAAAGGCAATCTGCTTGACGCCAACGGCAAGATCATCAACGAAGTCACGTCGGAGAAGCTGCAACGAGCAGTCAAAGAGACGACTGATAACCCTGCTGCAAGAGATGGCGTTCCGGTTCATCTCAAAGACATTCATCTTGAAAAAGGCATGCATTGCGTTGATTGCCATTTCCGGCAGGACAATCACGGCAACGGGAAGCTGTACGGCGAAGTCCGCAACGCCATCGAGATTGATTGCGTTGATTGCCACGGCACGATTGACCGGCGCGCCGACCCGACATCGAAGGATGCGAAGACAAGCGCGGCGGCTGGCGGAAACAGGATGCTCGATTATCGAAATGTTTTCCCGCTGGACGATCAAAACCGAAGCCCGCAATTCAGCCAGGATCGTTTCTTCAAAAAGGACGGCAGGCTTTATCAACGCTCAGCCGTCGAACAGGGCAAGGTGTGGGAAGTCGTTCAGGTGAAGGACTCGATCACGCCGGGCGATTCTCACTACAACGAGAAGGCGCGATTGGCCAAGACGATTCTCAAGGACGGAAAGACGTGGGGCGCCGCGCCGGGCGATGAGAGCAAGCTGGCGCACGCCAACAGCAATATGACGTGTTACTCCTGCCATCTCTCGTGGACGCCGAGTTGCTTCGGTTGCCATTTGAAACAGACGGCGAATCAGAAGCGGCCTATGTTGCACAACGAAGGCGAGGAGGAGTTGCGCAACTGGACTTCGTACAATTTTCAGACGCTGCGCGACGACGTGTTTATGCTCGGACGCGACGGCTCGGTTACTGGCCGCCGCGTCGCGCCGGTGCGCTCAGCCTGCGCCATTCTGGTCAGTTCGCAAAACGCCGACCGCGAATGGCTCTATTCACAGCAGCAGACCATCTCAGCCGAAGGCTACAGCGGGCAGTCGTTCAGTTCGCACTTCCCACACACCGTGCGAACCAAAGAGACGAAAGGCTGTACCGATTGCCACCTTTCGGCGAACAACGACAACAACGCTTATCTGGCGATGGCGCTGATGCAGGGGACGAATTTTTATAACTTCCTCGGTCGTTACGTCTACGTCGCGCAAGGCGGCGCGGGCTTTGAAGCCGTCGTCGTGACCGAACGCGACGAGCCGCAGGCGGTGATCGGCAGCGAGTTGCATCGGCTGGCTTATCCCGAAAATTTTCAAAAGCATCAACAGCGCGGGCAATCGCTGGAAGAGTCGTATCGCTACTCCGGCGGTCTGGCCTCGCTCGGCAATTCGTCGCAGGAGGTTTTGAGTTTGCAACTGCGCGGCGAATATCTTTACGCCGCGACCGGCAAAGGCGGCGTGCGCATTTACGACGTGGCCAACATTGACCGGAAAGGCTTTTCGCAAAGAGTGATCACCGCGCCTGTGTCGGCATTGGGCCAGCGGTTGTACGTCAAAACGAAGTACGCGACCGCCATCGCTTCGCCATCAACGCTGGCGATTGATCCCACGCGCAACCATCGCCCCGAAAATCAGGAGGCGCAGAACCGCGATGACAAGCAGCCGATTCCACTCGTCTACGCTTTCCTGTACGCGACCGACAAATACGAAGGGCTGATTGTGGTTGGCGATCCGAAGACCGGCGTCGCTACGTTGCTCGACGGCGACCCGACGAACAATTTCCTCAAACGCGCTTTGACGTGGAACCCCGATGGAATTCTCAACGGCGCGAACAACATCACGATTGCGGGAACGCGCGCCTACATCACTTGTGATCGCGGCCTGGTGATTGTGGACATCAACAACCCGCTCAAGCCTCGCGTCGTTGGAGAGATCGGTCAGCCTTACATCAAGCAGCCACGCGCGGTTCAAATCCAATTCCGCTACGCTTTCGTTTGCGACGCCGAAGGTGTGAAGGTCGTGGACGTGACCAACCCCGATCAAGCCAGACCGGTCGCTGGCGCGGTTGTTCCGTTGGCCGAAGCCAACAACATTTATCTGGTGCGCACCTACGCGTATGTCGCTGCAGGCAAACAGGGGCTTGCCATTGTTGACATCGAGCGGCCGGAGCGGCCCCGGCTCGATCAAATCTTCAACGCCGGCGGGGCGATCAACGACGCGCGCGATGTGAAGGTCGGGATGACAAACGTGAGTCTGTTCGCTTATCTGGCCGATGGCGTCAACGGATTGCGAGTGATCCAGTTGACTTCGCCGGAATGGACTCGAGGCAATTACGGATTCAGCCCGCATCCCACGCCCAGGCTCATCGCAACGCGCCGCACTCGCGGGCCTGCGTTGGCGATTTCGGAAGGGCTGGATCGAGACCGGGCGGTTGATGAGAGCGGCAACCAACTCGCGGTCTTCGGCAGACGCGGCGCAAGGCCGTTCAATCTGGCGGAGACTCGGCGAATGTTTGCCGGAGATAACGGCGAGTTGTTCACCGTACACGAAATAAAAGATGAGCGCGACATACGAGCGTTCTACGGGCCGCCCGCCGGTAAGGATGTCGCTCAATCGAAGCTGATCGGCATAGGCCTGTTGTTATTGCCGTTCGGAATAATCCTGCTTCTGCGGCGCAATCGTCACGGGAGGCGCCCGCGATGACCCGGATATCGGCAATCAAACTTTGCCTGTTGTTGTCGCTCTTTCCGGCGGCTATCGCGGCTCAACAGGGCAATTCAAACAAGAGCGAAGAGATCGTGCTGGATGTCAAAGGCGCACGGGGAGCAGTCTTTTTCAATCACAGAAAACACGAGGTGGCCGCGCCCGATCCGAACTCGCCGCACAAGGCCGACCCGAAAGCGACCTGCGTCGGATGCCATCACACGCGCAGTTCCGCTGGCGCGCCGCAGTTGTGGAAATGCGGAGCTTGCCATCTGGACGAGGGCAACGAGAAGAATCCGAGAGATAGAAATTTCGATGAGGTCTATTCCGAAAGAGCGTTTCATTCCAAATGCGTCAGTTGCCATCAGGCTTTGAACAAAGGGCCTGTCGCGTGCGGCGATTGTCACAAGGGAGGCGAGTAACGAATGCGTACCGCCAGTAGGAAAGTTGTGAGCCTGCTTTTCGCGCTGATGATTGGTTGTCAGTTCGCCGGAGCCTCTCTCTCCAACATCGCGCAGCAGAAGCCGCCGGACGCCAAAGCGGAAGCCGTGTTTTCGCACAAGAGCAAGAAACACGTCGAGCTTGATTGCGCGGAATGCCATAAGGTCACGAGCGACAAAATCGAGGTGAAAGAATTTCCCGCTCACGACTCTTGCGTCTCCTGCCACAACTTCGCTGAGGAGATGGTGAAACACGCGGATGTTTTTTGCGGCGTCTGTCACGAAGCGAAGCCGATCTCGAAATCGGAGCCTGCGCTGTTTCAATTTCCGAAGCCGCGAATGTCGAGCGAGTTCGGTTATAACTTTGCGCACGTGTCTCATCTCAAATTCCAAGCGGTTGATGTCGAATGCGCGCGAGCGGGCGACAAGCAAGCGGGCCGCCAGCCGCAGTGCGCCGATTGCCACGTGAGGACAAAGCCTGAGAGTAAAAGCGCGACAGAGATGACAATCGAAACGGGGCACGCCGCCTGTTTCAAATGTCACTGCGAAGAGCCGAGAGTTCGGCCCGCGATGCCCGCAATGCGTGATTGCGCGAAGTGCCATCAGATTGACGGCCCGCATTCGCCGCAGTTGTTCAATCTCGTGAAGACATTTCGGCACGGCGATCACGAACTTGATACGCGGCCTAAAAGAAAGGCCGATTTGCGAAAGGCGAGAGCCGCCGATTACCTCTGCGCGGAATGCCATCAGGCGGTTGTCGCCGCGACGAGCTTGAATGAAATCAGGCTGCCCGAAGCGGCTAGCTGCAACCGATGTCATAACGGCAAAGCGGGGCTTCCCGACGAGCTTGCGAAAGATGTTGTTGAGAGCCTCAAACGCCGGTGATGAACTGATCCGTATCCTGAAGAAAATGAAAAGCAGCGCGAGAAGACTAAAACTGATTATCGCGGGTTTGGCCCAGATAGCTTTTCTGGGATTCATCGCCTGCAACGGGCCTGCGCGAACGGCGGAGCAGGGGAAGCCCCCCGCCGCTGGCATCTCCATCCCGCCGGTCGAAATCCTCGCGCCGCTGCTTCAAAAAGAATCGTGGTTCGATCACGAACGCCGGGAGCACAAGAGCCTGCTCTGCAACCAGTGCCACGTCAGAGATGGCCGCGATCCGGTGAATCCGATTCCCGCGCGGCCTTATCACAACGCCTGCGCGAAATGTCACTCCCGCGAAAACTATCTTGAGGCGTCGTCGAAGAGTCCTCTCTGTGTTGTTTGCCACGGCGAAGGGAAAATTCTGAACGCGCAGGAAACTCTGGCAATCGCTGATTTTCCGAAGGCATTGAATCAGTTCGGACTCAAGAGCTTTTCGCATCAAACGCATCTCGATCCGAGCAAAATGCCGAATGACGCGCCATTGCCGAAGTGCGGCGACTGTCATCGTTTCGACGACCGGATGATCGCGGCGAGCTTTCCGCGCCATCAGGAGTGCTACAGTTGCCACGTTCATTCGGCGGGGCAAAAACTGAGCGGTTGCAGCGACTGTCACGCTGACATCGCTTCGGCGATAAAGTTCGATAAAGTGCTCGGCGCCGCCACGCATCAATACAATTTCAAACACAGTTCTCATTTCAAACAACAGAGCATCAAATTGAATTGCGCTGTCTGCCATAAGATAAATTCTGTGACCGATGCCGCGCGTTCCGACATCGTCAGAGGCACTGTGTCGCAAGGGCAGCGGCATCAATCCGCCTGTTGGAACTGTCACGAGCAGTCGCGCGAGCCTGTCTGCGCCAAATGTCATCTCAACGGATTTCCCGCGAAACTTTGAGGAGCGTCGTTCAATGCCGCTGTTGCACAAAAGCCGCCGTGAAATACTCGACGCCATCAGGTCGCTGCCGTCATTGGCCGATCTGGTGGCGATGGAAGACGGGCGTTTCAAATACGAGCTTGATCTGGAAGTCATCGTTTACGGTCGCAACTATCAGGGAAAAAAAGTCGGGCCGTATGTGCGGCTGCTGACTTTCGATCCCGGCGAGAC
>JAJVID010000018.1:0-8606 GCA_022072205.1 Acidobacteriota bacterium
GGAGGAGGAAATAGCAGGGCGTAAGGATGCGAAGCTGAAGAAGCTGCTGAGCGCGAGGCCCAAAGCCGTCAGCATGTCCCGCGAGGAATTGGTTAAGCTGAGTTACTTGAATCCGGAGCGGATGTTACCTCTGGTAGCTCAACCTAACACAGACGCGGTTGATTTAATAACCTGGGCTGGGACTAACAAGGAATTGATCGAGGAACAATTGATGAAGCATGGCGCGATACTGTTTCGCAATTTCGGTATCGCCTCGATAGCTAAATTCGAACAATTCGTCAGAGTTATATCGCCCGAATTAATGCAATACGGCGAACGTTCGTCGCCGCGCCACAAGGTAAGCGATTCGGTTTATACCTCAACCGATCACCCGGCTGATCAACCTATCGTGCTGCATAACGAGCAATCCTACACGTTAAGCTGGATGATGAAACTCTGGTTCTTCTGCCTTCAGCCGGCGCAACAGGGAGGAGCGACGCCGATCGCCGACAGCCGGAAGATATTCGGGCGTCTGAATCCGAAACTCGTGGAGAAGTTCGAAGTAAAACAGGTGATGTACATGCGCAACTACGGCGCCGGCCTGGGGCTTCCCTGGCAGGAGGTTTTTCAGACCAGCGAAAAGTCCGAGGTGGAAGCGTATTGCCGTCAACGCGCGATCAGATACGAATGGCTGGACAGCGAGCGTCTGAGAACGCGGCAGGTTCGCCCGGCCATCAGAAGACATCCGAAGACCGATGAGAAGGTATGGTTCAACCACGCCCTCTTCTTTCACGTATCGAGCCTGGAGATGGCGACTCGCTCCTCGCTCCTGGCCGGGCTGACAGAAGATGACCTGCCGTTCAACACCTACTACGGCGACGGCTCTCCGTTTGAGGCTGCGACGCTGGATGAAATTCGCGCGGCTTACCAGCAGGAGACAGTGAGTTTCCCCTGGCAGGCCGGGGATATCCTGATGGTAGACAACATGCTGGCCGCCCACGGACGCGAGCCATATACAGGTCAACGGCAGGTGCTGGTAGCCATGGCGGAGCCATTCAATGCTGAGAAGGCAATCGGCGCGTATGTCTCAAACTGATGACGTCCTAAGCATTTCATAGGAAGTGTCGAGTATGAATGACGCTAAGAGAATAAAACTCTCGTTGCTTATTGTTATGTTAGTGTCTTCGGCCTTGATTTCAGCCCTGGTTCCTGCACAGGCGTCAGACGAGGCACGGACTCCTCAGGCTGGGCAAATGAAAATGGCTCCCCCCGCTGGCCTCGCCGTTAATCCCGATGGCGGCAAGGTTGTGAACGAAGCGCCTGATAGCCTGCTTGAGTTGGTGGAATTCTACTCCCGCAAATACTTCAAGTTCGCTCTCGACTACTTGTTCGAGTTCCTCAACTCACTTGGGATTTTCGCGCCGGATGACCTGGCGGTGAACTTGAATTCTGTTGACCGAAGCGCGGCGCAATTCACATAAGTTGCCAGTTGAACGAATGCTGGCGAGTAGTTTGAATAGTTATGGATGTTAGTTTGCCTTAGCAGTTTTCTCGATAACAGGCGGATATATGAGCGATTCGATTTCTGAGTTTGTTAATTCGTATCCACTCTCACATGGTCAGCGGGCCTTGTGGTTTATGCAGCGGTTGGCGCCGGACGGTGTGGCCTACAATTTCACGCACGCGGCGCGCATTTTGACGGAGTTGGATGTTCCTGCTTTTCAACGTGCGATCAGGAAACTGGTCAGGCGCCATCGGACACTCAGGACGACTTTCCCCGTTCGTGACGGGGAGCCTGTTCAACGGATTCACGACCACATGGAGTTCCTCTTCCAGGTGGAAGATGCGGCTCGGTGGAGCGAGGCCCAGTTGAATGATCGCCTGACCGAGGAGACCTACCGCCCATTCGATCTGGCTGAAGGCCCGCTGCTGCGGGTCTTTCTTTTTACCCGATCCGCTCGTGAACACGTCATCCTTCTGGTGACGCATCACATCGTGGCTGATCTCTGGTCGGTGGCGGTGGTTATGTCTGAGTTGGGCGAGCTGTATTCGGCGGAAAGGGCCGGCGTTCCTGTGGCGTTCAACCCGCTACAATCGCAATACACCGACTATGTGCGTCAGCAAGCCGAGTCGCTGGCCGGCCCTGAAGGTGAACGACTCTGGGCGTACTGGCGGAAGCGGCTTGAGGGATCGGCGCCAGTATTGAATCTGCCAACCGACCGTCCGCGGCCGCCGGTTCAAACCGACCGAGGCGCCGCCGAGACTTTGAGATTGGGACAGGCCGTGTCGCAGGGGCTGAAAGCTCTGGCCAGGACGCACGGGGCCACGCCTTATATGACTCTGTTGGCGGCCTTCCAGACGCTGCTCCATCGTTATACCGGCCAGGAAGATATTCTGGTCGTTTCTCCGATTATGGGTAGAGGGCGCGAGGCGGCTAACCTGGTGGGCTACTTCGTCAACCCTCTGGTCTTGCGGGCGGATTTCTCCGGGGACCCTTCGTTCTCGTCTCTTCTCACTCAGGTACGACAAACAGCGCTCGAAGCCTTCGAGCACGGCGCCTTTCCTTTTCCGTTGCTCGTCGAGCGATTGCAACTGGCGCGCGATCCCAGCCGGCCTCCGCTGGCTCAGGTCGTCTTCGCCTGGCAGCAAACGACGCGTCTGATCAGCAGTCAGGCGATGGCTTCTTTCGCGCTGGGTGAAAAAGGCGGCGGGAGGCTGGAGCTTGGGAAGCTCGAGTTCGAATCCATGTCGCTGGAGCGCCGAGTCGCTCCTTTCGAGTTGACGCTGTTGATGGCCGAGGCGGGCGACGAGTTGGTGGCCACGATGGAATACAACACCGAGCTGTTCGACGCGCCTGCGATTGGCCGAATGCTGGGTCATTTCCAAATCTTGCTTGAGGGGATTGTCGCCGACCCGAAACGGCGCGTCTCGGAATTGCCGCTGCTGAACTCGCGGGAGTTGAATCAGGAACTCGTGGAGTGGAACGGCGAGCAGGCCGAAGATTCCCGCGATCAATGTGTTCATAATTGGTTTGAAGAAGTGGCGGAGAACAATCCGCAGAGCGCCGCCCTGATATACGAAGAGGATTCGCTCACTTACCAGACTCTGAACGAGCGATCCAATCAACTGGCTCATTACCTGATGAAGCGCGGGATCGGCCCGGAAGCGCTGGTCGGTATTTGTCTCGATCGTTCTTTTGAAATGGTGGTGAGTTTGCTGGGCGTCCTCAAAGCAGGCGGAGCTTTTCTGCCTTTGGACCCGGCCTATCCGACCGAGCGTCTGGCTTACATGGTTAAAGACAGCGGGGCGTCCGTCGTGCTTACGCGGCAGTCGTTGGCCGAAAGATTGCGGATTGCGGGTTACGGGTTGCGGATTGAGGACAGAAAAACCCCTTCTGAAATCCGCAATCCGCAATCCGCAATCCGCAATCCCGAAGTGGTCTGCCTGGACAGAGATTGGGAAGCGATCTCGCGTGAGAGCGTGGCCAATCCGCCGCCGCAAACGACGCCTGACAATCTGGCTTATGTGATCTACACATCAGGCTCGACGGGGCAGCCCAAGGGAACGATGTTGAGCCATCGCGGGCTGAGCAATCTGGCCAGCGCGCAAACCCGGGCCTTCAATCGCTTCCCGAGCGACCGAATCCTGCAATTCTCGTCGTTGAGCTTCGACGCGTCCGTGTCGGAAGTGGTGATGTCGCTCCTTCCCGGCGCCACGCTGGTTTTGGCCTCGCGGGAATCACTGGCTTCGGGCCGGGGCCTGTTCGACACGTTGCGCAAACAAGCGGTCACGACCGTCACGCTGCCGCCGTCAATGCTGGCGATGCTGCCGGAGGAGCCGCTGCCCAAACTGCATACGATCATCGCAGCCGGAGAGAAATGTTCCGGCGATTTGGCGGCCAGGTGGGCGAATGGCCGCCGTTTCTTCAACGCCTACGGCCCGACCGAGACGACCGTTTGCGCCTCGATGTATCAGTGGGAGGAGAATCCCCATCAAAGCCCGCCGATCGGCCGTTCGATCGCAAATATCCAGACCTATGTTCTGGATGCGCGTATGCAACCGGCGCCGGTGGGAGTTCCCGGTGAGTTGAGCATCGGCGGAGTCGGTTTGGCGCGAGGCTATCTCAACCGGCCACATTTGACCGCCGAGAAATTCATTCCTCATCCGTTCAGCGAGCAGGCAGGTTCGCGTTTGTACAAGACCGGCGATCTGGTCAGGCGACTGCCCGACGGCAATCTCGAATATTTAGGACGGCTCGATCATCAGGTGAAAGTACGCGGATTCAGGATCGAGTTGGGAGAGATTGAGGCCGTTTTGAGAGAGCAATTAAATGTACGGGATGTAGTGGTGTTGGCGAGGGAAGACGCGCCGGGAGACAGGCGCCTGGTGGCGTATCTGATAACGGAACCAGGCGCCTCCCCGAACATCAGCCAACTGCGGAACCTGCTGCGGGAACGATTGCCGGACTATATGATCCCGTCCGCTTTTGTAACTCTGCAATCCTTCCCCTTGACCCCTAACGGCAAAGTGGATCGCCGCGCGCTGCCGCCGCCTGAAAGGACGCGGCCTGAACTGGACGCCGGCTACGTGACGCCCCGGAACGATCTGGAACAGGCGCTCGCGGATATTTGGCAAAAGGTATTGGGCATCGAAAGCGTTGGCATACACGACAACTTTTTCGACCTGGGCGGGCATTCGTTGATGCTGGCCAAGGCCCACACTCAAATGCAGGAACTTTTCAACCGCGAGCTACCCATGATCGAACTTTTCAAATATCCCACCATCAGCTCGCTGGCCGAGTATTTGAGCCGGGAGCAGGATGGTCAGCCATCTTTTCAGAAGAGCCGGGAGCGCGCTATGGAACAAAGGGATGCGATCAATCTCGGATAAGAAGCCATCAGGTCGCGTTGCGACACCCTGAAACAATCAAGATCGGCGGCGCAGGTTGATGACCTGCGCCGCCGATATCGGAGGAGCGAATCATATGGATAGTGAATCAAAATTTTCCGATGCGAGTAACAGACTCGACATCGCCATTATCGGAATAGGCTGCCGGTTTCCGGGAGGCGCCAACAGCCCTGAGGCCTTCTGGGAATTGCAGCGAAACGGCCTGGACGCGATCACCGAAGTTCCAGCCGACCGTTGGGACAGCCGGGTTTTCTACCATCCGGATTCAAGCCGGCCTGGCAAGATCAATTCACGTTGGGGCGGTTTCATTGAAGGCATTGATCATTTCGACGCCCGCTTCTTCGGCATCTCTCCTCGTGAAGCCTCGCACATTGATCCTCAACACCGGATGCTGCTGGAGGTCGCCTGGGAGGCGTTGGAGGACGGCGGTCAGACGCTTGAACGGCTGGCCGGCGCGCCGGTTGGAGTGTTCATCGGCGTTTCGACAATGGATTACCAGGAGATTCATCACGGTCTGAATGATCGCGAATTCATTGACGCTCACACGAACACGGGCGGGGCGATGAGCATCGCCGCCAACCGCATCTCTTATGTCTTCGACTTCCGTGGGCCGAGCTTCGCGGTGGACACGGCCTGTTCCTCATCGCTGACTGCGCTCCACCTGGCGACGCGAAGTTTGCGTGACGGGGAATGCGCGCTTGCGCTGGTTGGCGGCGCGAACGCTCTGCTTAAGCCCGAAACGACAATCGGGTTCAGCCGCGCCTCCATGCTCTCTCCGGATGGCCGCTGCAAGGCTTTCGACGCCAGCGCCAACGGGTATACCCGCAGCGAGGGCGCCGGGGTCGTCGTCTTGAAGCCTCTGCCAAACGCCGTGGCGGACGGCGACCGGATTTACGCCGTCATTCGCGGAACCGCCATCAACGAAGATGGGCACACCAGCGGAATCACGGTTCCGGGCCGCGCCGCGCAGGAGGCGATGCTGAGGCAAGCGTACCGGCAGGCCGGTATCGAGCCGAGCGACGTGCATTACATCGAGGCGCACGGGACAGGCACGCCTGTCGGCGATCCGATAGAGGCGGGAGCTTTGGGCGCGGTGCTGGGCCAGGGGCGCGCCGCCGGAGATCATTGCGTGATCGGTTCGGTCAAAACCAACATCGGCCATCTGGAAGCCGGCGCGGGCATCGCGGGGGTGATCAAGGTCGCATTGATGTTGAAGCATCGAGCGATCCCGCCGAATCTGCACTTCCGGCAGCCGAATCCCAACATTCCCTTCGACGAACTGCGGCTGCGGATTCCACAAACGCTGGAGCCGTGGCCTGACACAAAACGTCCGGCCCGCGCAGGCGTGAATTCTTTCGGCTTCGGCGGAGCCAATGCGCACGCGGTGTTGGAAGAAGTTCCAAATGGGGAATGGGGAATGGGGAATGGGGAATGGGGAATTAGAAGCGAAGACGCGGAGACCGATAATCCGAATTCCGAATTCCGCATTCCGAATTCCGCATTCCTGCTGCCGCTGTCCGCTCGCAGCCCCGAGGCGCTTCGGGCTGTCGCGCAAGCGTACCAGCGTTTTCTGGCTGATGAATCGGTTGAGGCGCCGGTTCGTGACCTGTGCTACTCCGCCAGCATGAGGCGAAGCCATCACGATTACCGGTTATCGCTGGTCGGTCGCTCTCGTGAAGAATTTGTTGAAACCCTGACGGCGTTTTTGGCGGGAGAGACTCGTCCCGGACTCTCTTCCGGCCATCTTGTTTCAGGCCAGCGTCCCAAACTCGCCTTCGTCTTCTCCGGCATGGGACCGCAATGGTGGGCGATGGGACGGCAACTGTTGGAGCGGGAACCGGTCTTTCGAGAGGCTATCGAGCGGTGTGATGAATTGCTCCGGCGGCATGCGAACTGGTCTTTGCTCGAAGAGCTATTGGCTGATGAGTCATGCTCACGAATGGGCGAAGCCGAAATCGCTCAACCGGCGAATTTCGCGCTTCAAGTCGCGCTCGCCGCTCTGTGGCGTTCCTGGGGGATCGAACCGGATGCGATCGTCGGCCACAGCGCCGGAGAGGTGGCGGCCATCCACGCGGCGGGAGCGATGAGTTTGGAAGAGGCTGTCCGCGTCATCTACCACCGCAGCCGATTGCAGCAACAGGCGACCGGGAAAGGAAAGATGATGGCTGTCAGCCTGTCGCTTCAGGAGGCCGAGCGCGCGCTTAAGGGGTATGAAGACCGCATTTCAATCGCCGCAATCAACAGCCCCGGGGCCGTTACTTTGTCCGGCGACGCTGACGCGCTCGCCGAAGTCGCGCAATCTTTGGAGCGCGAGCAGGTTTACTGCCGCCTTCTGCAAGTGGAAATTCCATATCACAGCCGCCACATGGATCCTCTCAGGGACGAGTTGCTGGAATCGCTGCGGGAGCTTGAGCTGCGTCCGACTTCAATCCCGCTCTATTCCACTGTCAGCGGAAAAATCACCGATGGCCGGGAATTGGACGCCGAGTACTGGTGGCGAAACGTCAGGAATCCCGTGCGCTTTGCGGAAGCGATGGATCAGCTTATCGAGGACGGGCATACCGTCTTCGTCGAATTAAGCCCGCATCCGGTTTTGGCTGGCTCGATCTCTCAATGCCTGTCGCAGCAGCGGCAGAAAGGAACCATCCTCGCGTCGCTGCGCCGACAGGAAGCTGAACGGGAGCAGATGCTGGGATCACTCGGCGCGCTCCACACGCTGGGCTGCCCGGTGGCGTGGGAGAAACTCTATCCCGAAGGCGGGCGATTCGTTCGGCTGCCGTCCTATCCCTGGCAGCGCGAGCGGTACTGGCAAGAGTCCGAAACATCGGAGCAGAGCAGGCTGGGACGACAGATTCACCCGCTGCTGGGCCGCCGTCTGACTTCGGCCCAGCCATCGTGGGAGATTGACCTGGATAAGCGGCTCCTGCCGTATCTGGACGACCACCGGATTCAGGGAGTTGTGACTTGCCCCGGAGCGGCCTATGTGGAGATGGGACTGGCTGTAGCCAGAGAGGTCTTTGGCGCCGGGCCTTACACGCTGGAAGAGGTCGAGTTTCAAAAGGCGCTTTTCTTAGCCGATGGTGAGGCGACGAAGCTGCAGGTGATCTTCGATCCGGGAGCGTCCTGCTTCGACATTTACACTCGATCAAAAGACCCAAAGCAGCCCACCGGGCAGCAGTGGATGCGCCACGCGACCGGCAAGCTTGCTCAGGAGAGCGGCGCCGCTCAGCAAATTTCTCTGGATAAGATTCGTAGTCGCTGCGACCAGGACATCTCCGACCTGTGCTATCCGGCGTTCTGGGGATTCGGCCTCGAACTAGGCCCGTCTTTTCAGGGGATCGAGCGGCTCTGGCGCGGCGACGGCGAAGCGCTGGCGCTGATCCGCGCCCCCGAAGCGATTGCCGAGGACTGTCACGAGTACCAATTTCATCCGACCCTCATTGACTCATGTTTTCAGGCGCTCCTCGGCAATCTGCTTAATGACGGGGAGGTGAATAACCACAGAGGCTCCGTATACCTTCCCGTGAAGATAGAGCGGCTCCGGATTCACGGACGCCAAAGCTCTCAAATGTGGAGTTATGCCCGTCTCACTGAGCGGAACGCCGCCGGGCTGGAAGGAGATATTTGGCTGCTCGATGAGGGCGGAAATGTCTTGATCGAGATTCAGGGATTTCGTGTGCAGGTTCTGGAAAAGGCGCGGGCTGAAGTCTCCGAGGACT
>JAJVID010000018.1:8706-11993 GCA_022072205.1 Acidobacteriota bacterium
TCCGCTACGTCCACAGGCTGAACCGCGCGCCGGTCAAGGCCAACGCCGCGGATTCGGAAAAACGAATCAGGGCTGCTGAGGATCAACCTTTCCGCCTGGAGATTTCAGAGCCGAGATTGTTGGACGCTTTAACCCTGCGCGAGACACGGCGCGAAGCGCCTGGCCCCGGCGAGGTCGAAATCAAGGTTCACGCGGCGGGGCTGAATTTCATGGACGTGATGAAGGCCGTAGGCATTTACCCTGCCGACGACCCCGGCGAAACGATGTGGCTTGGCAGCGAATGCGCGGGCACGGTCGTCGCTGTAGGCGCTGGTGTGAATGAATTCCGCGTGGGAGACGATGTCATGGCGGTGGCCAGCGGTTGCTTCGGGGCATTCGTCAAGACTGACGCCAATCTGGTGGTTCACAAACCGGCCCATCTCAGCTTTGAAGAAGCGGCGACAATCCCGCTGGTGTTTTTAACAGTCTATTACGCCCTCCATCATCTGGCGCGATTGCGCAAAGGCGAACGGGTTCTGATTCACGCCGCCGCCGGAGGCGTCGGTCTGGCCGCCGTTCAATTCGCACAACACGTCGGCGCTGAGGTCTTCGCAACGGCGGGCAGTCATGAAAAGCGTGAACTGCTGCGCTCTCTCGGCGTGGATCACGTGATGGATTCGCGGTCGCTTGATTTCGCCGATGAAGTAATGAATCTCACCGGCGGAAAGGGTGTAGACGTCGTCCTCAACTCTTTGTCGGGAGACGCCATTCCCAAGAGCATCTCGGTGCTTGGCGCCTACGGGCGTTTTCTGGAAATCGGCAAGCGCGACATTTATCAGAACAGCAAACTGGGGTTGCGGCCCTTCAGGAACAACCTGTCATACTTCGCCATTGACATATCCCGGCTGTGCCTGAGAACGCCCGTCGTGGCCGGAGAATTTTTCCGCGAACTGATGCGGTATTTCGAGGATGGAACTTTGCGACCCGTACCGCATCGAGCCTTCCCCATTTCAGACGCCGTGAGCGCCTTCCGCCACATGGCTCAGGCGAAGCACACCGGAAAGGTCGTGCTTTCGTTGGAGGATCAGGATGTGTGGGTAGCGCCGGCTTTGAATCAGGCTCTCCCGCTTCGCTCTGATGGAACGTACCTCATCACCGGAGGACTGGGCGGATTCGGTATGGCAATCGCCCAGTGGATGGTCAGACAAGGGGCAAAGCATTTGGTTTTGATGGGGAGGAGCGGAGCGTCTTCGCAACAGCGGGCGGCGATTGAAGCGATGGAACAAGCCGGCGCCGAGGTCGTCGTCGCGCGGGCGGATGTCAGTCAGGAAGGGCAGTTGGCCGATGTTCTGAGCAATATCAACCGGTTTTTGCCGCCGCTGCGGGGCGTCGTTCACGCGGCGATGGTTCTTGACGATGGCTTCCTGTTCCAACTCAACGAGGAGCGTTTCAAGAGCGTGATGGCGCCGAAGGCTGTGGGCGCCTGGAATCTGCACGCCCAGACCTTGAACTGTCCTTTGGATTTCTTCGCGCTTTTCTCCTCGGTCACTTCACTGATCGGAAATCCGGGGCAGGGGAATTACTGCGCCGCGAACGCTTTTCTGGACGCTCTGGCGCATTACCGCCGGGCGCAAAACCTTCCGGCGACGGCCATCAACTGGGGCGCCATCGGCGAAGTCGGCTATCTCGCCCGGCACGGCGAGGTCGGCGAGCATTTGGAGCGGCAGGGTTTGGCGCCGTTATCCATCGCGGACGCCACGGCGATGCTGGAACACCTGCTGCGACGAAACCCTGTCCAGGTCGGGGCCATCAGGATTGACTGGGAAAAGTGGGGCAGGTTTATGCCCGACGCGGCTGCTTCGCCGCGCTTTTCCCACCTCATTCGCGCAGCGCAGGATCAGACGCCAGCGGGCGCCAGGATGGAAGGCGGCAGTTCGCTCCTCAACTTGATCCTCGCCGCCAAACCGGAAGAGCGCCGGCAGGTGTTGGCCTCGCTCCTGTGCGAGCAGGTGGCGAGGGTGCTGGGCGCCGCGACGTCCGAGTTGGACACCGAGCAGCCTTTGACCAGCTTCGGGCTTGACTCGATTATGGCGGTCGAGATGAGCCATTGGATCGGAAACGAGTTGAAGATGGATTTGCCGACCATGGCTCTCATCCAGACCCCGAACCTCTCCCATCTTGCGGCGCAGATTCTCAACCAACTGGACGCCAGATCAACCGCGCCCTCCATCCCACACTCGACGGCTGCGCGCGAAACGGCGGAGGTCGGGGAGCAGGCGGTAGGCGCGGCGGTGGGATCGTGACGCGCTGTATGCCATACGAAATATGAAATATGGACCGGAGGAAACGCCATGATGATAGTTATCAAACCAGCGATGGGCGCCGAAGATCGAGACGCGATGTTTCGCATTCGGCAGGAAGTCTTCGAGCGCGAATGGGGGATCGCGCTTGCGCAATTGCGGATGCCCGATGAGGCGAGCGCCTTGAATTTACTCGCCTGGGTTGAGCCTGAGCGGGATCCGATAGCGGCGCTTACAGTGGTGGACACGAGCGGCGACCGGCGGCTTCACGACAGCTATGGCTTGAAGTTCTTCCCGCAAGCTCGCACTGCGCGTTACACCCAGCTCGCCGTGCTCAAGCCTTATCGCGGGATGGACATTCCGGTGCGAATGATACTGGAAGCGCATCAACGCTTCGTCGCGCCTGGCCGGTACGATTACACCTGGCTGTTATTCGACGCCCGCCGCGCCGCGTCGTCGTCACTGTGCCGATGGCTCGCTTTTTCCTCCAGCGAGCAGGCCTTTCCGTCTGAATACGGTTTCAGCCGCTCGCTGGTGAGAGATGAAAGCGATTGGCGTTGCAAGCAGGCCATCCGGCGAGTCGAGCGATATTTTGAGCGATACGCATGGCCTTCTTCGTTCGGGCAGCCGCAACGCGCGCTTCATGCCGGGTCGGCCAGATAGATATGAACTAAAACCTATCACCGAACGCTTACAACCTAATTAACCTTTCCTTCGAACCATCACCTGATTGAGTCATCGAGGAAAAAATTTATAGGTTGTAGGTTGTGGGCTTTGGGTTTTAGTCCCTCCCTGACGATTTTGCAAAAGCCCTGAGAGGAGAAAAGCGGGAAATGAGGCAGGAGGTAATCAACGGATTCCGGCTTTCGCCGCAACAAAGACGAGTCTGGTTATTGCAACAAGGCAGCTCCGCATATCGCGCTCAATCCGCGCTCCTGATCGAAGGCGATCTCAAGCCGGAGGCGCTGAAGGAAGCTATGCATAGAATCGTCAGGCGGCACGAGATTC
>JAJVID010000018.1:12093-14198 GCA_022072205.1 Acidobacteriota bacterium
CGAGTCTGGTTATTGCAACAAGGCAGCTCCGCATATCGCGCTCAATCCGCGCTCCTGATCGAAGGCGATCTCAAGCCGGAGGCGCTGAAGGAAGCTATGCATAGAATCGTCAGGCGGCACGAGATTCTCCGCACCACTTTTCACTCTCTGCCTGGCATGAAGTTGCCGGTTCAGGTGGTGGCTGAAGATCTCGCGCCTTTGTGGCATACCGGCGATCTGAGCGGGCTAGAGCAGTCGGACAGGATCGAGGAGCTTTTCCGAGAGGATCGGCGCCGCCCATTCGATTTCAGTCAAGGCCCGCTACTGCGGGCCTTTTTGCTGAGGCTCTCCGCTGATCGTCACATTCTCTTTCTCAGTTTGCCCTCAATATGCGCGGACAGCAGGACGCTCAAAAATCTGGCTCTTGAAATCAGCCGGTCTTACGAAGCGTGCCTGAACGATGAGACTCTCCTCGATGAGCCGATGCAGTATCTGCAATTCTCCGAGTGGCAGAATGAATTGCTCGATGACGAGGACGCCGAAGCGGGCAGGGAGTTCTGGCGCAAACAGAATCTTCCGGCGCTCACGGCCATTCAGCTCCCTTTTGAAATTGAGCGCGCGAAGCAGGATGGCTTCGAGCCGGATTCCTCAACATTGGTGATAGGCGGCGAGATTGCGGCCAGGATCGAGGCGGTCGCGGAAAAACATAACGTCTCGACCGAGGTCTTCCTGCTGGCCTGCTGGCAAACATTGCTGTGGCGATTCACGGCGCAGGCCGACATCGTCGTCGGCTGCGCATCCGACGGCCGGCGGCACGAGGTGTTGCAGGACGCTCACGGATTGTTCGCCAAATGGCTGCCGATGAGGAGCCAGTTCAAGGAGACGCTTCGATTCAGCGAGCTTTTATCTCAGATCGCGGCTTCCAAACGCGCCGCTGACGAATGGCAGGAATATTTTGACTGGGACGAGAACCCGGATGGAGACGGCGCTCCGCAGTTTTTTCCTGCCGGATTCGAGTTTGAAGAATATCAGCCGCCGCATCGGGCCGGCGGGCTGTCATTTTCAATTCACAAACAGATCAGTTGCGCGGATCGGTTTCACATCAAGCTCTGCTGCCATCGGACGGACGATCTGTTCGCGGCGGAGTTTCATTACGATCCCGAACGGTTCCGCCGCGAAGATGTCGAGCGTCTGGCAAACCATTTCGAGACGCTTTTGAGAAGCGCCGCCGAGGACGCCGAAACTCCGATCAGCGAATTGGAGATGCTGAGCGACGCCGACCGCTTTCAGTTGCTGACCGCGTTCAACGATACGGACGCCGATTATCCCAAAGACAAACTCATTCACCGGCTTTTTGAAGAGCAGGTAAAACAAACGCCGGAAAACCTGGCGGTGATCTTCAAAGAACGGCAATTGACTTACGCCGAACTCAACGCCAGGGCCAATCAACTGGCCCGATACCTGCGGCGACTGGGAGTGGGGCCGGAATCCATTGTCGGCCTTTGTCTCGAGCGTTCGGTGGAAGCGGTGGTAGGCGTCTTCGGCATTCTGAAAGCCGGCGCCGCTTACGCGCCTTTGGATCCGGCGTCTCCGCAAGAGCGCCTTGAGTTCATGCTGGCGGAGACGCAGGCGGCGGCGTTGCTAACTCAGGAGCGGCTGAAAGAACAGTTCACCGGGAGCCAAACTCGCGTCATCCTTCTCGACGCCGATTGGGAGATCATCGCGCAAGAGAGCGAAGAGAATTTGGCGAATGAGGCGACGCCCGCGAACCTGGCGTATGTGATCTATACCTCCGGTTCAACTGGAAAACCAAAAGGAGTGATGATCGAGCATCGTTCGGTCGTGAATCTGGCCAATGGCCTCGCGCAATCTGTTTACGCCGGTCAACGCTCGCCTTTGCGAGTGAGCCTCAACGCGCCGCTGACTTTCGACGCGTCGGTCAAGCAACTGCTGCAACTGTTCTACGGCCACACTCTCTGCATCCTGCCAGATGAAGCCCGGCCCGATGGGAATGAGCTGTTGTCTTATCTGAATCGTCACTCGCTGGATGCGCTCGATTGCACGCCCGCTCAATTGCAGCTTTTGCTTGCGGCAGGATTGGTTCAAAGACCGGATGCGGCGCCGAA
>JAJVID010000193.1:0-1971 GCA_022072205.1 Acidobacteriota bacterium
AGCCTGCGCAGGAAGCAAGGCCGGTCATGTTTGACGAATCAACCTCGTTGGCTACGGGGGGATTATCCGAATGGTCACACCAACTGTCAAGACCGGGGTGGTCAGGCGGCGGCGCCTGGGCTATGATTCACGCCGATTTAACACAACACAATCCATCGGTTTGCAATCGGTTATTCATTCGGAGAACGAATATGCCTGACAATAAATCGCGCCGTGATTTCATTAAACAGGCGGGCGCGGGCGCAGCCGCCCTGACCGTCTTATCTGAAACGACTACAGCGCAATCGAAAGCCCGCTACGTTTTCGCCAGAGGCCGCGTAATCGGCGCCAACGACCGCATCAATGTCGGCTTCGTCGGGTGCGGCGGGCGCATGAACACGCACATTGATTACATTGTGAAGCGCGCGAAAGAGCGCGGCGATGTTCAACCCGCCGCCGTTTGCGACATTTACGGGAAGCGCAAGAATGCGGCCCGCGAGCGCGCCAGCGTTGACGAGAAATCTGTCCATCACGATTACCGCGAGTTGTGCGCGCGCAAGGACATTGACGCCGTCGTGATCGCCTCGCCCGATCACTGGCATCACCTGCACGCGATGGCCGCGCTCCGGGCGGGCAAGGATGTTTATCTGGAAAAACCTTTCACCTACACGATCGAAGAAGCGCGGGAGATTGCTGAAGCCGTCAAATCGAATCAGCGCATCCTGCAAGTCGGCAGCCAGTACACGTCGTTCGATCATTTCCACAAGGCGCGCAAGGCAATCGAGGATGGACTGATCGGCAAACTGGTGTGGGCCACCGCCGGTTACGGGCGCAACGCGAACAAAGATGGCGGCGAGTGGAATTATGAGATTGACAAAGACGCGAGCGAGAAGAACATTGACTGGAAGGCGTTCTTAGGCCCTGCGCCGAAACGAAGCTTCAGCGCCGAGCGATATTTCCGCTGGCGAAAATACTGGGACTATTCCGGCGGCATCGCGACCGACCTGTTTTATCACGCGCTGGCGCCGATTGTGATGATCACGGGCCGGCAGTTTCCCGAACATGTTTCGGCCTCAGGCGGGATATTCATTCAGAAAGACCGCGAAGTTCCTGACACGTTTGCAATGAGCGTTGATTACTCGAATTTCAACGTCCAGTTGTCGTGTTCGGTGGCGAGCGGCGCCGCGCCGCTGGTGGCGATCAACGGAACCGAAGGCCGGATAATCATCGCGCGCAACGGCGAAGACTTCAGCCACAACGCAGTCGAGGTCATTCCCGACCGCGAATACCGCAAAGAGTTCAAGGCAAAGACGGGCGACGAAAAGCTCAGCGTCGAATGCAAGCCGAATGTCAGAGGCTCGCATCCGCATATGGAAAATTTCCTCGACGCGATGCGCTCGCGGCAGGAGCCGAACCTGGGCGCGGAGCTTGGGTACCGTGTGATGGCCGCGATCCGCATGGGTGTTGACGCATACCGCCAGCAAACGACGATGCATTGGGACGCGCGGCGCGAGCGGGCTTCAACGAAGGCGATTGCGAAAGCTTGAGGTAATCGAATGACCGACGTGATAGAACGCCGAATGACCGTAGAATTCCCCTGCTACTACGATCTGTACGTTCCCGAAGACGACAACCCAAAACCGCTGGTGATCGCGCTGCACGGTTACGGCGGCGACAAATCTTCGATGATGCGCGTGATGCGCCGCATTAACGAACGCGATTACGCCGTCGCCTGTCTGCAAGGCCCGCACCAGCATCTTGTCATGCCGACCAAAGGGTCGCCGAAGCTCGGTTACGGTTTCGGCTGGCTGTCGAATTTCAAACCGGAAGAATCTGTCGCAATGCATCACGCGTTGATTCGGCAGATCATCGAAACGCTCGGCCAATCGGGCCAGGCCGACACGAGCAATGTTTTCCTGCTCGGATTTTCGCAAGCCTGTGGCGCCAACTTTCGATTCGCATTCACGCACGGCGACATGATTCGTGGTGTGG
>JAJVID010000193.1:2071-14110 GCA_022072205.1 Acidobacteriota bacterium
CGCCGATGGGCAATGGATTGTCAATCAATGGGTCAAGCGCGGCATCCTGCTCGGCTTTCGCCTGGGCGCGATGGTTGATTATTCGATTGACGAAAACTTCCGCTATTTTGACAAAGAGACCTACCCGACAAAGAGAGTGACTATCAACGACGGCGTGCGGATCGTGCCCGGCGGCACGACTGTGCGCGAAGGCGCGTATCTGGGCCAGGGCGTGACGATCATGCCCCCGGCTTATATCAACGTTGGAGCTTATGTTGACGACGGGACGATGGTTGATTCGCACGCGCTGATCGGTTCGTGCGCTCAGGTCGGCAAACGATGCCACATCAGCGCGGCGGCGCAGATCGGCGGTGTGCTCGAACCCGTAGGCGCGATGCCGGTCATCATCGAAGACGAAGTGCTGGTCGGCGGCAACTGCGGAGTTTACGAAGGCGCGATTGTGCGCGAGCGGGCGATCCTCGCCTCCGGCGTAATCCTGACCGGCGGGACGCCGATCTTCGACGCTGTGCGCGGCGAAATTTACCGGCGCGAAGGCGACAAGCCTCTCGAAGTTCCGGCCGGCGCGGTTGTAGTTCCCGGCGCGCGCGCGGTTACTGTCGGCCCGGCGAAAGATTGGGGCTTGTCGGTCTACGCTCCGGTGATTATCAAGTACCGCGACGAAAAGACTGAGGCTTCGGTGAAGCTCGAAGATTTCCTGCGCTGAAAGCGGGTCAGTACTGTGAGCTTGCGCGCCTGGCTTTCGGCGGATGGGCTTCGATTGGGGCCACGCACGCAAGGATGCGTGCGCTCCCAGACGTACGCTCCCAGACGTACGCTCCCAAAGATGATTTGTCGTTTGAGGAGACGGCGCCTATAATCGCGCTTCGATTTTCGACGATCCACATATCCTCAAACCGCAATTTATGGACATCTTCCAATTCACACGCGAACTGATGGAGGTCGAATCCATCTCGTGGAACGAAGGCGCCGCAGGCCGATGGCTGCGCGATTATCTGGCTGACGCCGGTTTTGAAGTCACAACGCAAACCGTCAGCGATGACCGCATCAACGTTTTTGCGCGCCTCGGCGATCCGGCGGTGACTTTCTCATCGCACATGGACACCGTGCCGCCATTCATCGGTTTCAGCGAAGACGAGAAGAACATTTACGGACGCGGCGCGTGCGACGCCAAAGGCGTGATCGCCGCCCAGGTCTTCGCGGCGAAGAAGTTGAAAGACGAAGGCTTGACGAACATCGGGCTGCTTTATCTGGTTGGCGAAGAGGACGGGAGCGATGGCGCGAAGGCCGCGAATTCGATTCCGAACAGCAATCGTTTTTTGATCAACGGCGAACCGACCGAGAGCCATCAGGCGGTTGCGACCAAAGGCGCGCTGCGTGTCGTCATCGAAACCAAAGGCAGGACGGCGCATTCGGCTTATCCGGAGTTGGGTGAATCGGCGATTGAGAAGTTGCTGGACGTTTTGAACGACATTCGCCGGCACGATTGGCCCGTTGACGCAGAGCTTGGGCCGACAACTTACAACATCGGGACGATTTCAGGCGGACGCAAACCCAACGTCGTTCCTGATTTCGCCGCGAGCGAGGTGATGTTCCGCATCGTCACCGGCATCGAGGAAATGTTTAGAATGATCGCCGAAGTCGTGGCGGGCCGCGCGGAGATCAAACGCGGCTTCACGATCCCGATGATTCACACGCACACGGTCAAGGGAATAGACATTCCAACCAGCGTCGTGCGCTTCGGGACGGACATCCCCTGTTTAACTGACTGGGGAGCGCCGTTGCTGTTCGGCCCCGGCTCGATCCACGACGCGCACACGTCGCACGAATACATCGCCAAACAGGATTTACTCAATGCGGTTGAAACTTACGCGCGGATGGCGCGCGCGCTTTTGTCCCAACAAACAACGCAATAAATCAATTGATACGGAGCTAAGGAAAAATGCCGACTGGAAAATTCACTTCTGAACCAGGCACGCCGGAATATCAGGCCTCGGAATGGCTGATGACGATTCACAACGCTTACCGCGAAATTGATCAGGCGATTTCTAAGTCGCCTGACCCCGCCGCTTTCATCGAACGGTTGAAAGAACGCGTCCGCCGCGATTACGAGCAGAACCGCGAGCAGATGGGCTGGAGCGAACGCACGCGCGACATCGCCGAACGCTCGCTCAACGTCGTGCTCGAAACATTGAAGCTGCCGAACGTGTAATCAGCCCGATCTCTGGAAAAACGAGAGGCGCTCTCCGGTCTGCTTCAAATGTGGAGAGATCACTAAAGATTCCTCGCCGGGAGCGACCATCAGGTAACCGCCCTCGCTGAGCGAATTCGCCATATTCGTCACCATTTGACGCGCAGCCGTGTTGCTCAAAAAGACCAGCAGGTTTGAACAGACAATCAGGTCAAACCGGTTCGACATGCTTTTCCAGTAGGCCTTTTCAAGCAAATTGACCCGCCGGAACGTTACGAGTCTGCGGATGTCGGCGATCACCTGGTAAGCCTCGGCGGGCTGTTCTGACGAATCGGAGTCAGACACGAAGTAACGTTCAAGAGTTTGCGGGTCAACCTCGCGCAGCGAATCCTTGCGGTAACGCGCCTGGCTCGCGTCCATCAGGGCGCGGTTGCGCACGTCGGTTGCGAAGACTTCGGCTTGCAGTTGCAGGTACGAAGGTTTGGCTTGATCGAAAGCTATCGCCAGGGAGTAGGCTTCCTCTCCGGTCGAGCAGGCCGCGCTCCAGATTCGCAACCGCCCGCTTTGATTACCGGACCTGGACAGATTTGGGAAGACGGCGTTACGCAGATGATCGAATTGCTGCGGCTCGCGAAAGAACCAGGTCTCGCCCAGCGAGACCTCTTCGACCAGCGCGAGCATTTCGCTGTGGCTGCCAGCCGCGATCTGGCAATATTCATCCGGCGCTACCCGCAAACGTTCGGCTTTGACCTCGATTGCCGCGCTGATCTTTCCGCGCAGATCGGGATTCGACGACCAACCGTAATATTCAGTCAGCGCCGTCTCGATATTCTTCAATGTGGCATTTGGTACGCTCACGATGATGATTGGCAAATGATGAGGCTATCAACTAAAACTCATCGCCCGGCGCTTCCTACTTTTTCCTCTTCCATTCTCCCGACTTTCCGCCGCTCTTTCGTTCAAGTCTGATGTCGCCGATGACCATTTCGCGGTCAATCGCTTTGAGCATGTCATACAACGTCAGGGCCGCGACCGACACAGCCGTCAAAGCTTCCATTTCAACGCCGGTTTGCGCGCTGGTCGAAGCCGTCGCCGTTATGCGCGCGCCGTTTTCTTCAAGCCTGATCTGCACGTCGGCGTGAGTCAGCGCAAGCGGGTGGCAGAGCGGGATCAATTCGCCGGTGCGTTTTGCAGCCATGATTCCAGCCAGCCGCGCAGCCTCAAGAGGATCGCCTTTCGGCGTTCGACGATCACGGATGGCCGAAACGGTTGACTCCGCCATCTGCACGAACCCGCTGGCTTCAGCCGTGCGCGCCGTAACTGGCTTGGCGCCCACATCCACCATTCTGATGCGGCCCTCTTCATCGAGGTGTGAAAGTTGTGGTTGGGATTCTTCAGTCATTTTCCAAGACCAGGATCAATCTCGCAGCGAAATTACTTCGACCAGTTCGCCTTCATTCAAACTTTGCCGGTCCTCGGGCACGACGATCAGACAGTCGGCGCGCATGAACGCGACCAGGTCTGACGACCCGCTCCACTTCAGAGGCTCGGCTTCGACTCGCCCGTCACGAATCACCAAGCGCGCGGGTTGATGGCTGCGGCGTGGCGGAGCGCCTTTGACCATTCTCGCCGCGTATACTTTCATTCGCGGCAAGTGAATTTCGCTTGCCCCCTGCATCTTCAAGAGCGCAGGCCAGGCAAACAGGTGAAACGAAACCGCGACCGACACGGGATTGCCAGGCAAACCAAATACTATCTTTTCTCCAAGCTTCGCAAAGACAGTCGGCTTGCCCGGATGCGCCGCCACTCTTTCGACCAGAATTTCCGCGCCCAATTCGCGCAGCGCAGGCTTGACCAGGTCATAATCGCCCATCGAAACACCGCCCGACAGCATCACGACGTCGGATTTTGATAGCGCCTCGGCGATGGCTTCACGTGTCGCGCCGGAATCATCCGGCACGATGCCAGCGCTTAAAACTTCGGCGCCCGCCGTCTCAGCATAGCCCGCGAGCGAATAAGCGTTTGAATTCCGAATCTGCGACGGTCCTGGCTTCTCTTCTACTTCGACAAGTTCAGTGCCCGTTGAAAGCAGAGTCAGGCGCGGCTTCCTTGAAACCTTCAGTTGAGCGCATCCGAAACTGGCAAGTGTGGCGGCGACAGGTGGCGTGACGCGTTCCCCCGACTTAACCATTACGGCGCCTGCGCGAGCTTCGATACCGCGAGGAGTGATGGATTGTCCAGGCTTCACTGGCGCTTCGATTTCAATGGAGCCTTCATCCATCACTCGAATGACTTCGATCTTTTCGACAGCGTCTGCGCCCATCGGGACAGGCGCGCCAGTCATAATCCGCACCGCCTCGCCCGCATTGACTTGGCCGTTGAAGGCATGGCCCGCAGCCGCCTCGCCGATCGCGCGCAATCTGACAGTGCGTTCGGGAGAAGCCGTGTCAGTGTCGGCGGCCCGCAATGCGTAACCGTCCATACGCGCCCGATCAAACGGCGGGAGATCAATATCGGAGACACAATCGTGACGCAGGATGCGGCCCAGGCTTGCAGCCAGTCTTACCTCTTCCTCATCCAGAGTCGGTGTGTGCCTGAGTATGATGTCGAGCGCGTTTTCGATCCGAAGCATAAGCAAAACTCAAACAGTCTATTTGTTCTGAAAAGCAGAAAAGCCGCCCGTGAATGCGAGCGGCTAATAAGAATAAATGCGAATGATCGCCAAGTTAATGGCGGAGCCGACGGGACTCGAACCCGCGACCTCCGACGTGACAGGCCGGCGTTCTAACCAACTGAACTACGACTCCGCATTTTCAAACTATCAAATCCGGGATTTCAAATCTGTGTTTTTGCCGGATTCCGGTGGTAGGCACGGTGGGGCTCGAACCCACAACCTCCACCTTGTAAGGGTGGCCGTCTACCATTGACTTTACGTGCCTAAACCCTTTCGAGCGAGCGCACATACTACAAGTCAGTCTTACGGTGTGTCAAGGAGGCGATTTGCCTCATCAAAAATCCATTCAAGCGGCGATTCACGAATATCTTTTATCCCGAAACGCAAACAGATAAAGTCCAGCGCCCACGAATGGGATTACCAGGATAATCGCCAACAGCACTACCTTCGTCGCCCAATCGCGATTTGATTTCATCACATCGAAGATGGCGAAGATGTTCAGGATTGCGGAAGCAATCAACAAAAGTTTGAAGAACATAAATTGCTCCTCCGGAATTTTGGTTTTGGAGCGAAGAGATAAAAACGAACCCGCCTCTTCGCGCAGTGAGCCTTACGACACCATCAGACAGTTTGTTCCTCGACAACGATTGGCCATCCCCGCCCGCTTCAACCGCCGAGTTTCGACTTCACGATCTGATTGACCGCCTTGCCATCAACGGTCTGCCCGGCGAGTTTCGCCATCACTGCTTTCATCACCGCTCCCATCTCCTTCATCGAACTCGCGCCGGTTTCGACGATGGCCTCTTCGACGGCGCGCGTGATGGCCGCTTCATCCAGAGCGGCGGGCAGATACTCTTCGATGACTTTGATTTCAGCGGCTTCTTTCCCGGCCAGTTCCATCCGCCCAGCCTGCTGATATTGTTCGATGCTGTCGCGGCGTTGTTTGACCAGAGATTGCAGAACCTTCATTGCCTCTTCATCGGTGAGCGCATCCATTTTGTCAATCTCGCGGTTCTTGAGCGCAGTCTTGACCATCCGCAAGGTCGAGAGCCGGTCGGAGTCCTTGTTCTTCATCGCCACCTTCAAATCTTCATTGATCCGATCCAGAAAAGTCATCCCCACTCCTTTCCACTAACAATTTTGAAAACCGCCGCTAGTTTATAGGTCGGGCGCAGGTGGCTGTCAATCCGGGCTGATCTTCAGAGGTTGGCGACACACGCTGGGCGGTCTCCATCCCGAACATTTCTGCCCTCCTGCCCTTTGGCTTCCATTGACCTCACAATTTAACCCCCAACGTATGTCCGACGGCCTGTACTTGGTTTAGGAGCGCTGAAATACTTTATCCAAAATCTCTTTACTTCATCGGACGGCTTTGTGCTAAGCTCCACCCCGTCCTCGTAACTGCTATTTAATCTCATCAAACCGGCTCAGCACAGTCACGAAATGACGGAGGTAAAGATATGCGCCGACACTGGCTCATAACAATTTCGCTACTCTTCGCGTTCAGCCTTCTCTCTTTGAACATCGCTTCATCCCAATCCCAAATCGGGATAATCAACGGAACGGTCAAAGACCCCAACGGCGCAGTTGTCACTGGCGCTCAGGTCGCCGTTCGCAATGAAGCCACAGGCGAGACGCGCAACGTGACCACCGACAACGAAGGCCGTTTCAAAGTTGAAGGACTCGCGCCGGGGCGCTACGTTGTCAGCGTCACGCGCAATGGTTTCAAAACCGCCGATCGCAACGTCGTAATCGAAAGCGGGCGAACCCAGACGGTTGAAATCAAACTGGAGGTCGCGGAAACCCGCGCCGAAGTCAGCGTTGGCGCCAAAGGCAGCGTCACGCCCAATTCCGATCCGAATTATCGCGCGCTGCGCGACGGCAAACCCGGCGAGACTTATACGGTCAGCAATCTGACGATCAAACGCGATGTCGCGACAATCAAACTTACCAGCGGGCGCATCAGCTTCATCTCACCTGTGCTGGGCCGCGTCGCCATCGGCGTCTTTGTCGGCGAGGGCGAATTCGCGCTCGATCCGTACCTGATGATCGAGCGCAACCATCTGAAGCTGGTCACCGGCAGTGAAACCGTCAGCGAGCCTTTCTCCCGCGCAGTATTGGCTTTCACCGACAACACCTATCAGGAGATCAAAAGCGCGGGCCAGTCCGCAGGCACCGCTGATAATCAGATTCTGGATACGCTGCGCGAGGTTCAGAATCGTCTGCGCAACCGGGAAAGAGGCAGCGGCGAAAATCTGGAAGCTGAGCTTCTGGCCGATCTCTACAACCCTAAAATGGCCGGAGCCTTCAACGCCTTCGTCTTCGGGAAGAAGCGCAACGACCTGCGGCTTTACATTCGCCCGCGTGGCGCAATGGACTGCGAGGAGGTCACGTTGCTCAACGCCGATTGGAACAACGAGCTGGCCGGAATCTGGTATTCGAGCCATTTCGAGCGCGAATTCAAAAACAACACCGCCAGTTCGGAAGAGGACAAGCGCGTCATTGACGTCGAACACTACAAGATTGAAAACGTCATCAAGGGTGAAAAGCTCACGGCCACCGCCGAAGTAAATTTCACCGCGATGGCCGATGGCGAACGGGTGCTTGGCATGGGATTGTTGCAGGAGCTTCGTGTCTCGCGCGTGCTCTTCGGTGATAAAGAGACCGACTTCATTCAGGAAGACAAAAAGAAAGACGGTTCGTTCTACGCCATCTTTCCCGAACCGCTGGCCAAAGGGAAGAAATACAAATTGACGATTGATTATCAGGGCGACAAAGTATTGGACAACGCTGGCGGCGGGAATTACGCCGTTCAATACCGGACGAGTTGGTATCCGAGCGTCAACTCGTTCAACGACCGCGCGACTTTCGACCTGACATTCAAAGTACCCAAGCAGAACGGCCTGATCAGCGTCGGCAAACTGGCGAAGGAGTGGCAGGAGGGCGATTTCGCCGCCTCACAATGGGTTTCTGACATCCCACTGGCCGTCGCCGGATTCAATTACGGCAAGTTCAAAAAGAAGGAGATCACTGACCCCGACACGAAATATCAGATCGAGGGTTACGCGGTTTCTGAAATGCCTGACGGATTGCGCAACACCGGCATCGGCGGAATGGCGCCGACTCGGTTGCTCGACGCCAGCCTGGCCGAAGCGACCAATTCGATGCGCATCTTCACGCACTATTTCGGCCCGCTGCCTTACGGACGGATAGCGATTACGCAACAGCCCCAGGCGTTTTTCGGTCAGGCCTGGCCGACGCTGGTCTTCCTGCCGTTGATCTCTTATATGGATTCCACCCAACGATGGATGCTGATGGGCAGCATCAATCGAGGGTTGACCGAATTCGTTGACGAAGTGAACGCGCACGAAGTGTCGCATCAGTGGTGGGGCCACATCGTCGGTTGGTCTTCGTATCACGACCAGTGGCTGTCGGAAGGCTTCGCGTTCTTCTCCGCGGGGCTATATCTGAAAATGACTGAGCAGAAGCCAGACAAATATCTGAATTACTGGAAGCGCGCGCAGGAGATGCTTCTGGAGAAGAACGAATTCGGATTGCGCCCCAACGACGCCGCGCCAGTATGGATGGGTTTACGATCCGGCTATCACAAACTTCCGGGCGCGTATCAGGCGTTGGCTTACCGCAAAGGCGGTTACGTACTGCACATGCTGCACCAGATGATGTACGACCGTCAGAATGGCGATAAGGCGTTCATCGCAATGATGCAGGATTTCGTCAAGACTCATCACAACCGCAACGCCTCGACCGAAAGCTTCAAGCAGGTGGTTGATAAACACATGCTGCCGAAGATGAACATGGCCGGAGACAAAAAGATGGACTGGTTCTTCCTTCAGTTCGTTTATGGAAGCGAAATCCCGCGCTACAAACTGGATTACAGCTTAACGCCGCAAGCCGAAGGCAAATTCCTGCTGACCGGCACAGTCACGCAGAGTGATGTCTCACCGGGCTTCAGAATGCTGGTTCCCGTCTATCTGGATTTCGATGCCAAACCTGTGCGGCTCGGAGAAGTCGGGGTGATGGGCAATTCGACCTCGCAGGAATTCAAGGTGATGCTACCGCAGAAACCGAAGCGGGTTCTGATCAACGCTAACAACGATGTGCTGGCGTCAGAGAGTGTGAGCGCCGGAAAATAGTTTTCCAGGAAAATCATTTCAGACAGGATTGACAAGATTCGCGGGATTCTTTATCTCTCTCGCATACCTTGTCTATCCTGTCTATTTTTATGGAGAGAAAATGAAACACCACAAGCTGAATGAAATTCCCGAAGAACACGTCACCGATCTATTCTCGCGCCGCTTCTTCACCGGCGACAAAGTCACGATGGCATTCCTGACATTGCGGAAGGGCTGCGTCGTGCCGCGACACCAGCACGACAGCGAGCAGTTTAGTTACTGCATCAGCGGATCGCTGCACTTCAAGATCGGCGACAAAGAGGTGATCCTGAGAGCGGGAGAGATAGTCGAAATTCCCTCGAACGTCCCGCACGAAGCGGTCGCCACAGAGGATTTCACCGGCATTGACGTTTTCAGTCCGATCCGCGCTGATTGGCGCGACGGCACAGACAATTACCTCCGGCATCAAAAGTAGTCGCAATCATCTTCAAACAACCCACACCAATCCCACTTTCGAGGGATGTGAAATTGGCTCGCGCTGGTGATGCTCCGGCGCGGGCTTTTTCATATCATCCGCGCCGTCGGAGAAGTTGATCTACGTTTCAAGGAGAAACAAAGATGCGATTTAAAACGATGGCGACTGTCACCGCCATGATCTTCATCGTGGCCGGGATGGGGTTTGCCTTTCAGGATATGAACCTGGTCAGAGGCTTTGGCCCAGCCGGGCGACTGCCGGCACTATCACAACAATCAGTGGAGAACAGGCGGGAATTGCTGTTATGGTTTTTTAGCTTGCGCTCGTTTGTCTATATGTTCGGTAGCGCGCTGATCGGCTGTGGCTTATTGACCTGGGCGATCAGAAATTTGAAAGACGCAACCACCCAGACAAACGCTACAATGGCGCTGTTTGGTCTGAACACTATTAGCCGGAGCCTTGGCGCTTACGCAGCAGCTTTCAATCTGGAGATCGAAGGCCGGTTGGGTCACCGCCGGAGTCTTTTTCGCCCAAGCCGTCAGCTATTGTTGGCTGCTCGTGATGAAGCCGAAGTCTTTGACCGCGACGCTGACCGCGACCGTTGAACCAAGTTCGGAAATTTTGCGCGAGCAGTGGGCGCGGCAGATCCACGAAGCAGCCGCGCAGCAAGAGCGCAACCGCTTGGCGCGCGAACAGCACGACTCCATCAAACAACAGCTTTTCAGCATCAACGTCAACGCCGCGACCACGCAGGCGCGTTGGGATGACGACGAAGCTGGAGCGAAGACCGCGCTCGAAGCTGTCCGCAACAGCGTCCGCGAAGCGATGGCCGAGATGGAAGCCATGCTGCACAACCTGCGCCCCGCGCCGCTGGAAAACATCGGCCTGGTCGAAGCGATTCGCCAGCAGTGCGAGTCACTCCAATACCGCACTAGCGCGAATGTCACCGTCGAAATCGGCGAACTACCGACAAACCAGGAACTGCTTGTCGGCGCGCAAGACGCCATTTTCCGCATCGTCCAGGAAGCGCTGGCCAACATCGCACGCCACGCCCGCGCCAAAAATGTCCATGTCCGATTGCACCGTCAAACTCGCGGTGACGAAGACGCACTGTGGATAAAGATCGAAGACGACGGCGGCGGCTTCGATGTCGCTGCCGTCGCCGGAATGGGACTAACCAACATCCGTTCACGCGTATCGGAGATCGACGGTTCGCTCCAACTGGAAAGCCGCGAAGGTGAAGGGACCAGTTTAACCATTCGCGTCCCGCTTGCGGCGGCCCAAAGCCACAAGGTCAGACGTGAGTTGCGAATCGCTTTCGTTTTCACTCTGGTCGGTTTTCTGGTCGCTGGTTCGTGGATTCTCGATCATACCGGCGCGTATTGGCCGTTGGCTGGGTTGTCAATCTTTGCGCTCAGCGGGCTGTTATGTTTCCGGGCAGCCAGGTTTATTCGTCAAATAAAAGCCGCAGACGCGGCTCCACCCGGGCAGATTCTGGATTTGCAGAGCCAACTGCGCCAGATTGTCGCGCTGTGGATCGGCTCTTTGATGTGGTCACTGGAAAACTGGCATATCATTGCCGAGCGATACCACGTCTACATTCCCAACGAGACGCTCATCCTGGCCCTCTGGCCGTTGCTGACGGCTTATGCCGTTTATCGCATCCACCAAATCCTGGGCGCTCAAGTAAAGTCGCTGAGTATCAGAGAGTTCCTTGCCAGCCTCAATCTTTGGCTCAAGCGGGTCTCAGTATTTTTGGCGGTGGCGCTCTCGTTTCTGTACGCCAGACCAGGAATACTGGCTTATCCTGCTCTTCGACAAATCCTTATTTGGCGTGGCCATGGTCCAAGGCTCTCCCCGCTCAACTTTCAGCCCATCCGCGCATTCTGGATGGCCACTCTTGCGCTGCTTCTGTATTGGTTGTGTCTGATTGCCTGGCGCCTGTGGTTGAAATGGCGGGCGATAAAGACGCATTGAGAAGCGAAAGGAAACTATGATCCGAGTCGCATTGGTTGACGATCATCGAGTGGTTAGTCGCGGCGTTCACAGCTATCTGGAATCGTTCGGCGACCTCAGCGTTGTCGGCGTTGCCAACAACGCCGAAGAGCTTATGGCGCGGTTGGACGAATGGCTGCCGGATGTAGTCGTGATGGACTTGCTGATGCCGGGCGGGATGGATGGCGTTGAGGCTACACGGCGCGTGCGCCAGCGTTGGCCACGAACACAGGTTGTCGCGCTAACAGCTTCGACTGATGATGCGCGACTCGTTGGCGCGTTGCGCGCGGGAGCCATCGGTTACGTTCGCAAAGACGCCGAGCCTGAAGTTTTGCTGGCGGCGGTTCGCGCTGTGGCTCGCGGGCAGTCAATGATTGATCCGGCGGTGGCTTCGACTGCGTTGCGCGAGATGGCTTGTGGCGGATTGGCGGGCGGCGAACTGACCGAACGTGAAATCGAAGTACTGCGCCAGCTCGCGCACGGATGCACCAACCGCGAAATCGCCGAGGCGCTGTTCATCGGTGAAGAAACCGTCAAAACTCACATCGGTAACATCCTCGGCAAACTGCATCTA
>JAJVID010000181.1 GCA_022072205.1 Acidobacteriota bacterium
TTCATGGATTAACTCCGAGTCGAACTTTACCACACGCGCTCCGGTTTCCATCAACCGGCTTTCACTTATAGCGGTTTGCGCTTGGATGCGACCCTGTGGCAGTAGCCCGACCGTGAGGGAGGGCTTGATTCGCAAGCCCTCCCTCACGGTCGGGCTACTGCCACGCCACACGCATCTGCAAACCGCTATAAGCCGACTGACAAACCGCGAAATCCGATGTTATCATCTCCGCCGTAACATTCCAGCGCGAGAGATAACATGACCATACTTTTGATGATTGCGCTGACGCTTTATCTGGTTGGCGCGTTTTATTCTATTTACGTGTTCGCCACGAAATCCAAACGGCCCGAACGCGATCTGACGATCATTGTCGGATTGGGATTCGTGGCTCACACCGCCGCAATCGTCGCGGCGTGGCGGGATGCCGGTTATTTCCCGGTGGTCAACCCGAAAGAGGTCAGTTCGTTCATCGGATGGGCGATTGCCGGTTATTACCTGGCGATGAGCCGCCGTTACCATGCGCGCGCGTTGCCTGCGTTCCTCCTTCCGCTGATCTATTTGTTCATCCTCGTTTCGCTGTTGATGCCGAAACCGGCGGAGGCCATGTCGCTCAGGCTTCAGACCGACATTTCGGCGAATCCACTGACGCAGA
Organism: Acidobacteriota bacterium; assembly: GCA_022072205.1. GTDB lineage: Bacteria > Acidobacteriota > Blastocatellia > RBC074 > RBC074 > JAJVID01. Next base: position 653 of record JAJVID010000181.1, read on the forward strand.
TCATTTTTCCGGTTCACGTCACGCTGGTCATCTTTTCTTACGCGGCCTTCGCCGTCACATTCGTTTGCGGCGTGATGTATTTGATCCAGGAGCATGAATTAAAAACCAAGCGCTTCGGCGCCGCCTTCGAGCGATTGCCCGCGCTGAACACCTGCGACGAGATCGGCAACCGAGGTGTGACGATAGGATTCGTGCTGCTGACGCTGGGCGTAGTGACGGGCATCTTCTGGAACAACCTGCGCGACGGGCGATTCTGGCACAACGACCCGAAAGAAGTGATGGCGCTGGTCACGTGGATCGTCTACCTGTTCCTGATCCATTACCGTTTGACCGCCGGTTGGCGTGGCCGCCGCGTGGCATGGATGTCGGTCGCCGGCTTCGTGATCGTAATGTTGACCTGGCTCGGCGCGCGCGCGCTGGGTGGTTATCACGTCTTTGGATGATTGTGGATTGCGGATCGCGGATTGCGGATTGAAAGACAGCCAAAAAAACTCTTCAATCCGCAATCCGCAATCCGCAACCCGCAATCCGCAATCCGCAATCATATGAGCATTGTTTTAGTCGGAACCAGTCACAAGACGGCCCCCGTGGAAGTGCGCGAGCGTTTGGCGTTCGCCGAACCGCGCCTGGCGGACGCGCTGCGGGAACTGGTTGACCGCGAGATCATCAGCGAGGGGATGATCGTTTCCACCTGCAACCGCGTCGAACTGATCGCTGCGACTCCGAACGGCTTCCGGCAGCCAGACCATGCCCTTTCACGCCTTCACGATTTCCTGAAACGCTTTCACGACTGCGATCCCGCTACGCTGCAAAAACATTGCTACAACCTCGACGGCCAGGCCGCGATCCGCCACGTCTTCCGCGTCACATCGTCGCTCGATTCGATGGTCGTGGGCGAGCCGCAGATCACGGGACAGGTCAAAGAGGCTTTTCAACGCGCGCAGGAAGCCGCCGTCGTCGGCCACAAGTTGACGCGGCTGATGAACCGCGCCTTCGCCGTAGCCAAACGCGTCCGCAACGAAACCGGCATCGGGTCGAGCGCCGTTTCGATCAGCTTCGTCGCCGTCGAACTGGCGCGAAAAGTCTTTGAAGAGTTGAAAGGCAGCGCGGTGATGCTGCTGGGCGCGGGCGAGATGGCGGAGCTTGCGGCCAAACATCTTTTGAATTATGGCGCCAATCGGTTGTTGATCGTCAACCGCACGTTCGAGAACGCAGCCGCGCTGGCGCAGGAGATGAACGGCCAGCCCGTGCCCTCTGAAGAATTCGAGAAGGTTTTGCCGGAGGCCGACATCCTGATCTGTTCAACGGGCGCGCCGAACTATCTGGTTCACGCTGACCACGTCCGCCGCGCGCTCGAACGCCGCCGCAACCGCCCAATGCTCTTTGTTGACATCTCAGTCCCGCGCAACGTTGATCCGGCCATCGGGCGGCTTGACAACGCCTTCCTCTTCGACGTTGACGACCTGGAATCAATCTCCGAAGCCAATCGCTCGATGCGCGAACGCGAGGCGATGCGCGCCGAAGAGATCATCGAGGCCGAAGCCGAACTCTTCGTCCGCGCGCTGGCCGAAGGCGATCTCAACGCCGTGATCGGCGCATTCCACCAGCACGTCAGCGAAATAGCTCTTCTGGAGCTGGAACGCAGCCGCAAACGATTGGGCGATCTGAACGAAGATCAGGAGCAGGCGCTGCGGGTGATGATCAACTCCATCGTCAACAAATTCACCCATCCGGTGATCAAACAACTGCGCGAATCTGAAGATGGCCATTCGCCCTACCTCTCAGCCTGGCGCGACCTTTATCACCGTGAGCCGCGCGAGTAATCTGCGGTTTCGAGTCTAACAGCAACCGATTGACGCCAGGTTGAATGCTGGGCAAATGCGCGCTTCATCCGTATACTTCGATCCGTGATTGCGACTGCTTGTTCACTGATAAACGCCAACCTCTTCAACCTACCGATCCGCTTTATCACGCCGCATTCACCATTCAATATCGAATTGCATCGCAGGCAATTCAGCGGGAACGCTCACTGCCCGGATTCCGATTCTGGCGTCTTTGCTCAAGGCTCCACCGGCAACCCGGTTTCCTGCCACGCCCTCCAGCCTCACTATGGCGGTTGGGAAACCCGTAGCTTTACGCATTGCATTTTTAGCGATTGACCGGCATCTTTGGCCGAAACCACTGATAAATCCATTTGGGAGAAAAGAGCATGACTCGAAAGATGGTCTTACTGGCCGCGCTGTGCTTATCGTGTCTGGGGTTGAGCGCGCAGGCTCTGGCCGATGAAGTAAAACTCAACAACGGTGATCGCATAACGGGAACAATCATCAAGGCGGATAGTAAAACTCTGGTCATCAAAACCGATTACGCCGGGACAGTGACGATCTCCGCCGAAGCGATTGCGCAAATATCTTCCGATCAAGCGCTCTATTTCGCTCTGAGCGAAGGCAAGACGGTGACTGGAACGGTGGCGACCAGGGAGGGCAAATACGAAGTCTCGCCCAAAGACGCAGACACTGTTTCGCTCGAACGCGCCTCGGTGCAGGCGATCCGGTCACAGCCTGTTCAGGATGAATACGAACGAATGCTGAAGCCAAGCTGGCTCGATCTGTGGAGCGGAGGCCTGGATTTCGGCTATAGCCTGACAACCGGAAACACACGCACCAACACGCTGGCGCTGGGTTCAAACCTCAACCGGCAGTCAGGGCGGGATAAGACTTCGCTGTACGCGGCCTACATCAACGCTAAGAACAAAAATAAAGGCGTGACTGAAACGACGGCCAACGCGATTCGCGGAGGCGGGAGATACGAGATCGCGCTGACCAACAGGCTTTCGGCCTTCGGTTTCGCCGACTTTGAATACAATGAGATTCAATTGCTGGATTTGCGCGCCGTGCTCGGCGGCGGTCTCGGCCACTACATCGTGAAGAACGAACGCACGCAATTTCAGGTTTTCGGCGGCGGATCGTACAACCGCGAGAATTTCTCGAACGGCGTGAAGCGCAATTCCGGTGAGATACTGGCGGGAGAGGAACTGTCACTCAAACTTTCGGACCGCGTGTTGTTCAGGGAGAGATTGCAATTCTTCCCGAATCTTTCCAACACCGGCGAATATCGTGTCACCTTCGATTCTTCACTGAACACGAAACTGACCAGATGGCTGAGTTGGCAGGTCACCGCAAGCAATCGCTATCTCAGTGATCCCGTGCTCGGATCGAAGAATAACGATCTGCTGTTGACCACGGGCGTCGGCGTCTCTTTCAGCAATTTCAGCTTCAGAAAATAATCGCTTCCTGCTCTTCCGCGACTTTGCGAAGACGTTCGATGATCATTTCGGCGATGTCATCAGGTGTTTGAGATTCGTTGATCGGGATGTGAATCGAGGCTTGCTGGTAAAGCGGCAATCGCTGCTCGTATCGCGCACGCGCCGACGCTTCGTTCGGAGCCAGAGGGCGCGTCGCTCCGTCCTGCTGAATCCTGCGCCAACACAGATCGAAAGGCGCGTCGAGCCAGATGGCGCCTCCGAGGCGCCGCATCAATTCGCGGTTCTCTTCCCGCGTGATCGCGCCGCCGCCGGGAGCGATGACTGCCGCGCCACGTGACGCCACCTCACGCAAGGTTTCGGTTTCGATCTGGCGGAAACGCTCCTCGCCTTCGCGCGCGATCAATTCGACGATTGAGCAGCCGACGTTTGCTTCAATCACCCGGTCGAGATCAATGAACCGGCGGTCGAGCTTTGCGGCGAGCACGGGGCCAACGGTTGATTTGCCGCTGGCCATGAAGCCCACCAGGAAGATTGCGGATTGCGGATTGCGGATTGCGGATTGCATTTTGCGGGAACTACTTCTGAATGTTCGCGCCGCATGTGGCCAGCAGTTGGTAGAACTCGGGCAGCGACACCGAAGCCGCGTCGGCGTTGACGATTTCCGTCTCGCCTTCAGCGATCAATCCCGCGACGGCGAACGCCATTGCGATGCGGTGGTCGTCGAATGAATCAACCCGCGCGCCTCGCAGCCGCTGCGCGCCTTTCAAGCGCAATCCGTCATCGAACTCTTCGACCTCGGCGCCCATCAGGCGCAGATTGCCCACGATTGAGCGTATGCGGTCACTCTCCTTGACGCGCAGTTCGCGCGCGTCAAGGATGGTCAGTGTTCCGTCGAGTCGCGCGCCCGCGACAGCGAGGATCGGGATTTCGTCAATCAGGTTGGCGATGACTGCGCCGGTAAGTTCCAGATCGCCTTTCAAAACGGATGATCGGATGAAGATGTCGGCTACGGGTTCGCCGTGAACGATGCGAGGGTTTTCAATCTCGATGCGCGCCCCGACGCTCTTCAATACGTCAATCAACGCGGCGCGCGAAGAGTTGACTCCGATATGGCGCAGCCGCAACTCGGCGTCGGGCGTAATCAACGCCGCAACGATGAAGAACGACGCCGACGAGAGATCGCCCGCGACGGTGTAATCGCCGAGCGCGCCGAGCGGCTTTCGCCCTACGACCGAAATTCTTTCGCCGTCTTCGGTCTTTTCAACCTCAATCGCCGCGCCGCATTCGCGCATCATCACTTCGGTGTGATTGCGGGTCGGCGTCTTTTCGATAACCGTCGTCTTGCCGTCAGCGAACAACCCGGCCAGTAGCGCGCACGATTTGACCTGCGCGCTTGCGACCGGCGGCGTGTATTCAATCGCTCGCAGATTGCCGCCGTGAATTTTGAGCGGCGCGAAATTGCCTTCGCGCGCTTCGATGCGCGCGCCCATCAGCGCGAGCGGATCAATGACGCGTTTCATCGGACGGCGCTGAATGCTCGCATCACCTGTGATTTCGGTCGTAAAATTCTGCCCGGCCAGAATGCCCGACAGCATTCTGATCGTCGAGCCTGAATTGCCTACATCGAGCGCGCGCGACGCTTCTCGCAATCCATCCAACCCGGCGCCTTCAACCGTAATTAAATTCGGCTCGCGTTTAACTTTCACTCCCAGCGCTTCCAGGCAATCAAGCGTGCTCTGGCAATCGCGCGCCGATGAATAATTGCTCAATCTCGAAACGCCTGCGCCGATTGCGGCGAACATCGCGCTTCGGTGCGAGATGGATTTGTCTCCAGGCAATTGGAAATCGCCGCGCAATCTGGCGGCGGATGTGACTCTAACAACTTTTGCGGATGGATTTTTCAATTCGGACATCTGATTTATTGCTTGCTTCGGAACTTTCGTGATGAATGCGGCGTAGCGTATGTCGCCAACCTGAATATCAAGTTGATGATTAAGAATCTCGCGGGAGGCCCGTCTTGACAGCGCTTTTTACGCTGTGTTACACAGTGCGCGCCTGACCGTAATCGTCGAAGTCTACAGACTCGCGAGCATCTTAACAGAACAAATTGTCAGATCAAATTTAGCCTGAAAAGGAAATCCCGGCTTATGATGCTAGCCGAAAACGTGGTCGAATTGACCATCGCCAGTCAGCTCGAATTCATTGATCTGGTCACGACTCTGACAGACAACATCACGAGCATGATCGGCTTTGATGAAGAATCGGCCTACTGGATCAACATGGCCGTGCGCGAATCGGTCGCCAACGCGGTCGAGCACGGCAACAAGTACGATCAGCAGAAAAGCGTGGACATCCGCTACACAATCGGCGTTGACGCGCTGCGCGTGACTATCCGCGATTACGGAGAAGGTTTCGATCCGGCGACTCTTCCCGATCCGCTCGATCCGAACAATCTGCTCAACCCGGCGGGCCGCGGCATTCTTTACATGCGCACTTTCATGGACAGCGTCGAATACGAACGCCATCCCGATGGCGGGATGATCGTCTCGATGTCCAAACGCCGCGCGCCGAAGCAACCGTCACACGACGTGAGCGAAGGAGATCATAAGCAAGATGCAGTTGGAAATTAGAGAACGCGCTGTAGGCGATGTAGTCATTCTGGAAATGTTCGGCAAGATCACTATTGGCGAAGGCAGCGTGCAATTGCGCGAAGCCGTCAGCAGCCTGCTCGATTCGGGCCGCAACAAGATCGTCCTGAACCTGGGCGGAGTGAGCTACGTTGACAGTTCCGGCATAGGCGAACTGGTATCGCGCTACACGACGACGAAGAACACCGGCGGCCGCCTGAAACTGCTCAGCCTGCCGAAGAAGATCAAAGACCTGCTGATGATCACGAAGCTGCTGACCGTCTTCGAGATTTACGAAGATGAACAGGCTGCGCTGGACAGCTTCCAATAGCCCGCGCCCGGGCAAATCGAAAAGCGCCGCACCACGCGGAAGGTGATTGAAGGAATCCGGCTTTTCCACGATTCCAACAATTTCCGCGCGCTAAGACTTCTCACCACAAGCGGTTTTCCACACCACTAAGCATAGGTTTGGCAGGGCCTCTTTGCAGATAATTGGCCATAGCGCTGCTGGCAGAAAGAGCCTTGCCAACTACGCGGGCGCAACCATGGCTGGTTGCGCTACTCCGTCGGCGTCATTCCTTCTTCTTGAAATCTATAGAACCTGATTGAGCGCCTGCTGACTCGCCTGAACGCCGATTCCAAGAGGATGAAAATGTTGACTTGGCGAGCGGCTTAGTGATCTAATGCCGGCCTGAAGCGGCTGACGACATTCGCTAGCGTCTCTATTGCCCCAATCTTTGATCGCTGTTTTTTTGATCCGCTCTGAATTCGTTTCCGCTCTTCGCGCCAGCAAATTTGACCACCGGCCCGACCACCGATTTTGCCCCTTCGATAATGAATGACGGTTGCTCAACGACCCGCGCGCGAATAACCACGCCCGAACCGCCGCGATAAACCATGACAGTAGCAGACGCCACAGGAGCAGTTAAAAGATGAACACTTCCAGGTTCACGGATAGCGAACTTGCCTCATCCTCACGACGATTGCTGATTGCGACTTTTATTCTGGTTCTTGCAGTTTCAGGTTTTACTCTGTGGACGGGAGTCTCCGCGCATTCTCTAAAACTTTCCTCCGGTTCGGCCGCCGCAACTGATACTGTGATCACGACGATAGCCGGGGGCGGGTTCGGCTCGAACGTGCAGGCGCGGCAGGCGCCGATGGTTTTGCCGACCGGGGTTGCGCTCGACCCGATGGGACGCGGCTTTTACGTAATTGACGAAGTTGACGGGTCGAGTCTCCTGCGTTTCGTCAACACGACTGCCAGCGCGGTCACGCTCGCCGGGGTGGCGATTCAGCCCAACAGCATCAACCTGATCGCGGGCGGCGGCACACAGACGAATGACGGCATTCCGCCGCGTGACGCCGATCTGGCGGAGATCACCGGCGTTGCGATTGAACCTTCGGGCAGTCTTCTTTATCTGACGATTCCGGCGTATTCGGCGATCCGCGTCATCAATGTCGGGACGCAAAGCGCGACCGTCTACGGCAAAACCATCGCGCCCGCGACGATCAACACCATCTCGATGCCCGACCTCGCCGATTTCCGCGCGCTCACGATTCATCCCGCGACGCGCGAGCTTTACTTCAGCAGCGGGCGCCTGGTTTTCAAGCTCGACGCTTCGGGCAATCGAACAGTGGTTGCGGGTGGCGGCTCCGGTTCGAGCGGTGGCGACGGCGGGCCTGCCAACAAGGCCCGGCTCGTGACGCCTATCGGGTTGGCGTTCGACAACAACAACAATCTGCTGATCGCCGACGGTGGAGACGCGCGAGATGTCGCGGGCATCGTGCGCAAGGTCAATTCGAGCGGGATCATCTCTTCGCTGGCGACCGATCTGGAATATCCGACCGGCATCACGACCGCCGCGAACGGCGACGCTTACGCGGCGCTGGGCAATGCCCAGCAAGTCATCCGCATCACGCCAGCGGGCGTCAAGACGGTGGTCGCCGGCAATTCGAGCATGCTTTTATGCGACACAGGCGCCACTCCGGCCTGTGGCGACAACGGCCCGGCGACTCAGGCGAGTTTGAGCATTCCCGACAGCACCGCCAGCAAGACTCTGATTCTGGCCGTTGATGCGAAGGGGCTTTTTATTCCCGATTTTCGATTCAAGCGCGTGCGCTACGTCAATCTGAGCAACGCGCCGGTGTCCATTGCGGGAACAAACATTGCGCCGCAGCAAATAAACACGGTCGCCGGCAATGGGCTGCCTTCGCCTTACGACGGCACGCCCGCGACCAGCGCAGAGCTTTTCGTCCCGACCGGAGCGGCGGTTGACGCGCTCGGCAATCTCTTCATCTCCGACACGGGCAACAATCGCCTGCGCTTCGTCAATCGCACATCCGCGCCGGTCACGCTCTTCCTGACGACGCCTTTCGCCACTACGGTTCAGCCCGGCCAGATCGTCACGCTCAACCGGGAAGTGGGCGACCCGCAGATGGATGACCGCGTGACGACTGCGACGTTTTTGACGCCTCAGGGATTGGCCGCTACGCCGAACGGCGTTCTGATCGTTGATTCGCAGGCGGGCGCGTTGATCAAAATTCCGCCGACATCGGTCACGGGCCGCCGCAGCGGAGTGATCCGCTTTCTCAACACATCGAACGCCGACGTGACGTTCTTCCCGAACGGAGGCGACGCCAAAGTCGTCATCCCGCCGGGCCACGTCAAAGACATCGCAGGCGTTCGCCCTCCGACGAATCCGCAGACGCTGGGCGACGGACTGTCGGCCAACAAGGTCGCATTCTTTCCCACTGACATTGCGGTTGACCGCGCAGGCAATCTCTACATCGCCGATCAGGGCAACAACCGCATCCGCCAGATCGAAGCGCAGACCGGGATAGTCAGCACGGTTTATGGCGACGGCAATACGCAAACGCTGAGCGGGCCGACCGGAATCGCTTTTGACGGATCAGGGCGATTGCACATCGCCGACACCCGCAACAACCGCATCATCCGCCAGGTCGCGGCCGGCGGCGGCGCGTTCAGCGTGATCGCCGACAGCGCGATCAACATCAATCGCCCGCGCGATCTGACGGTTGATAACACGGGCAAAATCTTCATCACGAACGCCGGGACTCATCAGATTCTGGATCTCGAAGCCGCTGGCGCGGGTCTAGGCAGAACAAGCGTCGTGGCGGGCACGGGATCGGCGGGCTTTTCCGGCGACGAAGGCGCGGGCGCACAGGCCAGGTTGAATCTGCCGAATCCCGGCACGGCCACCAACGACGTTCAGGTCACGGCCAACATCATCACGCTGTCCAACGGCGATATGATCTTCGCCGATACGGTCAACAATCGCATTCGCCATCTGAAACTCAGATCGAGCACACCGCCCATCTCCAGCGTTTCCGCCGCCAGCTTCGCCGGAACCGAACTGGCAGGCGAATCAATCGTGGCCGCGTTCGGCGACAAACTCTCGACGGGAGTTCAGACAGCGACATCCATTCCGCTGCCGACAACGCTGGCGGGCACGTCGGTCAAAATCAGAGACAGCCTGGGCGCTGAACGTTCCGCGCCGCTCTTTTTCGCCGCTCCGTCACAGATCAATCTTCAAATCCCGGCTGGAACGGTGAACGGTCCCGCGACCATCATCGTCACGAGCGGCGACAGCACAGTTTCGACCGGAACGATGAATATCACGACAATCGCTCCCGGACTCTTCACGGCCAACGCCAGCGGCCAGGACGTTGCGGCGGCGGTGGCTTTGAGATTGAAGAGCGACGGGACGCAGATTTACGAACCTGTCGCGCGGTTCGATTCCGGCCAGAACAAATTCGTCCCGGCGCCGATTGACCTGGGCGCGTCGAGCGATCAGATGTTCCTGATTCTGTACGGAACCGGATTCCGTTACCGCAGCAGTCTCACGGCGGTGACCGCGACTGTCGGAGGGACGAGTGTTGAAATGCTCTATGCGGGGCCGGTGGATGGCTTCGTCGGGCTGGATCAATCGAACATCCGCATCCCGCGCACGCTGGCCGGACGCGGCGTAGTTGACGTGATTTTGACAGTTGACGGTAGGCCCGCGAACGCCGTCACAATTCAGATCAAATGAATGGGGAATCCAGAATGGGGAATGGGGAATGCGGAATGCGGAATGCGGAATAGGAAACAAGGCGCTCTCCCATTTCCCATTCCCCATTCCCCATTCCCTTCACTGCTTCGCAAATTTCAGCGAGGCCGAATTGATGCAGTATCGCAATCCGGTCGGACGCGGGCCATCGTCGAAGACGTGGCCGAGATGCGCGCCGCAGCGGCTGCACGTCACTTCGACGCGGCGCATGCCGAGGGTGTCGTCATTTTCGGTTTCGACGTTCTCTTTCGCCACCGGCTGCCAGAAACTCGGCCAGCCCGTGCCCGAATCGAACTTGGTCTTCGAGCTGAACAACTCCTGCCCGCACGCGGCGCAAAGGTAGACGCCTTTTTCGTGGTTGTCCCAGAGGTCACCCGTGAAGGCGCGCTCGGTGCCCTTCTTGCGCATCACGTAAAATTGCATCGGCGTCAGAATCTTCTGCCATTCCTCTTCGGTCTTGACTACTTTTTCGATCTCCTTCGACTCCATCTTCGCTCCTGCCTTTCCTTTTGATCTCGACGGTTGCTTCGACGTTTGCCCCAGACAATAGACGCCGAGCGACAGACATACGATCAGAATAGCGATCAGCTTTTTCATTGCGTCTCCTTTCTAAACCCGGTCACTACCGTTCCCGGTACTTTAACGACGGCAATGTTACGATGCGAACAAAGATTCGGAATGTGAGTTTCCAAACATCCCGCTCTCAGGATTTCGCGCCACTCGCGGCCAGGTGTTTCTCGTAAGCTTTCGTTTCGAGAATGTCTTTGATCTCGTGAACGATCCGTTCGACCTCTTCGTCGGTGTTGAAGAAATGCGGGCCAATGCGAATGCCCGCGCCGGGACGGTAATCAACCAGCGCATCGCGCGCCGACAGTTCGCGCACCACTTCGCCCGAGTGCGGAGCGCCAATGATCACCGAGCCGCCGCGCTTCGATGAATCGCGCGGCGAATTGACGCGCCAGCCCTGTTCGTCAGCCAGTTCGATCAACCGCGAGGTCTGCCGAATTGATTTCGCGCGGATGCGTTCGACGCCGACCTCATTGATGATGTCGTAACCGCTCTCAGCCGCGTACAGAGCCGGGATTGCCGGCGAGCCGTGCAGGAAGCGATGAATGTCGCTGGCGTAATCAATCTCGCCCGGCTCGAATGCGAACGGCGCGCGATGCGCCATCCAGCCAGTGACCTTCGGCTCCAGCTTGTCGCGCAATTCGGGCCGCACGTACAAATAACCCGCGCCCGGCCCGCCGCACAGCCATTTCACCGATCCGCCTGTGGCGAAATCAACATCAAGCTCTTTGACGCTGAACGGAACCGTGCCTGCCGATTGATAAGCGTCGAGCACGACCAGCGCGCCGACGCGGTGCGCCTTCTCGACGATGGCTTTGACATCCTGAATGTAAGCGCTCTTGAAAAGCACATGCGAAATCGGCACGAGCAGCGTCTCTTCGTCAATCGCATCAACCATCCGCTGGGTGTCAATCGTGATCCCGTCGTCGCTCGGAACTTCGACGATGCGGGCGCGGGCGGCGCGGGCGTGGGCCTCGTAAACATACATCACCGACGGAAAGTTCATCGCCTCGTAAACGATCTTGTTTCTTTTCTGCGAAAGATCGAAGCAGGAGATGATGATTGACTGGCAGACCGAAACGTTCTGATGCATCGCCACCGAACCCGGATCAGCGCCAATGATCCGCGCTATCTTGTCGCCGACAGCGACCGGCGCATCCCACCAGCCTTCCTCCCAGGCGCGAATCCCGCGCGTCGCCCACATCTCAGCGTAATCGCGCAGCCGGTCGTAAGCGCGTTCCGGCATCGCGCCGAGCGAGTGGTTGATCAGGTAAAGCGTTTTTTCGAGGATCGGAAATCGCGAGCGGTAAGAGATCAATTCATCCATAGTTCCTCCAGACATTGTTCATCACAACTGGGGGGCTTCAGCCTCATTCAAACAATTGAAGAAATGATCGGCGTCTTCAAAATCAGGAATGACGCGCTTCGCCCCGGCTTCGCGCAACATCTCGGCCCGCGCGCCGCTGCCCACGCCGACGAAAGCCAGTCCGAGCCGCGCCGCAGTTTTGACATCCCAGACGCCGTCGCCGACTGAGACAATGCAATCGAAATTTTCGCGCCGGTAATGATTTCGTGAACGCGAGATGGCCGCGCCGACGATTGATTCGCGCGCTACTCCGTCTTCGGCGAAACCTCCCGGAACGCCTTGATAATTGATGCTCGCGGCGCGCAGTTTCATCTCAGCCGACGCCTGCCAGCACCCGGTCGCAATCGCCTTCACCCAGCCGCGATTATCCACGAGGTGATTGAACGTCTCAGCCGCGCGGGGAATCTCGGCGAAGTACGACCGATCCATCCCGTGATGCTCTTCGAGCAGGTCAACCAAACGTCGTTTGAGCGCGCTCGATTCGTGGTCGTGCGGATCGCGCCCGAAATGATACTGGAACAGATGCTGCGTAACGCCCGAATCGCTGACGTGCGGGCAACTGATCCACTGGCCGGCGACGACGTTGACGCCGTGCGTGTCGCTGAAAGCGCGCGCGAAACAGATTTCGTCAACGCGGCTGGTCTGCGTCAGCGTTCCGTCAATATCGAAAATTACGAGTTTCATCGGATCAACTTTCAGTCAGCAACGACCTTGCCGCCCACAATTCAGGAAAGAATTTTTTGTCGAGCGTCACTTTCAAATACGAAGCGCCGCCGCTGCCGCCCGTGCCCATCCTGACGCCGATTGTCCGTTCGACCATCTGGATGTGGCGGAGACGCCAGCCGACGATCAGTTCGTCGAATTCGGTCAGCCGCTCGCAAACGTCAATCCAGTCGCGGCGCCTGCGCTCGTCGCGGTAGACGGCCAGGATGGCTTCGGCGCGCGCGTTGAACTTCTCTTCATCCGTCGCGTCCGGTCTCAACTCAGGCATCACGCCAAGCGCGTTCAGCGCATCGAAAAAGACATCGCGCAGCGAAGGCTCGCGCAAACGCCGTTCGAGCTTTGCATGCATCTCCGGCGTCGGCTCGTGATAGCGCATCATCTTTTCGTCTTTCAAACCGCACAGGAATTCGATCTCGCGGAACTGTTCGGACTGAAAGCCGCTGGCCGGGCGCAGCCGTCCGCGAAAGGCCAGGAAGTGCGTCGGCAACATCGTCTCCAGAATCGTGAACTGCTCGACCAGCACGCGGGCAATCTCCGTGCAGCGGCGCAACAGCCGCGCGGCTTCATAAATCTCGTCGCGCGAATCCGGATTCGACGCCACGTCGCGCAGGTTTGCGATCACCGCATCGAGTTCGTG